>DASVDU010000043.1:0-8519 GCA_036380915.1 Hyphomicrobiaceae bacterium | reverse complement strand
CAGGCGGGTCAGTCGGCCTTGTCGACGTTCCAGAAAACGGGCACCGGTGAAGGGATCATGCCCGTCAATTTCTTGCTCCGTGCCTGCGGGGCAGCATATTGGCCGAGCGGGATGTAAATCACGTTCTCGAGCGTGTGCTTCTGAATTTTAATGGCCACCTCGCGCTGCTTCTCAGGCGTGTCCGCGGCGATGAACTCCGCACGCAGCTCCTCAAGCTTGTCGTCCTTCGGCCAGCCGAACCAGCCTTGGTCGCCGCGGCCGTTCAACATGGGGCTGATGAGGGGCGAGTTGATCTCTGGCACCATCCAGTTCGTGAAGAACAGGTTCCAGCCGCCTTCGGAGGGCTTAGCCTGGCTGGCGCGGCGCGTCACCAGCGTCTGCCAGTCCATCGGCTGCATATCGACGTTGAAGCCAACCTCACGCAGCGCCTGTGCAGCAACGACAGGCTGAGCCGTAAGGGTGACGACGTCCGTCGGCTGCATCAGGACGACCGGCGTGCCGTCGTAGCCGGCCTCCTTGAGCAGCTTCTTGGCCGCTTCCTTGTCGCCGCCCTTGATGAGTGTCTCGGCGCCGCTCTCGTCGGCCAGCGGCGTGCCGCAGCCGAAGATGGCGCCGCAAACCTTATAATAGTCAGGGTTGCCGATCAGGGTGTTGAGCACATCCTTCTGGCTCAGCGCCTTCAGCGCCGCCTGGCGGATCTTCACATTGTCGAAGGGCGGGTGCTTGAAGTTCATGCGCCCCATGGTCTGGTAGCCGAGGTCGTCGCGCGTCTCGACGACGACGTCATCGCTCGCCTGCAGCAGCGGCAACAGGTCGATCTGCACCTGCTCGATGTAGTCGATCTCGCCGGACAGCAGCGCGTTGATCGCCGTCTGGGCGTCCGGCATCGTGATCCACTTCACCTGGTCGACCTTGACCACCTTGCCGCCGGCCATCCAGCTCGGCTCTTCCTTCCGTGGCACGTAATCGGCAAACTTCTTGTAAGTGACGCTGACGCCGGGCTGATATTCGGACTCCACGAAGACGAACGGACCGGAGCCGACATACTCCGTTATCGCTTTGTCAGGCGGCGTGTTGGCGACGCGCTCAGGCATGATGAAGGGCGGAACGGCCGACTGCTTGCCGACGGTCTCGAGAAGGGCCGGGAAGGGCTTCTTGAGCTTCCAGACAATCGTCTTGGGATCCTTCGCTTCGAGGCTTTCAGTCACGTCGAAGATGAGCTGGCCGCCCGAGTCGCGCTTGCCCCAACGCTTCAACGAGGCGACTGCGTCGGCTGCCGTGACGGGATTACCGTCGTGGAACTTCAGCCCGTCGCGCAACGTGAACGTGTAGGTCAGCTTGTCATCGGAAATCGTCCAGTCCGCCATCTGCGGTCTCGGCGTGAAGTTCTCATCGACCGCAATCAGCACGTCGTAGATCATGTAGGCGTGGTCGCGCGTGATGTGCGCGGTGGTGATGATCGGATCGAGCACGCGCAGTCCGGAATGCATAACGCCGACAATGGTCTTTTCCTTTGCGGCTGCAGGCTGAACCAGGCTGGTGCCCGCCAGCAGGGCGGCTGCGAGGAAGCCGGTCGCCGCCTTGGCCCACGGACGGGCTACATGGATGTCTGGCCGACGCAGGCCGAGGACTTTCAACATCGTGCATCCCCCTATCGGTTGCAGGTTGGGTTGAAGTCACGCAAGGATGAGCAAAGTGTCGGGCAATTTCGCCGCATTGTCTACGAGACTCGCGCCCTATTCTTTCCCCTCGGCCAGGGCTGCAGATCCCGCGGAAGCTTTGCGGAACACGGGTCCTCCCGGCGAGAGGCGCATGCCGTCGGCCAGCTTCGTCCAGGGCAGCGCAGCCGGGTCGAGCGGCATGGGGCCGGGAGCCGTGCAGACCAGAATGGTTTCTGCAATGGGCGCGAAATCGGCGCGGAAGTGGACGGAGCTCTTGTTGACGAGAATGGCCTGACCGCGCGGCTCGATCCCCACGAACCGGTACATCGCCTGATCGGCCATCTGGGCCTTATGGCTGGCGACCACGATCTTCACGCCGTCGATCGAGAGGCAGGCAGACGGGCCGAGGTTCAGATGCGTGCCGCCGTAATAGGGTCCGGTGGCATGGAGAGCGCCGTTTGAGAGCTTCTCGACCCGGAAGGTCCCGTTGAAAGGCGCGTCGCCTTCAATTCCCGATTTGCCGCCGAGAGCGATCGAGATCTCCGCTCCCTCGCCGGCCCGGTGTGCCGCCTGCGCTGCCGCCGGATCGACCATGATGCCGATGGCCGCCCGTTTGGCGCCATTACGTATGAGCGCGCGCAGCATGCCGGTCGTGTCGGAGTCGCCACCCGCGCCGGGGTTGTCCTGGGTATCCGCGATGACAACCGGCCGGGTCGCGCGCTCGGCGATCCGCATGGCCTCGCGCACGCCCTCGTCCGGGTCATAAGCGCGGCCAGCGAAGGCGCGCTCATTCGCAAGCATGAGGTCGTGGATGCGATCTGCGGCTTCGTCCGCGGCTTCTTGGGATTCCGCGTAAGCGAGCACGGTCGGCGCGCATTCCTCGAAATCGGCCGCCGGGAAGCCCATGAGAAGGGACGTGCTCGCAACTGCTCCGGCTTCTAGGTCGCGCACCTGCCGATAAATACTTCTCGCGGGCTCCAATTCGGTGCACTGCCATGGAATGGGAATAAGGAAGGGGATACGGCGAAAAGCCTTTGCGAATGGCTTTCCGCGCGCCATGAGTGCATCGAGCTGAACGGCCGTGCGCCGGCCGGTTTCAGCCATATCGACGTGTGGATACGTGCGGAAGGCGACAAGGACATCCGCCTGCTCCACCATGCGCGTCGTCACATTTCCGTGGAGGTCGAGGCTGGCGGCGATCGGAACCTCGGGGCCGACGACTGCGCGCACACGGGCGATCAGCTCGCCTTCGCCGTCATCGATATGCTCTGCGACCATCGCGCCATGCAGATCGAGAAAGACGCCGTCAAGCCGGCCCGCAGCCCTGATGCCTTCTACGATCTCGGTCGCGATTTGCTCGAATGCGGCTTTCTCGACGTGAGCGGAGGGAATTGCGCCGGTCCAGACGATCGGAACCATCGTCCAGTGATTTGCAGCGCCATGGGCCAGTGCACCAGAAATCCCGAGATTGACACCCGGAGCTCGCGTGAGAATGTCCTCACCGCGACAGATCGGCAGATATCCGCCACCTTGCTCGAAATTTTCGAGCGTTGCTTTCGATGGCGCAAAGGTATTCGTTTCGTGCAGGAATCCAGCCAGCGCAACGCGCTTGCCCATTAGGCCTCCCCGAACTGAAACCGGGATGATGCGCGTTGAGTTGTTCGGAGGAGAAAGCCGAGGAAACCGTCCGATTTGCCAACTCAGCCGTACACTCCCGCCCGAAGTTATTGCCGTGCCCGCCAATGCCTTACGTGAGGCATTAAGGTGTTGAGCGAGGTTAGTTTTGGTTCGAGTCGGGTGTCAAGGGATTCTGCCGATGGGGTGCGGGAGGCGAAGCGATGAGGGCCACTGAGGATTCAAGCATCGTAGCTTTTCTCTCGGGCGCTGGGCGGGATGCTCGCGGCCGTTCCTTCGAGGATATTCTGGCTTTCAGCGATCGCGAGATCGAGGTCCATCATGACTTCATCCAGTGGCTCTTCCCATTGGAGACGCCGAGTGCCGCCGTACCGGGCTCGCCCGTCCTGACACCCGAGGACATCGACCAAATCCGCCAGTCTGATGTGTGTCGGGCAAACCTCGTTCGCGCGGCCGAACGCATGGCGAGGTTTTATGAGGAGAACGACCACTGGCTCGTTCCGTTCGACCACAACCACAGGCGGATTACCCGGATCATCCACTCGCTTTGGCTGCTCGTAGGGCAGGAGGAGGCCGAAAGGTTCCTCAAGCACATCGAGGCGCGCGTGAGGGATAGCGGCGCGAAGGTCTCCGAGACCAGTCGACGCTTTTGGCGCAATGCGATCGGGTGAAAAGGGATAAGTCTCAAGCTGCTCTCGTGCGCCGTCGGGATGACGGAGGATATCAGACCTCAGCCATCAGAATGCGCTCGAAGGCTTTCATTCCGACGACGCCACCCGTGACGATCGCGGCGAAGCTGATGAACGAGCCGATGGCGAGCGTCGACACGCCGGTAACGCCTTGGCCAATGGTGCAGCCCAGTGCGAGTACGCCCCCGATGCCCATCAGCGCTGCGCCCGAGAGCACACGGATCGTATCGGCCTTGTCCGAAAACGTGGTGATCGTGAACCGCTTCGTGGCGGCGGCTGTCACGAAGGAGCCGAGAATGGCGCCGAGGACGGTCGAGACCCCGAAACCGGGAAGCCCGAGAGCCGTGAAACGCTCGAGCCATTCCAGCGTATCGCCCGCAGGCCGGACGAAGGTGAGCGATATCGGCGCAACCGGCTGTTTGGCCAACTCGTCGAACGCGAGGCCCGTCACCGCCCATCCGGCCGTGACGCAGAGGCCGACGCCAATGCCGGACAATACGTGAACCGGTGAGCTGCGGAAGCCCTCGTCCTTGAAACAGTAGGCGAGGCCGGCAACGGCCACTGCCGTCGTCGCGATCAGCGCACCCGTCGTGGGGCTGAGGCGAAGGCTGGCGCTCACCACATCCCCGAGGCTCTGGGTCGGCGTATTCAATGCGGCAAGGCTGACGGCGGTCGATTGCTCGAGCCATGCGCGTATGGGCCCCAAAAGGCCGCCGATCGACATGAACGCAAAGATACCGATGACGATCAGCGCCATCAGCGCGCGCAGGTCGCCGCCGCCCACGCGCGCAAGATTGCGGCTGGGGCACCCGCCGGCGAAGACCATACCGTAGCCGAACATCAGCCCGCCGAGCACATTGCCGAACCAGTTGACGCTCGGCGCGAGATACATGGACCGCGCCAGCTCGACCACCTCGGCATATTGCAGGAGTTGTGCACCGAGGAGGGCTGTAACGGCGGCAAGCACCCACGCACGGAACCGGCGGTAATCTCCGAACGAGACGATGTCGGAGATCGAGCCCATGGTGCAGAAATTCGTCTTGGACACGATGGCTCCGAAAGCGAAGCCGATGACGAGCCCGCCGAGCGTCAGTGCCATGGGTCCGTTCTCGGCGACCAGCTCGCGAAGTGCCGTCATTGTCAGCTTTCTCCCTTGCGCGGCCGAGGCTTATCGGACATTCGCAGATTTGAACATGGGCGAGCAAGCGCGAGCTGAAGCACGGGGTCAGCCACGGGCCGGGGGATCGGCGAGCCGAGGCGGTACGGCGCTTGCGGTATTCAAGTTTGCCACAGCTGCGCTGCTGTTGCACTTCAGGTGCGCTCGCATTGCGATCCGGCAGGGTGTATGAGCCTGCCAAGAATGACACGTGCCGTGGTGGAGAACACGGAGGAACGCGACGGCCGATGACAGTGCACATGATCAAGCTGTGCGTCGGTGCCGACAGCATCGAGGATCTCGCCAACTGGCAGAAGGGACGGCTTGCCGCGCAGGAGGCGGCGGGGCAGAAGCCGCGGCTGTTTCACAGCACGCGCATGGTGCCGAAGCGCCAGGCGGAAATACTCGACGGCGGCTCGCTCTACTGGGTCATCAAGGGGGTGGTGCAGGTCCGGCAGCGCATCACCGGGTTCGGCGAGGGCCAGAAGCCCGATGGCACACCGTGCTGCCTAGTCTTTCTCGACCCGCCGCTCATCCCGACGCATCCGGTGCCGCGGCGCGCCTTCCAGGGCTGGCGCTATCTGGACCCGGCCGATGCGCCGCCGGATCTGGACGCCCAGACGTCACAGCAATTGGCCCAGCTTCCGCCGAAAATGCGCAAGGAGCTGGCCGAGCTGGGTCTGATCTGAATCTTCGATACGCAAGGAGACCTGCCCGTGTCACAGCATCCGCGCGGACCCCGTTACACCAGCCTCGTCGAGGGGCTGCCCGCGACCGTGCCTTTCGTCGGTCCGGAAGCGCAGGAACGGGCGCGCGGGCGATCGTTCCGAGCGCGGATCGGGGCCAACGAGAGCGTCTTCGGCCCCTCGCCGCAAGTGGTCGCGGCCATGCAGCAGGCCGCTTCCGAGTGCTGGATGTATGCCGATCCCGAAAACCACGACCTTAAGGCGGCATTGGCCAGGCATCATGGGGTCGGGTTCGAGAACATCGTGGTGGGCGAAGGCATCGACGCATTGCTCGGATACACGGTGCGGATGCTGATCGAGCCGGGGCAGCCGGTGATCTCGTCGCTCGGTGCCTACCCGACCTTCAACTTTCACGTCGCGGGCTACGGCGGCAAGCTGGTGCGCGTCCCGTACGCGGGTGACCGGGAAGACCCGGAAGCCCTGCTCGAAACGGCCCGGCGGGAGGACGCGAAGCTCGTCTACTTCGCCAATCCCGATAATCCGATGGGCTCGTGGTGGGGGGCGGCGGATGTCCAGCGGCTGATCGATGGTCTGCCGCCGGGCACGGTCCTTTTGCTCGATGAAGCCTACTCCGACACCGCCCCCGCTGACGCCATTCCGCCGATCGATGTCTCCAATCCGCAGGTGCTCCGGTTGCGCACCTTCTCGAAAGCCTACGGCTTGGCGGGTCTGCGCGTCGGATATGGTATCGGTGAAGCCGGCCTGATCCGCTCTTTCGACAAGATCCGCAACCACTTCGGCGTCAATCGGATGGCACAAGTGGGCGCGCTCGCGGCCCTTGCCGACCAGCCCTATCTCGGGCGAGTCATCGGGCAGATCGCAGAGGCCCGCGAGCGTATCGACGCGATCGTCCGCGCGAACGGACTGGAGGCGCTGCCGTCGGCGACGAACTTCGTGGCGGTCGATTGTGGCGGAGATGGCGCATTCGCCAAGCGCGTGCTGGAGGAGCTGATCGCGCGCGACGTCTTCGTCCGCATGCCGGGCGTGGCACCGCTCGATCGCTGCATTCGCATCAGCGCAGGTACGGAGGCGGATCTGGCGATCTTGTCCGAAGCCCTGCCCGAGGCTCTCAGGGCGGCCCGCGCCTGAGCTTTTACCCAGCCGGTTCGATTCGCGACAACGTGGGCCACTCTGGCCAGGAACTCTGCTTTGCAGCCAGTGTTTCGCGGCGGTGACAACTGTCGCCGAGGCCTCTGGACTTGCTGCTTTACGCCAAACGAAGCTTTCGCGCGTCCCCGCGTCGGCTGACAGGACTGCTTCGCGCGCGAGCGTCAGCGGTCTCCGCGCCTGACCTTGAGGAGGCTCGCCGATGGCTCATCGCCCTCGGGCAGATCGAGCAGGCGGTCCTTGATGCGGGGCTGGCCAGCGGAGGGCAAGCTACCGCGGCCACGATGGCGGCAGCCATGGTGTTTCTCGCGGCGAGGTCCGGTCCCAACCGCTCAGCTTCGATCAAGCAGGCCGTGGGGCGCTTCGACGTGGAGCTGCAGTGCCTGTACGAGTCATTAGGCGATCAGGAGCTCGAGATCCGAATCCCGGAAGGCTTCGCCTGGTACGCTCTCTATCCCGACAGCTACGCACAAATAGCCGAGGACTGGTCTCACCGCTTTGGTGGGTCAGGCGCTGATGTCAGTATCGTCGGACTGCGCAGCATTGGGACTGCGCTCTCTGCCGTCGTGGCGCAGACTCTCCGCAAGCGGGGCCTCGCTGTGAGAGGCTGCGCGACCGTCCGGCCATCCGGGGTAGCGCCGTTCCGATACGCAATGCTGCCGCCGGGCATTGGACCCGCTTCCCAGAATATCGTCGTCGATGAAGGGCCGGGCCTGTCGGGGTCATCGATGATCGCGGTTGCCCAGGCTTTTGTCGACAGGGGCGCCGACCCGGACTCGATCCACTTTTTTGCCGGCCACGGTTATGGTCCTGGTGCTTCTGCCGGGGCCAACGCTACGGCCTGGTGGAACGACCGCCGCATCCGGACGACCAGTCCGGATGCTACGCATATCGGCGGTCGATTGTTGCCGGATGCCTTGGCTTCGGCCGCAGAGGCGTGCACCGGCGAGCCCGCAGACGGGCCGGCGGTGCCCCTCGGCACGGCAGGTTGGCAGCGGCTTGCTGGCCTTCGATCTTTGCCTCCGCCCGTCGCCCCGATCATCGAGGCGCCGAAGAAAATCGTCCGACTCCGGTCGGGGCGTCGTGTCATCCTGAAGTTCGCCGGCCTGGCGCTGACCAACCGCCAGCTTTGGTGGGAGGGCCAGCCGGGTCCACGTCGCATCGCGAACCGCACATATGTTCCTGTTGAGGCGCATTGCCACGGCTGGGAAGCTTCGCCCTGGGTGGAAGGTCTTCGATTGACCGGCGCGGATGCAAGCATCGCGTTCGTGGAGGGTCATCTCGGACCGTGGATCGCAGCTGCATCGACCAAGTGGCTGCAGCCTGGCGAGGTGCAGGATGGGATATCCCGAATAGCAGAAGCGCTCTCGGCCTGGGCCGAGATGCGCGATGATCGGTCTTCCGCCGCACTCATAGAGGCGATTGCCGAACGAGCGCTTGCGAAGGTCGGCTCGGAGCCGCAGCCCTGCTATGGCGACGGACGGCTCGCACCCCATGAATGGATCCGTGAGCCGGACGGGACCGT
>DASVDU010000042.1:0-15041 GCA_036380915.1 Hyphomicrobiaceae bacterium | reverse complement strand
GGGTGGGCTTGGCATCTCATCCGCCGCGGCCGCGCAATGCGCTCCCCGGCAATCGCTGCTGACGGCTGGCACCTGCTTTCGGACGTCGCGACCTCGGCGGGGGTGATCGTCGGCCTGCTGTTGGCGCTGGCGACCGGTTGGCAGGTTCTCGATCCATTGCTTGCGGCCGCGGTCGCTGTGCACATCCTGTGGGTGGGCTGGCGCATCGTCTCACAGTCCTTGGGCGGCCTCATGGATGCATCGGTTGCCGGCGAGATGATGACCAGGATCAGGAAGGTGATCGCTGCCAACGGCGATGGCGCCCTGCAGATCCATGATCTGCGTACCCGAATGGCGGGCCGCGCCACCTTCATCGAGTTCCACCTGGTGGTGCCGGGGTCGATGTCGGTAACGGAGGCGCACGAGATCTGCGACCGGCTGGAGGAGGCGCTGACCAATGAAATCGAGGGCGCCGAGGTGCTGATCCATGTCGAGCCGGAGGCCGAAGCGAAAGCGAAAGGGGCACTGACGTTCTAGGGCGAATTCGTGAAGACCCGATTCGCGGCTCGCGCCTAAAGCATCACCTCCGAATACCCGCGCTCCAGGTCGCACCGGGCGAGGGCGCCAACGAGATGCACGAACTGGTCTCGGGGGACCAGCTTCGAAAGCTCCTGCGGTGTCTTGCCAAGGCCGAGCTGCTCCGCAGCCCGCAACGCCCTTTTGTCGGCGAACGGGAAGAGCTCGCTCCAGACAGCCTGGGCTTCCCTGAAGAAGATGTCGCAGCCGACGTCGCCGATCCCTTTGAACTCTTTCAGGAGCCGGCGCTCCTGGTCCGGTTTCCGCTCCGCTGCCTCGCGAAGCTTGCGCAGGTCGCCCTTGTAGCGCTCGACCAATAGCTTGGCCGTGTCGCCGAGGTATGTGGCCGTGCTGTAGTCGTAGCGAACGTAGTGCGCCCGATCTAGGACCTCGACACGCTGCTCCCAAGTGGTCTTGGCCATGCGTTCGGCCGTGGTCCAGCCCTCCTTGATGATCTCCCGGGTGGCCCGCAGCGACAGCTGCTTGCCGATGCGCCGGCTCGACAGCAGCACGTAGACGAGCAGCTTGAACCACTCCGACGGAGTATTCCGCTCGACGCGGATGTTGAGCTCGTCGGCGAAGGTGCGCTCGTAGATGCGAAACAGTCGCGAAATCGTATCCTGCTTGCGATCTTTCATGGAAGTCAGCCAGCCGCGCCGCGGCACCGCCACGACGTTCTCGCTGCTCAACGGCGAGGTGCGGGAAGCTGTTCCTACTATGCGCGTCCGGGCGCTGGCGCGAGCTCGGCCCAGAGGTCGTATTCATCGGCCTCGATCACCGTTGCACGGACGATGTCGCCCGGCTCGACCCCAGTCTCGCCATTGAGAAAAACGCTGCCGTCGATCTCAGGCGCATCCCAGGCCGAGCGGCCCATGGCGCCCTCCTCGTCGACCTCGTCGATCAGCACGTCGATCGTGCGGCCCTTCTTCTCTTGAAGCAGGCCGCGGCTGACCTCCTGCTGCACGGCCATGAAGCGGTGCCAGCGCTCCTCTTTGACCTCCTCGGGCACCGCGCCCGGCAGATCGTTGGCAGCGGCCCCTTCGACGGCCTCGTACTTGAAGCATCCGACGCGGCTGAGCCGCGCTTCCTTCAGCCAGTCGAGCAGGAGCGTGAAGTCCTCCTCCGTCTCTCCGGGGAAGCCGACGATGAATGTGGAACGGATCGCCAGGTCCGGACATATCTCGCGCCAGCGCCTGATGCGCTCCAGTGTCTTCTCCTGCGCGGCTGGCCGGCGCATCGCCCGCAGCACCTTTGGGCTGGCGTGCTGGAAGGGGATGTCGAGGTAGGGCAGGATCTTGCCTTCCGCCATCAGCGGAATGACGCTGTCGACGTGGGGATAAGGATAAACGTAGTGCACCCGCACCCATGCGCCGAGGCTGCCGAGCGCCTGTGTCAGATCGAAAAACCGCGCCCTGAGCGGTGCGCCGCGCCAACGGCTCTCCGCGTACTTGAGGTCGAGACCGTAGGCGCTCGTATCCTGGCTGATGACGAGCAGCTCCTTCACGCCCGCCTGCACCAGCCGCTCCGCCTCATACATCACGGCCGCTGCCGGCCGGCTCACGAGATCGCCCCTGAGGCTCGGGATGATGCAGAAGGAGCAGCGGTTGTTGCAGCCCTCTGAAATCTTGAGATACGCGTAGTGGCGCGGCGTGAGCCGCAGCCCTTCCGGCGGCACCAGATCGACAAAGGGATCGTGGAGCGGCGGCACAGCTTCGTGCACGGCCTCGACGACCTCCTCGTACTGGTGCGGGCCGGTGACGGCGAGCACGCCGGGATGCGCGGCCATGATGCGGTCCTTCTCGGCCCCCAAACAGCCGGTGACGATCACGCGGCCGTTCATTGCCATGGCCTCGCCGATCGCCTCGAGGCTTTCCTCTTTCGCCGAGTCCAGGAATCCGCAGGTATTCACGACGACGACATCGGCGCCCTGATAGTCAGGCGCGATCTCATAGCCTTCCGAGCGCAGCTTGGTGAGGATCCGCTCCGAATCGACGAGCGCCTTTGGGCAGCCAAGCGAGACGAAGCCGACCTTTGGTGGCTTCACCTTCATGCGGCGCGCGCGGACAGGCGCATCGGCAGCGGCGCGCGATTTGCGGGATTTTGGAGCGGCAGTGGTCTTGAGCATCGGCGGCTTTTAACGTCGCGAGGCGGCCTTACGCAACTGCCAGTCGTGTGCTGGGTCGGTCAGCCGCGGAAGACCTCGCGGGCGACCCGGAACGTGTTGGCGTAGGCTTCAACCGTATCGGTGATCGGGTCGGCATAGCCCCCTCCGATGGCGATCGAGACCGGGATCGCGCGGCGGCGGCAGAACTCGAGGACGAGGCGATCGCGTTCGGCCAGTCCATCGAAGGTGAGGTCGAGGCGGCCGAGCTTGTCGCTTCTCAAGGGATCGGCGCCCGACAGATAGAGCACCAGGTCGGGCCGAAACCCGGCGACCGCATCGAGAGCACCGGCCAGCGTGCGCAGAAAGGAGCGGTCATCGGTGCCATCGGGCAAGGCAATGTCGAGATCGGATGGCACCTTGCGAAAGGGGAAGTTCTTCTCGCCATGGAGGCTCAGCACGAAGGCGTCCGTGCGACCCGTCAGCAGGGCGGCGTTGCCGTCCCCCTGATGCACGTCGAGATCGATGACCGCGACTCGCGCGACCTCCTCCAGATCGAGCAGCGTCAGTGCGGCGACCGCCAGATCGTTGAAGACGCAGTAGCCCGAACCGAAATCACGGTGGGCGTGATGGGTGCCGCCGGCGAGCTGTCCGGAAAAGCCGTCCCGAAGTGCCTGCCTGGCCGCCGCGAGTGATCCACCCACGGTTGCCCGCGATCGTCGCGCCAGCGTTTCGCTCCACGGCAGGCCGATGCGGCGCTGGATGCCCTGGTCCAACGTACCCTCGAGCACGGCCCGCACGTATTCCGGTGAATGCGCGCGCTGAAGCTCCGTCAGTTTAGCGAGCGGCGACGGCGCCATGCCCCAGCCGTCCAGAATGCCCTGCCGGACGATCAAGTCCCGCAGGAGGCGGTACTTTTGTGACGGAAACCGGTGCCCGGGCGGCAATGGCAGGTCGGGCGTGTCAGGGTAGTAGATCAGCACTCCGGATCGCCCCGCTCGTCGGATTCACCACAGTTTTTTCTCGTTGCCCTGCCCCTTCAGGGTTGCTCTTTTGCACCGGCTCGTCGAGGCAGCGGGGCTCCGGCTCGCAGGTGCACCCGGCCTTGCAGACCGTCCGCACGCGGTGGCAGCCGATGCTGGGCGAGCACTGCCCCGTCGAAACGAGCAGAATGTTCTCGGAGCACGTGCAGGACGGCAGGCACACGTCGCGCATGGCGTGCCGCGCACACCGACCGAGCAGGGCATCGCACCGTCCTGACGTCGACTCGAACACATTGCCGATGCAACGGCCGCCGTTGCGGACGGCGCAGCTCTGATGGCGCTCCATGGAGCGGCAGGTTCCGCCGAGGCATCGTCGTTCCGTGAGGACCAATGTGTCGCCGACGCAGCGCGCCTCCTGCCTGAGGCCCGTCGGCTGGCAATCCCTGTCCGTCGCGCAGCGCTGCGCGCGGGCATCCGTACCGGTCGCCATCGCCCCAAGCATGACCGCAAGGGCAAACGCCACGAGGGGCAAGCTCATATCCTCACCGCCCGGAACCAGCGCATCACGTTGAACAGGCTCATGGCAGCCGCCGCCACATAGGTGAAGGCTGCCGCCCGCAAAATCTGCCGCGCCGCCCGCATATCCTTGGCAGGAATGTAGTTGCCAGCCTTCAGCACGGGCAGGGCGCGCCGGAAGCTCGCATCATATTCCATCGGCAGGGTTGAGGCGTGGATGAGGACCGTAAGCCCCAGGATGAGGACACCCACGACGCCCTGCAGCACCAGGAGATGCGGGGACTTCGACAGGATCATCAGAACGGGCGCGGCGATCATCACCATGGCCCCAACCGACTCCACCTTCTGCGCCTGCTTGGCGAGCCGCGTACGCGCCTTGAGGGGCGGATAGCCGGCGGCATCCTGCATCGCATGCCCGACCTCGTGGGCGGCGATCACCACGGCCGACAGGGAGCGCCCGCGGAAATGGGCTGGCAGCAGACGCACCGCCTTGGCTTCCGGATCGTAGTGGTCGCCGAGCTTCGTTTCCTCCACGCGCACGCCCTCGAGGCCGAGCCGTTCGACCAGATGCTGCGCGAACTCGCCGCCGGTGCCGGGAAAATCCGGCCGGTCTGCCGAATGCCTGTCGATCACGCGGCGCACCCAGACCTGCGGCAGCAGGGCGAGGCCGACGATCATGCCGAGAATGATGAGAAGATAGGCCAAGTGCATGCCTCCGCTGAGCGCGATGTCCAATGTAGACATCGGGCCGCTCAGGCGCAAAGCATAGAGCAGGACAGTCGGGAGGCTACAAGATGGTCGCGATCGCGATACTTGACGACTACCAGAACGTGGCGCTGGAGATGGCAGACTGGTCGCGGCTTCAGGCCAATCACCAGATCACGGTCTTCAATAAACCTTTTCCCGACGAGGACGCTGTCGCCCGCGCGCTCGCAGGCTTCGACGTGGTCTGTCTCATGCGGGAACGGACGCCGTTTCCGGCGAACCTCATCGAACGGCTGCCGAACCTGCGGCTGATCGTGACCTCGGGCAACCGCAACGCGGCGATCGACATCGCTGCCGCTAAGAAACGGGACGTCCTCGTCTGCGGCACCGACAGTCCGGCGTACGCCACCGCCGAGCTCGCGATGGGGCTGATGCTGAGCCTTGCCCGGAACATCCACACCGAATTCGCCAATATGCGCGCGGGCGGCTGGCAGACCACGCTGGGCCGTGACCTGCGCGGCTCGACCCTTGGGCTCATCGGTCTCGGCCGGCTGGGCGGGCGGGTCGCGCTCTATGCGCGCTCTTTCGAGATGAAGGTGATCGCCTGGAGCGAGAACCTGACCCAGCAGCGTTGTGATGAGGTCGGGGCCGAAAAGGTCGACAAGGATGACCTGCTCCGCCGCGCGGACGTGATCTCCATTCACACGCGGCTCTCGAACCGCACACGCGGGTTGATCGGCGCGCGCGAGCTCAGGCTGATGAAGCCGACTGCCTATCTCATCAACACGTCACGGGGGCCGATCGTCGATGAGGCGGCGCTCATCGAGGCGCTGCAGCAGGGCCGCATCGCAGGCGCCGCGCTGGACGTGTACGACCGCGAGCCGCTTCCGGCAGACCATCCCTTGCGCTCGAGCCCCCGCGTGCTGCTGACGCCGCATCTCGGCTACGTCACCGAGCAGACTTATAGGGTGTTCTATGGCGGAATGGTTGATGCCATCGAAGGGTGGCTCGCCGGGAAGCCGGTCGGCGTGATCGAGGGCTAGAAAGCGAGAACTGGTAGTCGGCAGTTCATCTCACCGGATCGGCGCTTGCCGAGGCACGCGCCGTCCGGAAAGTCGTCCCAGGTTAGAGTTACTTCTTCACCAGCGGGCACTTGCTCTGGGCCAGCGGCTGGGCGGCCTGGTCACCGGGGATGGTGCGCAGGACCTTGTAGTAGTCCCACGGACCCGTCGACTCCTCGGGGCGCTTCACCTCGATCAGGTACATGTCGTGGATCAGCCGGCCGTCCTCGCGGATCTTGGCACCCTTCGCGAAGAAATCGTCGACGGGCATCTCGCGCATCTTGTCGGCGACGGCCTTGCCATCATCCGTGCCTGCGGCCTCCACGGCCTTCAGGTAATGCAGCACCGACGAGTAAACGCCGGCCTGAACCATCCCGGGCTTGCTTCCCATCTTCGCCTCGTACCGCTTGGCGAATTCGCGGCTCGCGTCATCGCGGTCCCAGTAGTAGGCCGTGGTCGCGATCAGGCCCTTAGCGCCGCTAAGGCCCATGGCGTGCACATCGCTGATGACGAGCACGAGGCCGACGATCTTCTGGCCACCATCCGCGATGCCGAACTCGCCAGCCTGCTTCACTGCGTTGACCGTATCCAACCCGGCATTGGCCAGCCCGATGATCTGCGCCCCGGAGCTCTGGGCCTGCAACAGGAATGAAGAGAAATCGTTGGTGCTTGTCGGGTGCCGCACCTCACCCAAGACCTTGCCGCCGCCAGCGGTGATCTCCTGAGTGAGATCGGCGGCCATCTGGTGTCCGAAGGCATAGTCGGCGACCAGCAGGAACCATTCCTTGCCGCCCTCCTGCAGCACCGCGCGGGCACTCCCTATTGCCTGGGAGTAAGTATCAAAGGTCCAATGGAAGCCGGTCGGCGAGCAGTCCTCGTTGGTCAGACGCGTCGTTGCCGGGCCGGAAAACAGCGCAACCTTACCGCGCTCCTTCGTCAGGTTCTGGACGGCGAGCGCGACTGCCGAGTTCGTCAGATCTGCGAAGGCATCGACGCCTTCGACGTCCATCCATTGCCTGGCGATATTGGAGGCGATGTCGACCTTGTTCTGATGGTCGGCGGACAGGACCTCGATCGGCTTGCCGAGCACCTTTCCGCCGAAATCCTCGACCGCCATCCTGGCGGCAACGACAGAACCGGTTCCTCCGAAATCGGCATACAATCCCGATTGGTCATTCAGCACGCCGATTTTGACGACATCGCCGGAGATCTGCGCATTTGCCGCTCCTGCACCCAGGCACAGGGCTGCCGAGAGCATCCCAATCCACGCCGAACGCATCGCTTCGCTCCCATTCACTTGTAAGCAATGCCCGTGACGATTGCGCGAAAATCGAAGCGAGGCAAGCTGCTATCAAGCGTGCGAACGGTTGGCGGGCATCAGATTGCCCGAACCGTGATGGAAGCGCCTCGTCACACTCTCTGATGCCGCGCCTTGGCAGCACGCTCGAGCGCCGCGCAGGTGAGGGCGTCGATATTCAGTTTGTCGGCCAGCATCTCAAGGAAGCGTACCTCCTCGATTGGCACCTTGAGGTCCGAAGCGGCCACCTCTGCAGCCAACACATAAGCGGTTTCGCGCAGCCGCTGCGGCAAAGCTTCGGCGATCATGTCGAGCACCTTGTCGAGCCCGCCGGCCTCGGCGAGGACCGCGCCGCAGTCTTCCGCCTTTCGGACGAGCCAGTCGTGATCGTAGCCTTGGAACGCCGGCAACTGCTGGACGATGGAGCCGATCCGCGACAGCTCATCGTCGGTCATGGCGCGATCGACCGCGGAAACGGTGATCATGGCGTAGGTGAGCGCTTCTTGCGGCGTCAAGCGAGCAGACATGTGTGCCACTTCTTTGATCGGATGCGAGGTCATGGGGTCATGTATCACACGTATTGCACGCCCGTCGTGCGAGAATGCGACCGTTGCGATTGACGCTTCAGGACGCCGCACATAGGTTGCGCCGCAACACGGAAATGAAAACGCTGGCGATTCACGCCTGCCTCCGCGGAAGATGACGAATATGATCGATCCCGCCGTCAGAGAAGCTGTCAGTCAGTCGCGTGCCTGGCCGTTCGAGGAGGCGCGGCGGCTCATTCAACGTCTGGAGCGGCTGAAGGTCGGACCGGAAAAAGCGGTCATCTTCGAGACGGGCTACGGCCCTTCCGGGCTTCCCCACATCGGCACTTTCGGTGAGGTGGCGCGCACGAGCATGGTGCGCCACGCCTTCCACGTGCTGACCGATGACCAATGGCCGACGCGCCTCATCTGCTTCTCGGACGACATGGACGGCATGCGCAAGGTGCCGGACAACGTGCCGAACAGGGAGATGCTGCAGGAGCATTTGCACAAGCCGCTGACAAGTGTGCCCGACCCGTTCGGAAAGTTCGAAAGCTTCGCGCACCACAACAACGCCATGCTGCGCGACTTCCTCGACCGGTTCGGGTTCGATTACGAGTTCTTCTCGGCAACGGCTTGCTACCGGTCTGGGCGGTTCGACGCGACGCTCATCAAGATGCTGGAAGTGTACGACAAGGTGACCGAGATCATCCTTCCGACACTCGGGCCGGAACGCCGCGCCACGTATTCGCCCTTCCTGCCGATCTGTCCGCGGACAGGTCGCGTCCTTCAGGTCCCGGTGCTCGAGCGCCATCCCGATAGAGGAACGATCGTCTATGCAGACCCTGAAACCGGCGAGAAGGTCGAGACGCCGGTGACTGGCGGCCGCGTCAAGTGCCAGTGGAAGGCGGACTGGGCGCTCAGGTGGACAGCGCTCGGCGTCGACTACGAGATGGCCGGCAAGGACCTGATCGATTCGGTGACGCTGTCCTCCAAGATCTGCCGCGCACTCGGCGCAACCCCGCCGGAGGGTTTCATCTACGAGCTGTTTCTCGATGAGAAGGGACAGAAGATCTCAAAGTCCATCGGCAACGGCATCACGATCGAGGAGTGGCTGACCTATGCGCCCCCTGAAAGTCTGGCGCTATTCATGTTCCAGAAGCCGAAGTCGGCGAAGCGGCTCTATTTCGACGTGATCCCGCGTGCCGTCGACGAATATCTTCAGCTTCTCGCCGCCTATCCGGGGCAAGGCGCGAAGGAGAAGCTCGACAATGCGGTCTGGCATATTCACGCTGGCGAGCCGCCCGAAGCCGAGCTGCCCATCAGCTACGGCCTGCTGCTCAATCTCGTTGCAGCTTCGAATGCCGAGGACAAGTCCGTACTGTGGGGCTTCATTCGCCGGCATGCGCCGGATGCGACGCCCGAAAAGTACCCCATGCTCGATCAGCTTGCCGGGTACGCCGTGGCCTATTACCGCGACTTCGTGCGCCCGACCAAGAAGTTCCGGCTGCCGGACGCAACGGAGCGCCAGGCGCTCGAAGCCTTGGAACGGGAGCTTGGCAGGGCGGCACCGGATTCGTCGGCGGAGGACCTGCAGAACATTGTCTACGAGGTCGGCAAGGCGAACGGCTTCGCCGACAAACTTCGGGACTGGTTCCGCGCGATTTACGAGGTCCTGCTCGGCCAGTCGCAAGGTCCGCGGTTCGGATCGTTCATCGAGCTCTACGGGATCGAGGAAACGCGAGAGCTGATCCGGAAGGCCCTTGCAGGGGAGCTTGTTGGATCGGCGGCGGCGTGACATCACTCGGCGCAACTGCGCTGGATGATGTGCGCCTCAACCCGCCCGCCGTCTGCGGCGTAGGAAGCCCACCTCGCCGTCTCGGGTCTGCATGGCCGAGAGGTCCAGCCGCCAGATTCGCGCCAGGATATCGAGGAAGCGCCGCTCACGCTCGCGGATATGAGCTGGGGTCCACGTCTCGGCCGCTTCGATCTCGCGCGTAATCGCCGGCATCTCGCTTTGCGCATGCCGGAAGTAGATTGCCTTCTTGCGATTGAAATCCTGATTGCTGGCCTTGTCGTTCTGGGTCCGGCGGACGAGGACGAGATTGCCGAGCGACTGCGTGAGCAGCTCACGCTCGTCGTTGTCCGGAAACCAGTTACGCCACTGACCATTGCGGCCCGGGCTCTGCGGCAGGACATGTTCCACCGTCCAATCCGCCGGATCGAAATTCTGCGGTGTGCCGACGATCTCGTCGTTGAGCCGCAGCAGAACCAGCTTGCACGTCTGTGGATGGCGCTCATGCAGGTTCCGCAGGTTGTAGGTGATATGGCGCTCCTCGTCGCGCGTCAGCATGCACGGGGACCGATCCGGGTCGAAGAGAGTACCGTCCTCGATGGCGGAAAGGACGCCTGAGAACCGCGTGGTGCGCTTGCCAACTCCGATGCACAGCAGGCGCAGCGCGTACGCGAACGGCTCG
Source organism: Hyphomicrobiaceae bacterium (assembly GCA_036380915.1). Lineage (GTDB taxonomy): Bacteria > Pseudomonadota > Alphaproteobacteria > Rhizobiales > Hyphomicrobiaceae > ZC4RG25. Next base: position 4,822 of record DASVDU010000042.1, on the reverse strand, counting down.
ATCAGCTCGAGAAACCGGAGCATTTCGGCAGGGGCATCACTGTGCAAGCTCAGCCATTTCATCGTGGACGGCACCCACTCAGAGCTGCCCAGCCAGTTCAGATAGCGCAGCCGCCGTGCGATCTCGGCGGATTCGGGGGCGCCATGGTGCGATGCGCGGCAGATCAGCTCGAAGGCCTCCGAGTAAGGCGTCAGCACGTTCGCCATGAACGCTTCGCTGCCTCCGGCCTGCTCCCGCACGGCACGGATGCCCGCGATGATCGGCAGGCGGCCCTTGCCTTCGATCACGCGCAAATGGCTGAAGAAGGCGTCGAACTCGTCGCCGAGGCGCAGTTCCGCCGCCGCCCACGCGGCCAGCATGCTTTCGGTCCGCTCCGGAGAGACGCTGCCGAGGACCTCCGCCTTGATGATGTCCTTGCGTGCCAGCGGCCGACCGCGATCATTGAGCACGGAGAACATCCGGTGCCCGTGGTCGATGTCGTTGGTGACGATGACCACCGCATGGCACTGCTGGAGCAGGAAGCCGGTGAGCCTGCCGCGCTCGGCAGGCGACAGGGCCTGCAGCTCGGCCCGGAAATGCTCGCGGACTTCGAGGATGGCCTCCATGCTCGGCCCGATCTCGCCAGAGGCTGGGGAGGTGGATGTGGCGCCGGGTTTCAGCACATGCGCAACGAGAAAATCGTTGTCTGCCCCCCGGAGCTGCAACCGGTAAGCGTGGCTTCGAGGCGACGATCCTTCGGTAATGATCAGCCCTTCGAGACCAGACGAGCCCCCAGTCCCGTCCTCCGTGGCAAGATCGCGCAGGACGGCAAGGAGGATGGTCAGCGTGATGAGCCGCTGTTGTCCGTCGACGATCGCGAGGGTTTGCGGAGATCGGGGGCGGCCGCGCCGCCAGTCCGCCTGGCCGCCGGCATCCGTCAGCAGAATTGCGCCGAGGAAGTAGTCCGGGTCGACCGGCTGCTCCTCCTCTCCGAGCGCGACCAGGATGTCGTCGAGAAGCTGCCCCGCTTCCTTGACCGTCCAGGAATAGCGGCGTTGGTAGGGTGGAACCGAGTAGCGGAAGGGGTCGGAGAAGAGCTCGATGATGCGAAGGGGCGCAGTGAAGATACCTGGGAACATCTGGTACTTATGGTTGGGGCGGAGGTGGGCACGCCCGGCCATGTGATCCACGTGTCAGGTTATCACCCACGCAAGACGCCGAACAGTCGCCACGGACGAAGATCGGCGCTTGTTCATAAGTTTTGCAAACCATGACTGCGAGCCTCCCCGGTCCTGCAGCCGCGGACACTGGAATAGGAGTTCGATGGTGAACGATCGCGCCTGCGATGCCGAATCACGCATTGTCTACAAGATCCTCACGCGCGCTGACTGGGAGGAGGCGTTACGCGCCGGACGCTATGCAGGCTCGCAGGACGATGTGCGCGACGGGTTCATTCACCTCTCGGCAGCCAGTCAGGTCGCAGGCACGGCGGCCCGCCATTTCCGCGGGATCGAAGATCTTGTTCTGGTGGCACTCGATGCCGAGAGGCTCGGGTCGGCCCTGAAATGGGAGCCGTCCCGGGGTGGCGCCCTCTTTCCACACTATTACGGTCCGCTGCCGGCTGACGCGGCCCTGTGGTCGAAACCACTGCCGCTTGGAGCGGATGGGATGCCGGTCCTCCCGGCGGAGGTCCACTGATGTTCCGGACAGCTCTCGAGCTCGCACGGCCACTGCTATTTGCCCTCGACCCCGAGCAGGCCCACGAGGTCACCTTGCGCTCGATGGAGGCGGGCGTTTATCCGCGCGCGACAGGCCCCGACGATCCGCGGCTCTCCGTCGACGTCTGGGGTTTGACACTCCCGAACCCGGTCGGCATCGCTGCGGGCTTCGACAAGGACGCTCGCGTGCCCAATGCCATCCTGCGGATGGGCTTCGGATTCGCTGAAATCGGCACGGTCACCCCGCGGCCGCAGCAGGGAAATCCGCGCCCGCGCGTGTTTCGACTCATCAGGCACCGGGCCATCATCAACCGGCTCGGCTTCAACAACTGCGGACATGAGGCAGCGCTGCGGCGACTCCAGCGGCGACCGAGGTTCGGGGTTGTGGGGGTCAACATCGGCGCCAACAAGGAAACCGCTGACCGCACGGCCGACTACGTCCTCGGGATCGAGGCGTTCTACGACGTAGCGAGCTACTTCACGGTCAACATTTCATCTCCGAACACGCCGGGCTTGCGCGATCTTCAGGCGCCCGCCGCGCTGGACGAGCTGCTCGAGCGCGTGATGACCGCACGCGAGCAGCGCGTCAACGCTGGCGCGCCCCGCGTACCGATCGTGGTCAAGCTCGCGCCAGACATCTCCGAGGCTGACCTGCCGGCGATCACCGAGCGCCTGCTTGCCCACGGCGTCGATGGCATCGCCGTTTCGAACACCACGCTCACCCGGCCGGGGCTCACCACCACGACATTGGCCCAGCAGGCAGGTGGTCTCTCGGGACGGCCCCTGTTCGCGCGCTCCACCGCGATGCTGGCCCGGGTCTACCGCCTGACAGATGGGCGCGTACCGCTCATCGGTATCGGCGGCATCGACAGTCCCGAAACGGCCTTGGCCAAGATCGAGGCCGGGGCGTCTCTGATCCAGCTCTACACGGGGCTGGTGTACGAGGGGCCGGGGCTGCTCGACAAGATCAAGGAACACCTCGTCTCGGCCGTGGAATGCGCCAACGCTTCCTCCCTCGCGGACCTCGTCGGCTGCAAGGCCGAAGAATGGGCGAAGAGGCCGCTCGAAGCCTGACCGGGCGTCAGACTTGCGCAGAGCGCGGGAAGGACGCGCGCTCCAGGGCGGGAAAGCGTGCGAGCAACGTCAGCGCCCGCACGACATTGAAGACCAGAATCGACATCCAGAGCCCGTGGTTGCCATAAAGCGGCTGCAGCACCGACCAGACTGCGAAGAAGGCCACGACACTCAGTATCATCATGTTGCGCATGTCGGCGGTGCGGGTCGCTCCGATGAAGATCCCGTCGAGCTGAAAGCACCAGACGCCGACGATCGGCATCAGGGCCGCCCAGATGAGGTACACGTTCGACACGGAGCGCACCTCGGCGCTCGTCGTCATGAACTCGATGATGAGCGGACCGGCGAACCAGATTCCGAGCGAAAGCAGCGCACCCGTCGCGCCGGCCCAGATCGTTGAGACCACCACGGCCTCGCGGAAGCGCGACTGCACCCGTGCGCCGATGGAACGGCCAACGAGGCTTTCGGCCGCGAACGCGAACCCGTCCAGCAGGTAGACCGCCACCATGCTGATGGAGTTCAGGACGGCATTGGCCGCCAGAACGAGGTCCCCGGCCCGCGCGCTCTGCGCCATGAAGAAAACGAACGCCGTCAGTGCGCACAGCGTCCGGATCATGATGTCGGTGTTGACCTGAAAGGTCCGCTTCATCCGGCCCGGATCGAGCACGCGTGAGAGCGGCGCAGTGGCGCCCCGCCGCACAAGGTCCGCTCGCGCCAGGGCAAGCCCGAGGATCGCGGCCGACCACTCGGCCAGTAGCGCTGCCGCACCGACCCCCGGAATGCCGAGCTCCAGCCCGATGACGAAGAGAACGGCCAGGGCCACGTTCAGGATGTTGAGGAAAATCTGGATGGCGAAGGCCAAGCCGGCGCGACCCAGGCCGATGAACCAGCCGAGCAGCGCGAAGTTGACGAGCCCCGCAGGTGCCGCCCAGATGCGGATCGCGAAATAGGTCCGCGCCGCGGCTTCGACCTCAGCCGATGCGCCCATGATCCGGAACGCAGCCCATGCGATCAGGCTTTGGGCCACGATCATCGCGCCCCCCGCACCGACTGCTATCAGCAGCGCCCGGTAGAGATTGGCGGCGACCTCCTGACCGTCCTGTGCGCCGAGGGCCTGTGCCGTCAGTCCGGTGGTCCCCATCCGCAGGAAGCCGAATCCCCAGTAGAGGAAGTTGAAGATGGTCGCCCCGACGGCCACCGCGCCGATGAGGTGCGCCTGTCCGAGCTGCCCCACGACGACCGTATCGGCAAAACCGATGAGCGGCACCGTCGCATTCGACAGCATGATCGGCAGCGCGATGGCCACCACGTCGCGATGGCCGACTGGCCGAGCCGTGATGCGCTGGCGCTCGTCCGGGTTCTGAAGCTGCATGTTCGAGGACCGATGAGCCCGCTCAGGACTCCCTGCCGGAGCGCCGCGCCACGCCGATGAGCCGCGCAATAATCCAGATCGGGATTACGACGATCGCACCGAGCAGAAGGTGCTCCAGCAGCCACTCGATCGACCCGAAGCCCATCTCCCAGATACGCCGTAGCGTGCGATCCAGAAAGTAAAGGATATTGTCCGGCCGGATATCGAGCGCCGACATCACCACACCGACGACGATGGAGATCAGCGCCAGGCGGATGAGCACGCCGACGGGATTGCCGCCAAAGAACTGATTGCGTTCCATTTTCTCCAGCCTTGTGCTGAGCCGCCGCGCCGCAGGGAGAGGCGCTTCTCTCCGCGCGACCCGAGCCTCTAGCATAGATCGAACCACGACTGAACCTGAGAGCAATCGCCGCTCCGCCGAGCAAGAACGCCGCGAGCCAATGACCCGAAAACGGCACACCGCCCGATCCGCAACGGAGCAAAGCACCGAAGCGCCGCTGCCCGAGCCGTTCGCCCGCTGGTTCCAATCGCGCGGGTGGTCGATCCGGCCGCACCAGCGCGCTCTGCTGGAGAAGGCGCGCCAACGGCGCTCGACGCTGCTCATCGCGCCCACCGGCGCAGGCAAGACGCTGGCGGGCTTCCTGCCGAGCCTGGTCGAGCTGGTGTCCAACGAATCACC
>DASVDU010000041.1:0-19668 GCA_036380915.1 Hyphomicrobiaceae bacterium | reverse complement strand
CACGAGCGCCAGCGCACGGAGGCCGAGCGCCGCCTTGAGGAGCGGCGGCTCGATTTGCTGAAGAGGACTACCGATTAGTTTCCGGCGAGGCGCATTTTTCGAGCCCGCTCCAGGTTGGCAGCTTTGTGCTGAGCGCGGCGGCTGCCAGAGCTTGCCCTTTGCTTGACACAACCATGACCTCCAGCGATCTTCCTCGCAACTTAGCCCAATGAATTGTGGAGGATCGCGACGTGAAGAGGCTTACGCTCATCGCAGCTGCGGCGGCAGCCGTGGCAATGACCAGCCCAGGTGCGCACGCCCAGGTGAAGGTCGGAGTGGTCAATAGCCTCTCCGGGGCATTCGCGGCATTCGGCCAGCGCTACAAAACGGGCATGGAAGTCGCGCTCGAGGAGATCAACTCCAGCGGCGGCATCAACGGACAGAAGCTCGAGATCACTGTTCAGGATGACAGGTCGGAAGCCCAGAGCGCACTGGCTGCGGTCGAGTCGTTCGTCAACCAGGGTGTTCCGCTGATCATCGGCTCTTATGCCTCGTCCATTACGGGACCGATGGCCCAGCTGGCGACGCGCCAGAAGGTTCCGCTGGTTGTGCTCGGCAGCGCCGATGACAGCATAACCAAGCCCGGATCGCCGTGGGTTTTCCGCGCGAAGCACAACTCGACCATCGTGGCGCGGACCTACTTCGATTATTTCGACTTCCTGCGGAAGAAGGGCGACACGGAGCTGAAAACCGTCGCCATGCTTTATGGCAACGGCGCGTGGCCCACGTCGCTTGCCGAGGCAGGCAAGAAGTTTGCCAAGGAGCGGGGATACGAGGTCATCGGTGACCAGTCCTACGATCAGGGCGTTACCGATTTCCGGCCGATCCTCAACCGGTTCCGGGGGCAGCAGCCCGACATCCTCTACATCGTGTCGTACGCCGATGATGGCATCGCAATCACGCGGCAGATGCGGGAGGTGGGCCTCAGCGCCGATGTCATCGCGATCGACACGTCCGCGGCGCTGCCAAGCTTCATCGAGCAGGTCGGCGACCTGTCCGAGTACGTCGCCACGGTCGTGAGCTGGAGCAAGGACGTCAAGTACGAAGGTGTGAAAGACCTCTATGAGCGCATGAAGGCAGCCGCGGGATCGGAGCCTTCGTTCTACGAGGCCGAGGGGTATCTCGCATTGAGGGTTGCTGCCGACGCACTACGCCGGGCCGGCTCGACCGATCGTGAGGCGGTTCGCGAAGCCCTGTCCAAGACGGACCTCCAGACGCCGGTGACGACGGTCCGCTTCGAGTCGTTCGACGGGTTCCAGAACCAGAACCCCATCCGGAGCCTGGTGCTGCAGATTCAGGATGGGCAGCATGTGACGGTTTTCCCTGAGGACCTCGCTGCCAAAGAGGTGCGCCATCCCACGCCGCCGTGGGACAAGCGCTGACTGCGGGGCAGACCAGCCTGGCTCACGAAGCGTATAGCTGAAACGTCAATCTTGGCGCGAACCGCAATTCGTTTTGGATGCGGTTCGCCCAATCTCCTTTAGCGAGTTCCACGTGGCCGATCTCATCCCCTTTCTGCAGAACATCGCCAACGGGTTGCTGATCGGGGGCGTGTACGCGCTGATCGGGGTCGGACTGACGCTGATATTCGGCGTCATGCGGACGATCAATTTCGCCCATGGCGAATTCGTCGTCCTGGGGATGTATGCCGCTATCGTCTTCAATCAGGCCCTCGGCTGGGATCCTTATTTTTCACTGGTTGTCGCTCTGCCCGCGGGCTTCTTGGCCGGTGTTCTCATTCAGCGCGTGATCCTGGCGACGATTGTGGACGCCCCGGAAGAATCGTCTCTCCTGGCAACCCTCGGGCTTTCGCTCATCATTGCGAACTCGTTGCTGCTGATTTTCGGCGGAGAGCCGAAATCGGTGCTCGTTCCCTATGCCTCCTCGACCATTTCGCTGGGTGGAGGCGTGAATCTTTCGATCGTCTTGTTGCTTGCGGGTATCGCAACGGTGGCGGCCATTGGCGGCCTCTATCTCCTGCTCAATCGCACTGAGATTGGCCGCGCAATTCGCGGGACTGCCGAGAACAGGCTCGGCGCGGAATTGGTCGGGATCAACACGAAGCGCATTCATGCGGTCGTTTTCGGCATTGGCATGATGCTGGCGGTGGCCGCAGGTGTCGCTTTGATTCCGTTACTATTCGCCTCGCCGACAACGACGGGCACCGTATTCACCCTGAAGGCGTTCGTGGTCACCGTGCTCGGAGGTCTCGGCAACATCGGCGCAGCAATCGGCGGCGGACTGCTGCTTGGCGTGGTGGAGGTCCTCGGTGCCTCCTACTTGACTTCGGAATATCGCGACGCCTATGGCCTCGTCGCGTTCATTCTCGTCCTCCTGTTCCGTCCCGAAGGATTGTTCGGCCGCTCGGTGCAGCGCGTATGAATACCAATTTGTTCGGTCTCGCCCTGCTCCTGGTGATCGGGCTCGCCTATCCCTTCGTCCTGCCCGGGTATTTGACGGTCGGCATTACGATGCTGTTGTTCATCGGCTGGGCCACGTCCTGGGACATTCTCGGGGGCTGGGCCGGGCAGGTGAGCCTCGGCCATTCGTTCTTCGTCGGCCTCGGCGCCTATTTCGTGGCTCTCGGGCAAAGCAGGTACGGACTGGCGCCGTGGTGGTCCATAATGCTGGCCATTCTGGCGGCCGCAGCCCTCGCTTACGTCTGGGGGCGCATAACGTTCGGTTTGCGGGGTCCTTACTTCGCGCTGTCCACCATTGCATTTGCCGAGATTTTCCGGCTCATCGCCATCAACGAGAAATGGCTGACGGGCGGAGCGACCGGAGTGTTCATCGCGTCCCTGCCTGAGCCGTTCGGCATCGACCTGTTCTCTCGCTGGACGCAATATTACCTCGCTCTCGCGTTCGCTTTGATCACCGTCGGCATTGTGGCACTGATTTCGACGCGGCGTTTCGGTTACCAACTGCGGGCGGTGCGCGAAGACGAGAACTCGGCCATGGCATCGGGCATCGATCCGACCGCGGTCAAGTTGAAGGCCTTCATGCTGTCCGGTGCATTGACGGCAGTGGGCGGCGGTATCTACGGCATATTCCTGTCGTTTCTGGAGCCGCATGTCCTCTTCTATCTGCTCTTGTCGGTGCAAATCGCCTTGACTGCGATCATCGGCGGCCGTGGGACGGTGTGGGGGCCTGCTGCAGGAGCCGTGCTGCTCATCCTTTCCGGCGAGGTCTTCCGCACGACATTTGCGCAGGCGAACCTGCTGATCTACGGAATGCTGATCCTTGCGATTGTCCTCTTCCTGCCGCGAGGCATCCTCGGTGAAGTGTCGCGTCGGCTCGTCAGGAGGCGGTATGCCCGAAGTGCTAAGAGCTGAACGCCTCACCGTCCGTTTCGGCGGCGTCACGGCGGTCGATCATGTCGATCTGAAGCTGGCCGATCGCGATATCCTGGGGCTCATCGGGCCCAACGGCGCGGGCAAGACTACCCTGTTCAATGCGCTCACCGGCTTCGTGCGGCCGGACGAAGGCGCCGTCTTCATGTTCGGACGCGAGGTGACGCATCTTGCGCCCTTTCAGCGCGCACGCGACGGGATGGGACGGACCTTTCAGACCGACCGCCCCTTCGAGGAGCTGACGGTCCTCGAAAACGTGCTGATTCCCGCATTCCTGAAGCACCCGTCACGCCGTTCCGCGGAACGTATCGCACGCGAGGTTTTGGACGAGGTCGGCTTGTCGGATCGCGCCGATCAGCCGGCCATGGATCTCAATCTCGCGCGCAGGCGACGCCTCGAGCTTGCGCGGGCTCTCGCGATCGAGCCACGAATTCTTTTCCTTGACGAAATCATGGCTGGCCTCAATCCGCCTGCGCTTCGCGAGATGATCTCATTTGTCCGCAAGCTGCGTGAGAAGGGCCTCGCCATTCTCATGGTCGAGCACATCATGGAGGCCATTATCGAGCTTTGCGATCATGTCATCGTCCTCGCCAACGGTGAGAAGATCGCAGAAGGCGCACCGCAGCAGGTGGTCGCTGACAGCCGTGTGGTCGAAGCCTACCTGGGAACCGATTGATGGCCGGTCCGATCCTCAGCGTCGAAGAGGTCGACTTGGGTTACGGCAACCTGCAGGTCGTTTTCGGCGTCACGCTTCATGTCGAGCAGGGCGAGCTTGTCGGGCTGGTCGGCGGCAACGGCAGCGGCAAGTCGACAATTCTGCGCGCGATTTCCGGAATGATCTCTCCGTGGCGGGGCCGGATCGTTTTCGACGGGGAGGAGATCAATCGGGTCGAGCCGCACCAAATGGCCGAGAAGGGACTTGCGCACGTGCCCATGGGGCGTCAGCTCTTCCCGAATATGACGGTCTACGACAACCTGCTGCTCGGCGCTTATCTGCCGCGGGCCAAAGCGCAACGCGAGGAAAACCTGAACCGCGTCGGCCAGCTTTTCCCGGATCTGCTCGCTCATTATGATGAGCCGGCCGGTCAGCTTTCCGGGGGGCAGCAGCAGATGGTGGCCATCGCCCGCGCGTTGATGCTGGGCCCCAAGATGCTGATCATGGATGAGCCGAGCCTCGGGCTCTCGCCGATCCTGGTGAAGCACGTCATGGCAGCCATCCGCCGTGTTGCGGAAACGGGCGTCCCCATTCTCCTCGTCGAGCAGAACGTGAAGCAGGTGCTGAACGTGACGCATCGCACCTACGTGCTGGAAAACGGGCGGCTCGTCCTCGAAGGCCCTTCCACCGAATTGCAGGATCACCCGATGATCAGGAAGGCGTACCTCGGGTTGTGATGCAGCCAGCAAAGTCAGCATCCGTGCGGCCGCTGAAGCGCTCCTTCACCATTGCCGGGCACAGCACGTCGATATCGCTGGAAGCGCCATTCTGGGAGGCACTCAAAGAGGCGGCCGCGGAGCGTGGCCAGTCGCTGGCGGCGCTGGTGGAGGAGATCGACGCCAGCCGCGGCGAGGCGGGGTTGTCGAGCGCCATCCGGGTTTGGATTCTGGGCTACTATAGGGCTCGCCGTACTTCGGGAGCGGAAGACGCCGGGGCCGAGGTGCCAGAGCGCTCTGGCGGCGGCCACTGACCGTCCCACTGGGGCGTTATGCGCTGCTGCGGGGCTGCGGGTTGCGGATGCTGTGAAGGCGTCTCGGGTTCGATCGTGAGGCTTTGCGGCGCCGGCGCGGTGGACGGCGAGGCTGGAAATGGGAACGGAACGTCGATCGTCAGCCCCTGCGCCCCTTGCAGCTCCTGGAACTGCATCAGCCGCTCCTCCTCGAGCTTCCTTAGCCGCTCCGCCTCCGCCTTGGCACGGGCCTCATCCTCGCGACGCAGCTGCTCCAGATGCTCAACGTCCCGCTCCATATTGCGCACGGCGAGCTCGCGCTCCAGCATGTCGATGAACAGTTGCGGCTCGAGACTCGCGATGGATTTCAGCGGTCCGACGTAGACGACCGATATCCCGGGAAGCGGCGTGCCGCCGCCCCGGGTGGCCTTCGGCTGCAGCTTCCACTCGCTGTCGATGGCGACCTCGGTGAGGTCGATGGTGGTCCGGTTGATGATCTGCGCTTCTGGCGTTTCCACAGTGAACCCATCTATACGGAGCGCACCGGCGCCAACAACCACCGGGATCTTGAGGTCGCCCAGCAAAAGCGGCTCGCGAGCGAGCGCTGTGCGCAGCGCCTGACGCAACGGCTCACCCGTGGGGGCCGTGTCGCCTGACAACACGGCGTCGGCTGCGGCCTCGATCGCCTTGGCCGACAGCCGCTCCCAGCGAGCGTTCCTGAATTGCAGCTCACCCTTGCCCGTCAGCACCGGAATGAGTGCGCGCGGGGTCACGGCCTGGCCGTTGACCTGCAATGTCAGCCGCAGGCTGCCTGCACCGATCGGCGCATTGCTGGCACCCTTGATATGGTCGAGGCGGATGTCCCAAAGCCCGAAAGCCCCCGACATCTGCCCGCCTGCCGCCGTCTTCTCCAGTTTGAAAGCACCCGAGACGGCCCCGCCGAGCGCCCTGCCTTCCAGCTTGGTGATCGTGATGCGGCCCGGCTCGATCTGGGCTTCGAGGACCGCGTCAGCGAGCTCGAAGCCTTGTCCGAGCGCCAATGTGTCGGCCTTGAGGTTGAGGCTTCCGTTGACATGCTCGAGGTTACTGAAGTCGAACGGCTGGTCTTGCCACTGAGAGAGCTGTGCGATGTCAGCGGGGATTTCCGAGGTCTGGATCTCCGTGTCGAGCGCCAGCGCCAGCAGGCGGGGCAGGGAGGCACTGTCGGCCTTCAGGTCGAGATCCAGCGTGCGCGTCTCGCTGGTGCCACCAAGCTTGGCTTCGCCGCTGAGCCGCACCTTGCCGACCTCGAACCGGTCGAGGGCAAACGTCAGCGCGTGGTCGGCAACCGTTACGGCTGCCCGGCCTTTAAGTCCACCTTCGACGGCATTGGCGGGCAGCGGAATGCCGGCGAAGTGGAGCGCGCGACCGGAATTCTCAGCCGCGACCTCCATCTCGCCCTTGAAGGTGGGCGAGCCATTCGCGGGCAAGGCACCGCGTCCCTGCAGCAGGAGCTGGAGATCGTCGCCGGCAATCATCTGGACAAAGATGGCTGCGTCCTTCTCGGGAACGCCGGCAGCCTTCACCAATAGCCGGCCCTTCGGCAGGGTCGACCTTGCCTCCCGTTCTTCGGTGCCGCCGAGCAGCAGGCCGCGTACGACGCGCGCGACCTCGTTGCTCTCGGACGTCAGCATCAGGTCGGCAGGCTTGCTACGCCACTCTGCGAGGCCTCCTTCGAGTACGAGGGTAGCGACCAGATGCTCGCCATGCGATGTGCCGTCGATCGTCATCACGACGCGTTCACCCGGCGGCTGACCAAAGCGGCTGACGAAAGCGAGGCGAAGTGGGGCAAGCGCGGCGAGCCATTGGCGCCGTTCGCCATCGATGTCGTCAGCAGCGAGGTCGAGAGCTTCCGACAATGCCGCCCGTGTGGGCGCCTCGATCGTACCCTGCAGTGCGCCCTTCGGCTCACCAGCGAAATCCCGCACGTCGCCGTCGAGCTCGAGCTTGAACCCTTCCGGGGTAGAGGCCCGAAAGACCGGTATCCTGAGCCGGCCGTCCTCCAGTCTCACGTCGGCATCGACGTTGTGCAGCATGCGCGCGCCGTCCGTGAGAGCATCGGCACGGATGTGCATGCTCAGATCGATGCCGGCGAGGCCTGCCAGGAGGCTGTTGAGATTGCCGCCGTCCGAGCCAGTCAGTGCGCCGAGTTTCGCCTTCAGGAGATCAGGGCCGAGCACTCCCGGCAGAACTCCGGAAATGTCGGCGCGGCTGGTCTCCAGCGAGAGCACCAGATTGCGCCGCCCGTCCCACCGATAGGTGATCTCTCCTTCCAGACGGTTGGGGCCAGAGTCGATGCTCGCCTTGCTGAGCTCGAGCCGGCCAGGGCCGAGGCTCAACTGTCCGCTGAGAGCGAACCCGGCGTCGCTGGGCGCATCCGCGAACTGGGTGCCGCGGGCGGCCCAGGCCAGAAATCGGTTGAGATTGGCCCCGCGCACCAGGATCTCGCCGTCGAATGCTTCCGCCGTACCGGATCCGGTCAGCGCGCCGGTCACGTCCACGCGGGAGCCGCCGGGCAGGGCGGCATGGAACTCTTTGATGGTGAGTCCGGCGCCGGCGTTCTCGATGGCCACCACGAGGTTGCTCACCATGTCACCGGCGAGCGTGGCCTGGTCGATCGTGAGCCGGGCCGCTACGTCGGCCTGGGTCGGCAGGAAGCCGGTGACACTGGAAGCTAGACTACGAAGAGCCTGGAGTGCGTTCGAATTCGAAGGAACGTCGGCGATCCTGTCGAGGTCGAGCCAGCGGGAGGTCAGGGTGGCCCGGATCACAGGCTTCTGGAGCCAGCTTGCTTCCGCAGTGCCCGTCAGCAGTTGCGGCTGGCCGTTCTGCTCGAAGGAGAATCCCAAATCGCTGAGCTTCGCGCTTACGGCGTTCGCGCTCACAGCGGCACGGACCTCGAACACCCCGCTGTGGAGAGCTGCAGGCGGGATCGCTTCGCTATCCGCCGACTGGACCGTGGTCGGCCGTAGCTCGCCCGTGCCGCTGGTCACCGGGATGGTCGCGGTGAAACTGCCATCGAATTGGGGACGCCCGACAAGGTCGACGATGCGGCCGTCGAAGGTATAGGCATTGCCCGACTTGGGCGCGCGCACAGCAAGCTTCAACCGCGTGCTGCCGTCCGGATCGGGCGGCGCTGTGGAAGCGCGCACCTCCCGAATGTCGTCATTCCACCGGACGTCCGCGCGCAGCCGGTAAGGGCCTTCGAGCGCTGGAGCGGACAGCTCGCCCTCGGCGATCTCGATTTTCGCCAGCGGCTCGCCGCTGACACCATGAACAGCAATTATGCCATCTGTGATTTTGACCGACTGCAGGGTGAGCCCGCGCGGTACGAAGGGCAGATCCGCCCGGCTGATCTTGAATGTGCGCCAGTTGCCGCCGCCGTCCTCGTGAATCTGCAACCTGAGGACCGGTCGCTCGATCTCGACCTGCCTGGCCTCGACAATTCCCTGCAGCAGCGGCGGCAAGGCGAGCCACATCGTGAAGCTGTCGGCACGGAAGAACGCCTCGCCGGCCGTGGCATCGGCTATGCGCGGCTTTTCGAAACTGATGTAAGGCGCAGGCAAGAGGCGGAGAGAGACGTCGCCGCCCACGCGTACCTCACGGCCCAGCATGCGCGAGGCCTCCGTCTCGAAAACGCCGCGATAGGCGTTCCAATCGACCGCGTACGGCACCGCAAACAGCGCCGCGAGCAGCACCACGATCAGACCGGCGATCCAGAGGAGGGCGCCGTTCATGCCCAATCAACCCCGCGTAATGGTGGTATCGTCCGCATCAGGCCTCATCCAAGCCCCGTCGGGCACGATCCACTTCGGAACAGCCAATTGAACCGTGTTCCGCCGTGAACACTGCCGTTGCTCCGACGTTCCGCCCCGATTTATCGCACAGCTCGCCCGAACATGGGACATCTTTCCGGCCTCACACACCGAAGGTTGTACAACAGGCTGTGCGTGGCTGCCGCAGGCACCGGAATTGCCGCTTTCGGCGTGCTATATTCAAGTCATGCAGTCGAATCGTAAGCACCAGATGCAGGGCGAGGATGCGCTTGCGCCCGCGGCGCGGAAAGAAGGCAAGGCATCCCTCGAGCCGGATCTGCCCATCTCCCAACGGGCGTTGCGGGCGGCGGAGCCACCCTATCTCGCGGGCCTGAACGAGGCGCAGCGGCAGGCGGTCGAGACCCTGGACGGCCCCGTGCTGGTGCTGGCCGGCGCGGGAACCGGCAAGACGCGGGTGCTGACGACGCGAATTGCTCACATCCTCGCCACCGGGCGAGCGCGCCCCAGCCAGATCCTCGCCGTCACCTTCACCAACAAGGCGGCACGCGAGATGAAGGAGCGGATCGGGCAGCTCATCGGCGGGGCCGTCGAGGGCATGCTTTGGCTCGGCACCTTCCATTCGATCAACGCCAGGATCCTGCGCTACCACGCCGAGCTGGTGGGGCTGAAGAGCAGCTTCACGATCCTAGATACCGACGACCAGATCCGGCTGATGAAGCAGGTGATCGAGGCCGGCGGCGTCGACAAGGACCGCTGGCCGGCCCGGCAGCTCGCCGCCCTGATCGACAGCTGGAAGAACCGGGGCTTCGGCCCGGCCCAGGTGCCGGCAGGCGAGAGCTTTGCTTTTGCCAACGGCAAGGGCGCGGCGCTCTATGCCGACTATCAGAAGCGGCTGAAGGAGCTCAACGCCGTCGATTTCGGCGACCTGCTGCTCGAAAGCCTGCGGCTGCTGCGCGAGCATCCGGACGTGCTGGCCGACTACCAGCGCCGCTTCCGGTTCATGCTGGTCGACGAGTACCAGGACACGAACGTCGCGCAGTATCTCTGGCTACGGCTGCTGGCACAGGGCTCGGCTTCTCCCAACCTGTGCTGCGTCGGTGACGACGACCAGTCGATCTACGGCTGGCGCGGGGCCGAGGTGGAAAACATCCTGCGGTTCGAGAAGGACTTTCCCGGCGCGAAAGTGATCCGGCTGGAGCGCAACTATCGCTCGACCGGACACATTCTTGGAGCTGCGTCGCAGCTCATTGCCCACAACCGCGGACGCCTTGGCAAGACGCTGCACACGGACGATGGCCTCGGCGAGAAGGTGATCGTCACCGGGGTCTGGGACGACGAGGAGGAAGCCCGCATCATCGGCGAGGAAATCGAGAAGCTGCAGCAAGCCGGACAGCCGCTCAACGACATCGCCATCCTGATGCGTGCCTCGTTCCAGATGCGTGCCTTCGAGGACCGCTTCATGACGCTCGGGCTGCCGTATCGGGTGATTGGCGGCCCGCGGTTCTATGAGCGCCAGGAGATCAAGGACGCGATCGCCTACCTGGAGGTGACGCTCAATCCGGCCAACGATCTCAAGTTCGAGCGCATCATCAACGTGCCGAAACGCGGGCTGGGTGACACGTCGCTGAAGCGCATCCACGCGCTCGCCCGCGCGACGGACATGCCGCTTTACCATGCGGCCCGCTCCATCACCGAGACGGAGGAGATCACCGGCAAGGCCCGGAAGTCGCTGATGGAGCTGATCAACTCGTTCGAGCGCTGGCGCGGGCTCGTGCCCTCCATGAAGCACACGGAGCTCGCCGAGCTGATCCTCGACGAGTCCGGCTATACGGCGATGTGGCAGCAGGACAAGTCGCCCCAGGCCCAATCGCGGCTGGAGAACCTGAAAGAGCTGATCCGCTTCATGCACGAGTTCGACTCGCTCGCCGGCTTTCTCGAGCACGTGTCGCTCGTCATGGATACCGATCAGGCGGACACCGGCGATCGCGTCTCGCTGATGACGTTGCACGCAGCCAAGGGCCTGGAGTTCGACGTCGTCTTCCTGCCCGGCTGGGAGGAAGGGCTGTTTCCGCATCAGCGCTCGCTCGACGAGAACGGCCAGGCGGGCCTGGAGGAGGAGCGGCGCCTCGCCTACGTCGGCCTGACGCGTGCCAGGCGGCATGTGCAGGTCTCGTTCGCGCAGAACCGCCGCATGCGCGGGCTCTACCAGGCAGCCGTTCCGTCGCGGTTCGTCGACGAGCTGCCGCCGCAGCACGTCGAGGTCGTAGAGGCGCCGAGCCGGTTCGGCGGCGCCTATTCGGCCTTCGACCGGATGGCGAACCCCTACGGCCGCAGCCGCTTCGATGACGTGGGCAGCTTCCAGACGAATTATCAGACGCCCGGTTGGCAGCGCGCGCAGCAGCGCTGGCAGCAGGGGCATCAGCCGAAGCGTGGTCCGGTCGTGATCGAGGGGGAGCTCGTCGCCTCCTCCACCGGGCAGCCCTCGTCCTACAACGTGGGCGAGCGGGTGTTCCACCAGAAGTTTGGTTACGGCGAGGTGGCGGAAGTCGACGGCAACAAGCTGACGGTCGACTTCGACAAGGCGGGGCGCAAGCGGGTGGTGGACAGCTTCGTGGATCGGGTTTGATGGGGACCGAATAGCGAATGGCCAGTAGCGGATAGGGGTGGCGACCCCGCGCGGGTGATGGCTAGAGCCGACTCGGGTTGTATGCCAACTCAGCAACTCGCCCTTCGTTACGTCACAAATCGCCAAAATCAGTGGTCGAATGACACAATTCGACCATCACCACGATAGATGTTCGACCCCGGAATTGTTAGTCCGAGGGGAGTTCAGAGTAATGGTGTTCACGCGCAAGCCCGAACCGAGGTCCGGCAACGTCGACCCGCTGCAGATCAAGACCATGGACCATCAGGCAACAGGCACTCCGACACCCACTCCGATGCGCAGCAATGGCTTTTCCGGCACGTCGGGCCAGGATGCCGACGAATCCGTGATCGGCAACGACCTCACCATCGAGGGGCAGGCGATCACCATCCGCTGCCAGGGCTCGCTGCGCGTCAACGGCAACATCCAGGCCGACCTGCACAGCATGAAGCTGACGGTGGGCGAAGAGGCCGTCATCAACGGCACCATCGCGGCCGAGACGGTGGACGTCTACGGCAAGGTGCAGGGGGCGATCCTGGGCTCGCGCGTCGTGCTGCACGAGAGCGCCGTGGTCGAGGGCGACATCCACAGCCAGGCGCTCGCGATCGACCAGGGCGCCAGCTTCGACGGCCGTTCCCGCAAGGTGAAAGACCCCTCGGAAATCGCGCCGCAGCTCACCTCTCCGAACAGAACGACGAGCTGAGCGACGGGCCGCTGGTGCTGCGGCGGCGGACGTTTCTCGATTGAATGAACTTCGCGTTTCTCCCTCTCCCGGCGGGGAGAGGGGGTTCGGGCGATTGCTGCTGCTCATCCCTCACCCGGCCCTGCGGGCCGACCTCTCCCGGAGAGAAAGGTAGAGCGGCTGCGTGCTGCTAAGCGTGTCACTTCATCCTCAAGCGCTCTTTGCCCGCTTCTGAGAGCGGGGTCGAGCGGCGCGTGTGTTCAGCGCGACGGCGGCATGGATGAGTGCTTTGAAAGCGTCCTCATCGATTTTGTCGCCCTCATGGAGATCGATGGCACGTCTCACGTTGCCGTCGAGGCTGGCGTTGAAGAGGCCCGTAGGGTCCTCGAGCGAGGCACCCTTGGCGAAGGTCAGCTTCACTTTGTCCTTATACGTCTCGCCGGTGCAGATGATCCCGTCGTGCGACCACACCGGGACGCCGGCCGGGTTCGACGGCTTCCGCCATTTCACCTCCTCGACCACCTCGGGATCGGCCTCTTTGATGAGCTGCCGGATGCGCGCGAGCATCGCGTCGCGCCAGTCGGTGACTCCCTTAATTTTTGCATCGACCAGTTGAGACGGAGAGTTACCCTCCTCTCCTTCCTTCGCCGCGATCTTCCTTTTCATGATTGCCGTCGCTTTCTCAGGATTGACCGTTGCTCACCTGCACACTCGCGAGTTCATCGATCCGTGCAACGACGTAATCCACGTGCGGTCGCAATCGCGGGCCGAGTGCGCTCCAATTCTCCGGCGTCTCGCCGCGGTAAGTGGCTCGAGCGTGTGCAAGAACGGCCCTGTGCTCCTCCGGGAGGCGAGTAAGTGCCCAGCTCGCCGCTTCATCCTTCGGGCGGATCTCACCGGTCGCGAGTGTTGTCCAGATGCGCGCCAGCGTGAGCAGTCCGTTCCGGACGTCGTCCCCCTCCTCGATGCCCGGCATCAGGACTGGGACGGTGTCGCGCATGGCCCGGACGAGATCGGCGCGCGGCACCGGCTCCAGGACAGCAGAAATCGGCTCGCCGAACAGTGGCACGGACGCACGGCGAGCCGTCTCGACAAGAACCGCGACGTCTGGGTCGGCTTTCGGCCATTCCGGTAGCTTGCCCCGCTCGAATTCGGCGCGCATCCAATCGCCGTACTGCAGTTCAATGCTCGGTGGGTAACGCCACGGCACGAGCGCCGAGCGAGCGACGATCGAAAGTTCAAGCGAGCGGGCTGAGCCCCGGATGCCATGTCGTCCGGAAATAGGCAGGAGCTGCCGGATAATCGCGGCCTGCGCGTCGCTGTTCAGCGATTGGTTGGAAACAACGAGAATGTCGAGGTCGCTGCTCGGACGCAACCCGCCCGCGACGGCGGACCCGTAGAGGCAGGCCGCGCATACGGCCTCGCCGAGAACATCGCGGACGATGTCGACAGTGGCTGCGATCTGGGCGTGCGACTCTGGTTCGTTCGCAAGGGCGGGAATCATGACCGCGAAATCTGGCCTCTCACATCCTCTCCCCCGGCAGGGCCGCAGCCTGCCTCACCCAATCCGCAAACTGCGCCTCATCGAACTCATCACCCTCGAAAATGTCCAGATACCGCACATCCTTCTGTTTCGACGTGCCCGGCGGCATCGGATTGAGCGACGCCCCGCGGAAGAACGCCACCTTCACGTACCTAGTGAAGCAATGAAAGCTGAGGAACCAGACGTTGTCCTCGACGCCATAGAACGGCGAGTTCCATTTGACGGCCTTGCGCACGCCAGGGACTGTGCGCGCGATGATCTCGTCGAGGCAGCGTCCAACGTCACGTTTCCAGCCTGGCATGGCCGCAATGTAGGCCTGTACGGGAGCGTCGCCGTAGCCCTTGGGGATCTGAGGATTGCCGCCCGTGAGGAGGACCGGCTCTCCGGAAGCCGGTTTGGCTGCGGGCTTTTTCGCGGCTTTCGCCGGCTTCTGGGGCGTCCTGCCCGCTATCACGCTACTTCTCGCGATTGGCTCACGCCTCCTGGCGTTTCGAGGTGATGATGTCCCAGGCGATGTTGATCCGCTTCATGCGCTCTTCGCGGAGCTGCCGGTCCGCTTCGTCCTTGGCCAGATCGGGGTGCCAGCAGGCGCGCAGAGCATCGACGAGCTTCTTCAGCGTCCGCATGCTGACGTCGGGATTCACGCCAAGCGCCTCGTAGGCCTCGTACTTGTCACGCGGCGGCTCGCGGCTGGTGAAGCCGCCGCCCGAAAGACTGCGATAAGCGCCCTCGACGATATCTCTGAGCCGATGCAGCTCGCGCACGATCCGTTGCAGGCGGTTGCGCATGCGGCGCCATTCCTCCGGCTCGGCCGGAGACGCCGTCATCACGGCCGTCAGGAACTGTTCGAGGTTGCGCATCTCCCGCTGCAGCACACGCCGCAGCGGGGCGACACCCTGCAGCTCGTCCATCCGGGCATCGATCTGCTGCAGCATCGATTGCGCTGTCCGGCAGAGCTCGCCACACATCTTCTCGTCGGTCGGAGCCAGCAGCGCGGTTCCCGTCGCCACCTTGCTGACGGATGATGGTCCGGCGCTGAAGGCCGGCCCGCTGCTCGTCGCCGCCCTGAACTCAGGGGTTGGCTGATCGTGAGAGGCCCGGAACGCCGACGCCCGCGCTCGCCTCGAACGCGCCGAATACCAGCCGATGCCGGAAAGCAGACCGGATAGCAGGGCAAGTCCCATCAGAACGGCGGTGAACTGCTGGCTCGAACGCAGATCCTTGAGATGCCCGGAGAGCGGCGCCAGCGTGGCGTTGGCCTGATCCCAGAGCCAGGATGTCAGCTTGTTGTCCGCAAGGTTGATGGAGAACGACCAGTCGGGCAACGACCACTCTCGCAGCGACGAAGCAGGCTCGTGCTGGTCCAGCTCGGCGACCCGCACGTTCTCCGGCGGCGCGGCTGCGATGGCCTGCGAAACGCTGCGTGCAAACGTCTGAACGCCGTCTGCCTCGGAGCTCTGGACGCCTTCCGTCACCGGACCGTCGGCCCGCCGGAAAGCGCCGGTGGAAAGCTCCAGGGAGTCAGCTCTCCGCGGGCGGTCGGCCTGGGTCGGCGCAGGGACCGGCGGGGGCGCGTCATAGGCCTCATACACGCGCTCGAATTGCTCTTGCTGCGCATTCGAGGCGTCTGCAGGGGAAACCTCATCCTCGTCGGGCTTTTCTGCGATCTGCAACTCACCAGAGGATGAGCCGACCGAAGGCGGAAGCGGCCGGTTCTGCTCAGCCGAGGCCGTCGCCGGGGGAAGCTCGATGAACCGCGCGCCGACCTCATGCACGGGAGCGAACCGCTGCGGGAGGACCCAGATTGTCCTGTTCGACTCGGCGACCTCCCAGGGCTCGCACTCGCGCATGAACGACTTGTCGGGGCCGGCCCCCTCACATTCGCCAAGCCGGCTCGCCCGCGGCGGTACGATGTGCACCTGCTCGTTTCGGACCCACGCGCGGGTGCCGCTGGCTGCCATCAGAGCCGCGGAAACATCGCTCCACGACACGGTCCCGCCACCGCAGGCCAGGTCGAACTTGTAAACCATCACACGCCGGCAGCGATTGTCGCCACCAGCTCTGCAGGCTGTGAAGACCTGGCGCTCCCGCCGCGAGACGATCTCGTGCGCCGTCGGCTGGGAGGCATGCAGGATCAACCGGCCCGCACGGAACTCGCAGCTCGCAGGCAGGACGACGGCATCGCGCGCAACTGCATTGCCCACGCCCAGCACGAGGAGCAACGCAAAACCGAACAGGCGCGGCATGATTTGTGATTGCACGAGCAGCCCCCATGCCCCGCAGGACAGCATCCAGCTTATCTGATCGGCAAGAGCGGCATGACTGTGACATTGCAACGGATTTTACAAATGTTGCCTAACGGCCGCACGGATTTCTTATGCTCAGATCAAAGAAAACTCTGCTAGCACAAGCACTCGCGCAGAGGGTCGAACCCGGATTATTCTGATGCCGCAGGTTCCTGTCGCGCCGTCAAGCCGACAATTTCAAGAAGACTTTCTGCCGTGGCGCACCTCTCGTAAAGAACAAGGGCGGCCAGCTGGTAAGGATTCGAGAGAGATCGGGGAGGGGTTCCTCATGTCGGCCGTGCCATCGAACGCAAGCCGCGTTCAGCTTCGGGATGAAAGGACCAGCCGCGAGCCGGCGTCTGATGGAGAGGCAGGCTCCTACCCCCTCAATGGCCACGGGAATGAGGAGCTCGAGCCGGACGCGATCGCGGATGAGCGGGAGCGGTTCATTCCGGTCACGCGGTTCGCGCTCATCGATCGCCTGACGGAGCCGCATATCTGGCCGAATGGTCAGGCGGCGGATGCGCGCCGTTTCTTCCGCTATCTGGACTACTGGCGCCAGCAGCAATACGGCGCCCGCCTTCTGGGCCTCGAGCAGGACTACGAGCCCTTCAGCCCTGACAGCGATCTGCTGATGACCCGCAGCTACACCGAGGAGGAACGCAGGCTCCTGCAGCAGCGCGTGGTGGCCGGCATCGACAGCCTCCTGAAGCAAGCCAACTACACGCGGATCAATCCGCAGCAGGTCGAGCTGATCCTGACCCGGGAATCTCACTACGGGCTCGACCTGCACGTGGACCTCGACGCCTTCGAAGAGCTGCTGATCTACTATCGCGGCGCGACCACCCGGACGCATCACCGCCGCTCGTTGAAATCGTTTCTGCGCAAGCAGGAGATCGACGTTCCGATATTCCGGCGCCTGTTCGTGCTGTTCAAGCTCAAGTCGGAAGAGCAGAGGATCGAAGAGCTCGTGCGCGAGCGGGGCGTCTCACGCGGCGCCGCGAGCAGGGCCGTGCGCCGGATGCGCCGCCTTCTGGCGCCGGAGGTGAGGGACGACCTCATCTACATGAAGCTGTTCAAGAACATCCCGCGGTCGGACATCGAGATGATCTTTCCCAACACCCGGGTGAGATTCCGGCCGTTCGACAAGCTCAAGCTGGGCATCACGAGCAGCGCCGGCGTTGGCATGGGAGCCTTCAGTGCCGCGGGCAAGCTGGCGCTCCTGACGACCAACCCTCTGGCGGCGGCGGGGGCTGTTTTCGGTCTCGGCGGCATCATCTTCCGGCAGTGCAGGAGGTTCCTGAACGAGCGGCAACGCTACATGGTCATTATGGCCCAGAACCTCTATTTCCATGCCATGGCGGATAACCGCGGCGTTCTCATCAAGCTGGCGAGCCGCGCCGCCGAGGAG
The DNA here is from genome assembly GCA_036380915.1 of Hyphomicrobiaceae bacterium. GTDB lineage: Bacteria > Pseudomonadota > Alphaproteobacteria > Rhizobiales > Hyphomicrobiaceae > ZC4RG25. Next base: position 2,235 of record DASVDU010000041.1, on the reverse strand, counting down.
GACATGAAAGAGGAGATCCTCCTCTACGCTGTCCTGGCCAAGGGGCCGGTCCGCCGCTCCGACCTGCCCGAGGTGGACCGGGTGATCGAACGCTACATGGAGGAGACGTTCGGCGTCGACGTCGATTTCGAGATCGAGGACGCGCTCGAGCGACTGATTGCGGAAGGCATCGTCAGCGAGGCAGCGGACGGGACGCTGCATACACTTCCGCCTGCGGAGGCGGCGCGCCTCATCGATCGGAAATGGGATGCATTTTTGGACCTGCTGCCCGGCTCGGGCGAGGTGGAAGGGACGGAAATGCGCGACGGCAACGTCGTGCAAGCCAATGTGAGCGCCACGGCCTGACGGTTTGCCCGATCGACAAAACAGCTTTTGCAGGATAGGTCCGCGCCAGAAGCCATCGTGCCCTGCGGGGCGCTTCGGAACAGGCCATGCCATCATACAAGATCACGATTGCCGTCGATGAGCAGGAGATGGCGCGCACCCTCACCGGAGCACTGGAGAACCTGATCGAGCCCTCACCCGATGCGCTCACCCAGTTCGAGGCCGGTGAAGGCTGGCTGATCGAAGGGTACTACCAGGAGCGGCCCAATCTGGCTGCATTGACCCGGGAGCTCGGTGCGGCTCTGCCGTTTTCACCTCCGCCGATCGGGATTGAGGAGGTCCCTGACGAGAACTGGGTCGCGATCTCGCAGGCGGCCCTGCCGCCGGTCAGCGCAGGCCGCTTCACGGTCCACGGCAGCCACGACCTCGGAAAGGTGCCGCGGGGACCCAATACACTGCTGATCGATGCGGGTGAGGCCTTTGGGACGGCGCACCATGCGACCACGCAGGGGTGCCTCCTTGCCCTCGACGAGTTGACGCGCCGGCGGAGCTTCGATCGCGTGCTGGACCTCGGTTGCGGCTCGGGCGTATTGGCCATCGCCGCGGCGCGCGCTCTACCGAATGCGCGGATCGAGGCCAGCGATAGCGATCCGCAGGCGGTTGCCGTTGCGTGCACGAACGCGCGGCTCAATGGCGAGGCCGGCCGCATCCGCCTCCGCGTGGCCGAAGGTCTCGCACGCGGGCGCACCCGCGCGGCTAGCTACGATCTGATCCTGGCGAATATCCTGGCTGATCCGCTGGTGGCGCTCGCGCCGGATCTGGCGCATGCGCTCGCGCCAAGCGGCATCGCCGTCCTGTCTGGCTTGTTGGAGCGGCAGGCGGCCTATGTGATCGCCGCCTACCGTTCACACGGCTTCTCGCTGTTGAGCAACCGGCGTCTGGCCGGCTGGTCGACCCTGGTGCTGATCAGAGGTCCCAGGGCTGCCGATGCGTGCCCATACGCTCCGCCCAGGCCCGCGGCGTGAATCGCTCGCAGGCCCGAATTCGATGAATCTCGTCTTCTGCGATGCCGATGTCGCGCAGCATCGAGTCGGGTAGAGTGGCAAGATGCTGGCGTACCCGATATTCCTCTGCCGCGGCCCGAATCCGCTTCAGTATGGTTGAAAGCAGCTGCCGTAGACGGAGGCCGACTGGTTCCCGGTCGGCGTTGACTGATGTGTGCGCGTTCAGCGCCGTGGAATGTGATGACGTGCTCATGATCTCATGTCCTCTCGGCAAACAGCACCTCGGCTGGGGGTGATTTCCCAGCCGAAGTGACGACGGGGTGCCTGTGGGAAGTGGAGTGGTTCAGGCGGCTGCCAGCTCGGGCAGACGGCGCTCTATGCGGATCTGACGGATCTGCTCGTCCGTGTAGCCGAGCGCAGCAAGCCGGGCATCGCTCATGTTCGAGAGGTAATCCACCAGATACCGATGGGCCTGCGCCTCGCGGGCGGCAAGGAGCCGATCGAACAGGCGCTGAAGCAAGCCATTCGACTTGCCTCTCGACATGGGTGTATCTGAGATGGTGTAAGTGGTTGGTGTGCTCATGGTCAGCTCATCTCTGCTAGTGTTTTTGCTGAGGGGCCGGTCTGAGCGCCGCCCTCCCCAGCGGTTAACAGTTATATAGTCTCTCCTTCGCACTTGCGGTAGACTGAGTGTGCAATGCAGCAATGCGGTCGGCGCATGCTGATCGATACGTTGCTTCGAACGACCGTCACAATCGATTCGAGTCGTGTACGGAGCGCGCGCGAATTGGCCTGAGTCGAGCCCGGAGATCATGATGTTTCAGAGCTTCGAAGCCCCCACCGGCCTGGAAAACGCGGTCGACCGCGTGAAACAACTCCGTGCTTTGATGGCGCAGCTCGGGGTGGA
>DASVDU010000040.1:0-5097 GCA_036380915.1 Hyphomicrobiaceae bacterium | reverse complement strand
ACCATGCGGACGAGTTCGGCGAGATTGCTGGCTCCCATGCGCTCCATCATCCATGCGCGATGATTCTCGACGGTCCGTGGGCTGATCTGGAGGCGGATGGCAATCTCCTTGTTCGACAGTCCTGCGGCCGCGAGTTCCATGACCTCCCGCTGCCGGTCGGTAAGCCCTTCGGCTCGCTTCCTCAACTCCTCGAGGTCGGCTGTCTGTACCTGGGTGTGGCGCGCCTGATCGACCGCCATGCCGATGCTTTCGAGCAGGCGCTTTTCGTTGAACGGCTTTTCGAGGAAATCGAAGGCGCCGAGCTTGATCGCGGCAACCGCCATGTCGACATCGCCATGCGCGGTAATCAATATGATTGGCCGCGTGTCGTTGCGCGCCTGCATCTCCCGCACGAGGTCGATGCCGGACAGGCCGGGCATCCGGACGTCCGCCACGATACAATCGACAGAGCCCGCGGAGCCCAGTATCGCGAGGAAGGCCTCCGCCGTCGAAAAGCTGGATACCACGACGCCGTTGTGTTCGAGGTAAAGCCGAAGCGAGTCGAGCACCGCTGCATCGTCGTCGATCAGGGCAACACGGATGTTCTCAGGCATCGTCGTTCGTGGCCGTGGGCAGGGTGAACCGGACGACAGCGCCATACCTATCTCCCGCAGTGGTTAGCCGACCCCCATGCGCTTCCACGATCGAGCGGGACAGCGAGAGACCGACCCCGAGGCCTTCGACCTTGGTCGAGGAGAAGGGCGGGAACTGGTCGGCCAGGAGCTCTGGCGGGAACCCTGGCCCGGTGTCGCGCAGGCTGACTTCGACCGTTCCCGCGTCGATCTGCTTTGCGTCGATGGTGATCGTCCCGCCCTCCTGCCCCGCTTCCGTCATCGCTTCGATCGCGTTCCGCATCAGGTTGAGCAAAACTTGCTCCACCTGCAGGAGATCCACGAGGACCGGCGGCAGGTTGCTTTCAAGGGCGACACGCACACGGATGCCATTCTGGTCGAGATCCGGTCGACAGAGATCGAGGGCCTCGTTAACGATACGCTCCAACTGGGTCGGAGCCCGACCGGACTTATCGAGCCGGACCAGCGCGCGCAGCCGCCTGAGCACTTCTGATGCACGCTCCACCTGCGCTACCACCTTTCCGGCGGTCTCCACGACCTTTGGTTCGTCGGCGGCCCCACGGCACAGCGCATCCAGGACAAGCCGGGAATAGGTCCCCGCCGCCATCAATGGCTGGTTGATCTCATGGGCAACGGCGGCCGCCAGTTCGCCCATGCTCCCAAGGCGGGCGAGCTTGGCAAGCGAGTCCTGGTGCAGGCGCAGCTGGAGCTCTGTCCGTCGGCGCTCGGTCACCAGAGCTCCGGCCATCAAGCCGGACATGGTCAGCACGAGCATCAGCGCCTGGAGGGCTGTAATGTCGACGTCCTGCATCGGAAGCAGATGCACGCCGGCGATCAGACCGAGCTGCGTAATCAGGATGCCGACGGTCACGCCCTCGAGCCCCGTCCGGATGGCCATCCAGATGATCGGGAGGAACAGAATGTAGAAAAACTGCAGTTGGTTTTGCTGCGCGAACCGGAACTCCAGCCACAGCACGCCAAGCACAGCGACGAGCTGCGCCGCCGTTTCCAGCGACATCTTCAGCATCTGCCCCCGCGTAAGCGCGATCAGGGTGAACGGTGCTATGATGGCGACGCCGATCATATCACCCACCCAGAACCGCAGGAAAGGCGACATGAAATCGGCCGGCGGAAGCAAGCCGCCGACGATCACGACGCCCACATAGCCCACCGCAACCAGGACGGCACTTGCCGCTGCAACGAGCAGCAGAAGGAGCAGGTCGCGTAGCGATGGCAGAGACGGATTGAACCGCGTCTTTGGCCGTAGCAGGAAGAGCAATCCCAGAGAGTATCCCGCACCGATCACCGAGACCGCAGCGAATTCCAGCGCCCAGGAAAGCGGGAGCTGCCTGACGGTCAGATCGGCTAAAAGCGGTGCCACAAACAGGAACGGGATCATCCGCTGGCCGAACAGCAGCACGAGCACGAAGCTCAAACCGGTCGGGGGATTCCACGGAGTGATGCCGTAGGCGGCAAATGGGTCGATGAAGCTGATCCAGTCCAGCAGGACATAGAGCACCAGGTAGGCGACGCCGATGACGCCGTTGGGCAGGATGAAGATCCGCGGAAAGGCCATCGGGCGGTTCGGGTGATGTTGGGGCCTGACGCTGCCCATAAGTCTATCGCCACCTTTTGCCGAGAGCCCTGAGTAAGAACCCCTAAGTATACCCACCCAAGCGGCGATCCCTAGGGACGCATCCGAATTGCCCGGGCCGACCGGGAATCCACCTAATGGCACGAAGATCACGCCTTTTGGGGTGCTTCATGCCTATCGTCCAGCGAAACGACTGTCCGGGAAGCCAACCGGTGACAGTGGTGGTCTTGAGTTCCGACGAGGAGCTGCGGGCCGCGGTGGCTTACTGGTTCGAGGCCTTGTCGATTCCCACCGTCGCGACCGCCGACGGATATGAGGCGAACCGGGCGCTGAAGAGCAGCGTCGCCGGGTTGCTGATCACGGACCGGTTGTTGCCGCCCTGGCCGGGTCTCGATTCGTTTCGTCGGCTTCAATCGGACAATCCGCGCCTGTGCATCGCCTATGTAGACGATGGCAGCTGGGATGGGGCGATTCTCGCCCGCATCGCCGGGGCGACAATCGTTCTGCCCCGGCCATTGAGCCGCCGGCAGGTGGTTGCGGCGCTTGGGCTGCCCGAGATCCTGGCTTGATTGCGGCGATGTTCGAAAGCCTATCGCCCACCACATCCCAGCTGGTTGCAACCGTAATCTTTGCGGTTGCGGTGCTGCACACGTTTTCGACCCGAACCTTCGAGCGCTTGGCGCATCTCCAGCCTCGGCACGCCGGTCTCTGGCACTTGCTGGGTGAGGTGGAAGTGGTCTTCGGCTTCTGGGCGATGGTGCTCATCGTCTTCCTAGCCGTGCATGACGGCCCGAAGGATGCGATGCGCTATCTTGAGGATCAGAGCTTCCGGGAAGCCGCGTTCATCTTCGTCGTCATGGTGATCGCGGCGAGCCGGCCGGTGCTCGACCTTTCGGCAGCCCTGTTGAACTGGATCGGTCGCCTGCTTCCCGTGGCACCGCCGGCCGCCTATTACGTCACGATACTTTCGATCGGACCGCTGCTCGGCTCGTTCATCACCGAGCCGGCTGCCATGACGCTCTCCGCCATGCTGCTGCGCCAGCGCTTCTTCAGCAAGCAGGCCCCTGCGCGGTTCAAATACGCCACGATCGGCGTCCTGTTCGTCAACATTTCCGTCGGCGGCACGCTGACCCCCTTCGCCGCCCCACCGGTCCTCATGGTCGCCGACCGCTGGTCGTGGGACTTCGTCTTCATGCTGCAGGCGTTCGGTTGGAAGTCGGCGCTGGTGGTCGTCACCAATGCCGTAGCCGCAACGGTGCTACTGCGCGAGCACCTGAACCAGCTGCCACGCGGATCGAAGAATCTGGAGCGGGTGGAAACCCCTTGGCCGGTGGTCGCCGTCCACCTCACCCTGCTGGGCGCCGTCGTAATCGCGAGCCATTACACGGTCCTATTCATCGGCTTATTCCTCTTTTTCCTCGGATTCGCGGAGGCCTATCGGCGATACCAGAACGGGCTCATCCTGCGCGAGGGGCTCCTCGTGGCCTTCTTCCTCGCCGGTATCGTCGTGCTCGGCGGCAAGCAGGAATGGTGGCTGCAGCCGCTGCTGGCCGGCATGGGCTCGACGACGTTATATTATGGGGCGGCGCTGCTCACGACCGTCACCGACAACGCAGCCCTGACCTATCTCGGCTCACTGGTGGACGGCCTGTCTGCGGAAGCAAGATACGCGCTGGTCGCCGGCGCTGTTTCCGGCGGCGGGCTGACCGTCATTGCCAATGCCCCGAATCCCGCAGGCTATTCGATTCTGAAGGGCTCGTTCGATCAGGGGGTCATAAGCCCCCTCTGGCTCGTGATCGCAGCTCTGCCGCCCACCTTGGTCGCCGTCGCGGCTTTCCAGCTGCTTCCTGGCTGAACGCGACGAAGCTCACCTTAAGATCACTTGCGCTTCACACGCGCAGTATTCCGCCGGGCCGGCTCCCCAGATTGGGATAACGGCCCGCTTTGTGGTCCCCCTCCGCTACCCGCGCGCGGCGTCAGACCGCCTCGACGAAGGGACGGTCGCCTTCCTCGATCGCGGCCTCCTGCTGGCGGGCCCACATGGCGGCGTATTTGCCGCCGCGCGCCAGCAGTTCGGCGTGCCGGCCGCGCTCGACGATGCGGCCCGCCTCCAGCACCAGGATCTCGTCCGCGTGGATCACGGTGGAGAGGCGGTGCGCGATCATCAGCGTCGTCCGGTTCGCCGAGACCTCGCGCAGGCTCTTCTGGATCTCCTTCTCGGTGTGCGTGTCGAGGGCCGAGGTCGCCTCGTCGAACAGCAGGACCGCCGGCCGCTTCAGGATCGTGCGGGCGATCGCGACGCGCTGCTTCTCGCCGCCGGAAAGCTTCAGCCCGCGCTCGCCCACCCGCGTCTGGTAGCCATCCGGCAGGCCCATGATGAAGTCGTGGATGCGGGCGAGCCGCGCCGCCTCCTCGACCTCCGCGGGCGAGGCGTCCGGCCGGCCATAGGCGATGTTGTAGTAGACCGTGTCGTTGAACAGCACCGTGTCCTGCGGGACGATGCCGATGGCGGCGCGCAAGCTCGCCTGGCGGACGTCGCGGATGTCCTGGCCGTCGATCGTGATGCGCCCCTCATCCACATCATAGAAGCGGAACAGCAGGCGCGAGATCGTCGACTTGCCGGCGCCGCTGGGGCCGACGATCGCGACGGTCCGGCCCGGCTCGACCCGGAAGGACACGTCCTTGAGGATCGGCCGGCGCGGATCGTAGCCGAAGCCGACATCCTCGAAGGCAACGGCGCCGCGCCGGGCATCGAGCGGCGGGGCGCCGGGCTTGTCCTCGACCTCGACGTTCTCGTGCAGCAGGTCGAACATCGATTCCAAGTCGATCAGCGACTGGCGGATCTCGCGATAGACCGTGCCGAGGAAGTTGAGCGGCATGTAGAGCTGGATC
>DASVDU010000039.1:0-11828 GCA_036380915.1 Hyphomicrobiaceae bacterium | reverse complement strand
TGCCCAGGTCGCGAAGGTCTATCGCAAGCACTATTGGGACAAGGTGAAGGGCGACGATTTGCCGAGCGGCATCGACTATGCGGTGTTCGACTTCGCGGTGAACAGCGGCCCGACACGGGCGGCAAAGTTCCTTCAGGAAGTGCTCCGCGTGGCGGTGGATGGCAAAATCGGCCCGCAGACGCTTGCCGCGGCACGTCGCGCCAATGCGGCCGATGTCATCCAAGCGTTATGCGACAAGCGCATGGCTTTCCTGCGAGGGCTGAAGAACTGGCCCACCTTCCACAAGGGATGGACCTCCCGTGTCGCCGCTGTGCGCGCCGTCGCTCTCGAAATGGCCCCTGCCAAGCCCGCACAGGCGCAAAAGCCCGCGCCCAGTGTCCCGGAGCCTCAGACCCCGGAAACGCGCTCCACGGAGCCCGGAGACGCCAAAGCGGGCGCGCTTGTGGCCGTCCTTGTCGCCTTGGCCGCTACGGCCGCCATGGTCTGGGAATGGCTCGCCTCTCTGCCGTGCGATCTGCTCGGCATCCTCTGCAACTGAGAAAGGAACCCTGTCATGTGGCAAAAGCTGCTCGCCTGGGCGCGGGACTCGGAAACGATCCTCTGGGCCCGGCTCAATGTTCTGTTCGGCATCGTTCTGCAGGCCATCGCCATGGTCGATCCTCAGATGGTCGTGCCGTACATCGATCCGAAGTATGTCCCGCTGTGGCTGATCTTCTCCGGCATCGTGACCGAGATCGCCCGCCGGATGCGAGCGGATGACGTGTGATGGACTTCATCCTCTCCCTGATACCCGGCGGTTCCCTCACGGCCATCGGTGCCGGGATCGTCGCGGCACTCCTTGCCGTCTGGCGCATCTTCGCCGCAGGCAGAAAGGCCGGCCGAAATGAAGCCGCAGCCAAAGAAAGGGATGCCTATGAAAGCCATCTCCAGGATATCGCTCGGGCCAATCATGCTCGTGCTGGCGCTGAGCTTGGCGGGGTGCCAGACAGTGACCCCTACAACCGCGACCGGCATTAAGGCATCGGTATGCTCGATATGGCTGCCGATCACCTATTCGGCGTCTCAGGACACGCCCGAGACAGTACGGCAGGTGCGCGGCAGCAACGCCGCCCGAGATGCCTACTGCAAATAGCAGCCCGGCGCGCGGATGGGGTCCGCCCGCCGAGCCTGACCACGGACGAAACGGATCTTCGACCATGGCTGCGCTTGTTTTGACCGCTCCATGGTTTCAGCGAGATTAAAGGAGCGGGGACATTGCCGACCAGCACAAACATTGAAAGAGCCCTCGGCGTCGTCATCGGCAAACTCGAAAGCATTGAAGACAGGCTCCACCGGCAAGACGAAAGCCGCGCCGCCTTGCACAAGCGCATGGATGATCTCGTGGTGCGGACTACCAGTCTCGAAAGCGAAGTGACCGGCATCAAGGGGACGATCAGGGACGTACAGAAGGTGACGGAGGAGGTGAAGGCTTGGAAACAGCGCGGTATAGGCGCCCTCGCCATCGTAGGCATGGGTGCCTCAGCCCTCACATGGCTCATCACCACCTATTTCGACACGATCATGCGCATGCTCGGGAGGAACTGACCCGCCCTGAGTGATATGCATTTTCTGCAAAGAAGTCGCCCCGCTCGGCTGAGAGGCCGGCGGGGCTTTTTTTATTTCCCTGTGGGATGATATACAGGCTGTCGAGAGTTGTCGGGGCAGAAGCCCAACGATGGGCACCGTGCGTTAGCGCAAGCCAGTACGGTACGCCGACGAAAACGCTGGGACAGCAAAGTTGGTTTGACTCCAACCCGCCTCGAACGCTGGCAGCAACTCTCGAATGGCCCCGCTGGCTCACCGCTGGCGGGGCTTTTGCTTTTTCCGGGGAACGTTCTCCGGATCGCTGACCAGGATGATGTTCGGCGCATCGCCCGGTATCGTGATCGGCGCGTCGTGATCGTACAGGCGGAATGTGACGCGGCCATCATCCCAGACGCGGATGACCGTCACCTCGAGCGTGAGCGTGCTGCCTTCGACGATCTTGCGGTGTGCCATGGCCTGTAAGGTAGCGCTGGGCTGTTATCCCATCCACCACATCACAATCCCGGCCAGAACCACGCCCGCGAATATGAGCCAGATCGAATGGTCGGAGTAGGGGCCGAGGCGCATGGGGTACGTAGTCGTTTCATTGCGGAAGCATTGCGCCGGGGAGCAAGTGAGAAGTGTCGTCTTCCCTATCTCTTTGATTTTACTGGTCGGAGTGGCAGGATTTGAACCTGCGACCCCCTCGTCCCGAAAAAGGTAGGCTCGCAGAAAGTCCAGCAAATCCGGGCTTTCTCATCATCGTTGATCGCTGTCTGTTCATTCCATGTTCCGCGAAGCATTGCGGAAACATTGCGAACCGTTGCGATGTTCTAATAGGCGTCGGCCGCCGCTTTCTGGAAGTCGGGATCATTGTGAAGATAGGTTCGCTCATATTCTTCGACGGTGAGGCCGAGCGATGCCGCAGCTTCGTTCGGCGGCACATGCGCCTGAGCGAGCCATGTGCCGCGCGTGTGGCGCAGGATATGCGGCGTTACGTCTGAAGATAGGCCCGCCGCGGCAATGGCGCTCCTGAACGCCTTGTTTTCCTTCGTCAGGGGCTTTCCATAATAGTGCACGACGTAGCGCAGCCCAACTTGGTCATCCTCCCATCCGTCCATCCGCTTCCATCGCTTCATGTGAGCCAGAAGGCGGCGAGCGAGCTTTACCGGTGGCTTGCGCTTATTGTGGGCGACGCGCTCACCCTCCGCTCGACGGAAGATCACTCCGCGGTCGAGATCCGCCCATCCTCCGGTCGTGTTTCTCATCCACTGGAGTTGCTTGATCGCGCCGGGGCGCGTGCCGGTATAGAGGCCGATCAAGACCAGCCTGGCGAGGTGGTTCGCGCGGTGATAACGCCGCCGCTTCCACTTTTCATAGGAGTTCGGGCCCGTGCCGATGGTCTCTTTCTGCCACCCAAGGCACGCCCAGAGGAGCGCGGCCGCTTCCGATCGGGTCAGGTATCGCTCGCGAGGTTGCCCCTTCTCCGGCAGTGTGAACGCCGGGAGGACATCGAGACCGTATTCCTTGTGGTAGTAGCCGACCGCGGCCCGAAGGACTTCGAGATCGCGACGGGCGCCAGCTTGCGTCTTGCGATCGGCGACGAAGTCGCGGCAGCGCTTTCCCTTGATGGCGGATATGGTGTCAGAGCCGAAAAACTCGTTCAGCCGGTTGATGGCTGCTTTCGTCTCCTTGGGCCGTGCAGTGGCATCGGCCTTTTCATCAAGGTAGACGATCAGGACGTCACTGATCGTTATCTCAGACGCACGACCTCCCCGTGGGGCCTCGTATTTGCTGAAGGTGTACTCTGCGAGCTTGCGGCTTGCTTCTTCAGCTTCATCCTCAGAACATCCTGTGCGGATATGTTTTGCGCCGTCGAGGATAATGTAGGTGGAGCGCTTCCGTCCGTCGCTACCTGTTTCTGTTCGGAGCCAGAGGCGGGGCGGCTTGCGCTTTTGCGGCATCGCTCCTTCATCTCCTCGATCGCGCGTTTGGTCACAAAGTCCTTCCGGGCGATCTGCATGATGTCCAGATTGCCCTTTGCCGCCTCGGTGCGCAACGCCGACGGCTTAAGGCGGCCACCGAAGAACAAGCGGCAGGCTTCGGCAAGCGTGACCGGCTCATCTTCCCCGATATCCACGACCTGACGCACCGGCGATATCACTTCCCGCCCCCTTCTGCGATCCCTGCCTTCAGGGCCCGCCGGATCGCCTCTCTCACCCTCACCACCGTATCGCTGTCGAATTCAGCGGGAGAGATGGCGTCCAGTGCCCGAGCTGCGGTCACGGGGTCGTATTGGCCGGGGGCGAGGATGCGGTAGCCTGCGGCGGTGAGCGACTGGAGAACGGCGTTGGCAACTGGATATGCTTGTTGCCGCGCCGTCAGTGAGCATTCGAAGCCGGAGCCGTCGGTGCTCACCCACCCGTTGCCGTGCACGCACTCGTCAGGGCGACGGCCACGCGAGATTGCAATCTCATCCGCAATGATGTCTCGTGCGCTCATCGCCCGCTCTCCTCACCTTGGCCTGTATCCTGGTCGGATAGGGCGCGGAGGGCGGCGCGGCCTGCTTCGGTGATCATAACCGAGCGCGAACCGTCCTCATGTTGGATGTAGCCTATAAGGTGCAACTGCTCCCATGATCGCAGGTCACGCACCGCAAATCGAAAAGTTGGTTTTGGACCATCAAGCAGAACGGCCAATGCTCTGATTTCAGGCGGTCGCAGTCTACGCATCGCCACCTCCTGCTGTAGGGGCGGCGCGAACTAACCCAGTTGTGAGGTTGTCAATCTGTGTCAGGATGCCCATAAGGTCAGGGAGAGGTGCCCACTCCGGCGAGCGATCCGGGTAATGCTTCTCCATCAGGGCAATAAGGAGCCGTTCGGCGTAGCGGTGCTCATCACTTGGCACCTGCTCCGGCTTGCCTGCCGTGAGGGCGGAGAGCGCATCGAGTGCAATCTCGTACATTTCTCCTGCTGACAGGACGGGCTCATAGTCGAACACCCCGCCACCTCTCCGAACTTCTTTGGCCTTCGTGAAGCGCCGCGCCCTACTCATCTGCTTTCTCCCGATGCGAGGATTGGCATGATCATCCTGCTCCTCCATCATCCATATTTCCTGAGGTCGGGCCATCTCTGGCAGAGGCGGGCCCACAGGGCAGGATCGCTCTCCCGGAGCCGTTGACCCTGCCCCATGGCCCAAAGCCCATCGCCGCCCCGACCGAAAATGAACGTCGTCTCGGAGCGCTCGCGCTCACGATCCTCCGCCCGGTCGTAGCGATCGAGCCATGGCAGGTCATGAGCCACGAGATAGGCCCACACGTCTCGCGCCGACCAATCGGCCAATGGGTGGGCAGTCCATTCGTGGCGGCTCACGGCCTTGTAGATGACGCCATGCTTTGCGATCGCGATGGTCCTGGCGCGACTTTCCTCTTTCCTGATCCCCCAGAACAGACCCACTAACCCATGTGCTGCAACGGCGTCGGCTATCTGTCGCTTGTATCGTGCTGACTGACCGGACATGAGCTTGCGTTCCAGGTCCGTCTCCGGCTCGAAAAAAGCTCTTCCTGCTTTCTCCCAGAGTGCCCAGTCTCCCTCGATTTCTTCCGTGATGACCTCGCGGTTGAGTCTTCGGCCCATGGCAAGCGCTATCATCGTATTCTCTTCCGGGATTTCGGCTGCGTGGTAGTGGAACAGCGGACCGTCCCAACCAGCTTCACAACAGATGTGGGCCAGAACAATGCTGTCCTTTCCGCCGCTTAGTCCCACACCCCAGATCCCTGGAACGCGATCCATGGCTTCCCGCACGATGCGCTTTGCACGCTCGATGCGCCGCGCATGGACCGGCAGCTTGGCATGCAGCCGGTATGTCTCGCGTTCATGCTTCTGCATGGCGTTCCTCCGGCATCCAGCATTCGATGGGCCGCCATCGCCCGGGCGGGACGATGCCCCACGGCATCACCATGCCATCCTGGCTTTCCTGTACCTCCACCGGTAGAGGCCTGTGGCCTCGCGCGATGCGAGGATCACCCGCGCTTATCTGCCACTCGGTCACCCAGCCGTAGCCGATCCCGCGACGACCGCCGATCTGCTCGACATCGGAAAGCAGGTCGCGGATAGGGGCCTCGTCCCCGATGACATGCCATTCCAGCGCGCGACAGATCACACGCGTGTCGTGCAGGCGGGTGTTTTTATATGGCCCAGCCGCCGTCATGACGCGGCGGATGCCATCGACCAGATGACGCTCATGCTGATCGTCAAAGCGGCGATGGTAGGCTTTTTTCTCGCGCCCAGAGAAGCCGACGATGATGGGGCTGGAGGCTGCATACCACCACTTGTCGCCCCATCGGCACACCTCAAGCGGCAGTCCCTCGACTGGCTCCAATTTCGAGGGCTGGGCAGCATTCGTCGCGTACTCGTCCCCCAGCTTGCGCCGCATGACGACGGCGGCCAGGATGCCATCAATCGCTGGCGACCATGGGTCCTTCGCCGCGTACCCGTTGCGCAGATGCGCCCTGATCCTAAGCGGCTGCACGGTGCACCTCCCCCATGATTTCCGGCAGGTACCACATGCCAAGTCCATAAGCCTTGCCCGTACCCGGTCCACCAGAGGCTAGAAATTGGTCAAAGGCATCAGGATCACGCACAAAGACCTTGCCGACCAGAGTGCAGATCGGGAGCGCCACGCCATGCTTGGGGCGGTAGAGGCACATGTTCTCGACGCGGATGTAGCGGATATCGCCTCCGCGTTTTTCGGCGAATTGCGTGGCCCAGCGCTTGATCTCGTCGTGATCTTTCATCTCGACCGCGCGAGGCGTGCGATTTCGCCTGGTCCCATCGGGTCGTGTATATGTGCCGCGTACATTGCGTGCCCGCTTTATCGTCGCCCGGAAATCGTAAGTCATGCCGCGTCGAGCGACGACTTCACGGGCGGTATTCGCGGTCGGCCTGAGCCGCGATCCTACGAGGATCGTATTCTCATCCAGAAGCCGCCAGACATAGGGGCGCGGATCGCCGGGAGCGACCTGCGGGAAATAGCTGTAAAGCGCGACATGCACCTGGTCCAGGGGCATGGACTTGTCGCGATGGACTTCTGCAACCCACACCATCACGCCGCCCCCAGAAGCTGTCGGATGCCGGATGCATTGTCAGTGAGATACGCGTCGTAGATCGAGCGGAGGTGCTGGTCATAGGCGTCCTTCGCCTCGCTCGCCACAGGCGACAGAAGCGACTGCCCATCCTGGACGGTGATGAAGTCCGAGTGCTCGCCGTCATCGGCGCGCAGGCTGTAATGCAGATCAACGAGGCCATAGCCGATGCCGATCTTGCCGCCGATATGCGGCTCCTGCGAAAAGCGATGAATGCCGGAGACGAGAGCGCCAAGCTCGACTTCTGAAGCCATGCGAAGAACAAGGCTGGTAGTGAGAGTCACGCCGGGGCAAACAAGCTCCATGCCGATGCGCATCTGGTCGGCTGGTCCGTCTTTTTCAGCCTTCTTGGACTTGCCTCCTTCAAGCAGCAAAGTCTCTTCAGTCAGCAGATGCTTGCGGACGCTCTCTATCTTGCTGTCGTCACGGCGTGAGTGCTCCTTTTCAAAGGTGCAGTCTGCGTAGGCTATCGTTTCGGCCTGCTCGTGCAGATTTGACGGCAAGACAGGGATCGCCTCGCGGCAAACGGGATAACAGTTCGAGACAATCAGTTTACCTTCGAGGATCTGATTGCCCACACCCCCGCCTAAGACCGACACCACGGGCATTGCCGCACGGATGCGGCGTGCCTGCTCGATGTCGGTATTCTGGGCGCCGCCGATACGGCCACCGGAGAAGATCAAGTGGAAGGGGTCCAGCGCGATTTTGACGTGCCCGAGAGACTCCAGCATGTAGTGCCCCATCTGGTCGCGCAGTTGGCCACGCCAGGCATTGCCGGAATAGCAGAATACCTCTTCCACCGTTCCGTTCGGCTGCAAGATTCGCTCCTGCACGAGGTAGGACTTGTTGCTGATGCTCTCCCCGATGTGGGACAGGGGCGACTTGAGCCGGAAAAAGCCCTCCAAGCGATAGGTCTTGAGCTCGGTCATGCGGCGTCTCCATCAATGAGGCTGTCCAGGTGCTGCTCGATAGGCTTCTCGCGCTCGAGGCGGTCCCGGACCAAAAGGATGATGTAGCTGGTGGTCTTGTAGGCGGCGCGGATCACGGCCTGCGCATCGGCGCGCTCGATCACGCGTGTGCCAAATTCCCTGAGTCCAATATCGCGGTCCGCGCCGAATTGGATCGCCTCGCGAAGGGAGCCATCCGGGTTCCGGATGATGGTCAGCGGAACCTCGCCCTTGGCGCCGACCTCCATGTAGCGGGGATGCAGCGTCGGTGCGTAAAGACGGCCCGGCTTCTTTAATGCCTCAACGAAGTCGGGGATCGTCTTTGCTCGCTTGGCGGCATCCTTGGTGAAACGCTCGACCTGGCCCCACACGTCCGGGGTGATCTTGAATTTTACCCGGTCGCGGCTGCGCCACACGACATATACAATCAGTGCGGCGATGGCCGCGTTTTCGTCGTCTGTTTCAAAGCCGTAGATCATCCTAGAACATCTCCATCTGTCCCTGTGCCTGCCTCTGAGGCGGCACGGCGCTACGCTCGTATTCCGCTGCTTCGATGGGCTCGAATTCCGCTGGCCCCAAGGCGACGAAATGCACGAGAGCCATCAGGTCTGGGTGAGACTGACGCCAAGGTGCAATTCGACCTTCCGCGGGCTTCCAGCGGCTAAGTCCCGCTTTGAGCAGCTGTGCTGGATGGTACTGGCCGGTGAGGATGCTGTCCTTCGAGAAGCCGAGCGCACACAGGCCCTCGAAATCAGCCATGCACTGCCTGATCTCATCGGCACGGCACCAGATCGTGGTCTCATCCATCTGGACGGGAAACAGCGTCCGCGACGAGGCGACCGTCGCCCGAAAGATCGTGTGCTTCTGACCGGTCGTATTGATGCAGAGCAGCCAGCGGCCGGGAGGCGGGTCAAGGAGGAGGGCCCGCATGTCCTTGCGCGACGGGACCGAATAGTGGCCGTCATCGCGGATGAAGTGGCTGTAGCTGTGCCAGCCTGCCTGGGTCCACGTCTTCACTGACAGGCCGCGTTCAGCAACCATCCGTTGGAACGTCTCAGCGCGCGTCAGAGCAGCACAGGACTGGCACACAGCATCGCTGTCATTCGCCTTCGCCGTATTGTGTTGCGTGAAGGTGGGGGCGATGGCGGTTGCCTGTGGCCAGCCTTTGCCGTCAGTCGCCCCGCCGCAGAGCCAGCATACGGCGCCGGTCCCGTATTGCGGCCCGCGCTTGGGCTGAGGCGGCGGACAGTCGGCAATGCCAAGCACGCGCGCAGCGAATTGCGTCACTGTTTCAGCCACGTCATTTGCCCTCCTGTGCTTCAAGGGTGCGGAGGGCGTCATCAACTTCAAGGCAGGTCTGCGCGTCCTGGCTGTCCGCCGTTCCGGTTTGCTGAATGTGGTACGCCAGCGCGCCGAGGCGACGTGATAGCCCCGCATAGTCTGGTGTAGTCTCAGTCATGGTGGGCCTCGTCGTAGGTGAGGATGGCGCGGGCGATGCTGTCGGCCTTTTGTCGCAGATGCGCCGTGTTCGGGGACAGCCAAGAAGGGCGGTGCTTGCGCGCTATCTCTGCCGCCCGCTGGTCACGAGCAAGGAGCGCGCGGACAATTGCGGTAACGTCACTCGCCACACCTCGGCCAAGCTGGCCATAGATGCGGTCGGCCTCCCGCATGATCTCGTCTGGTATCTTCTTCATCAGTCGGCTTCCTCGATCTCGATAGCCTCGGCGTCGTCCACGTCATTCCAGCCGAGGACGATATCGCACGCTTTCTGCTCGGCTTCGTCTTCGCTGCCAGCGTAGATCGTCAATTCCTTCTGGCGCGTCGTGGTGTATTCAACTGTCACGATGTATTTCATTTCGGCTCTTGGCCTCCTGATAGAGTAAGCGCGGCTTTAGGCTCGGCTTGGGAACACGAGCCTTCTTCTCGAAACCGCGGGATTGGATCTTCGTCTTGACCTTGGTCTTCATGCCCATGAACTGCTGGCGCACGGTCTTGGCCGCTGTCGGGATATCGTGGTGCTGTGTCTTCCAGGAATGACACTTCGGGCAGACCGCGCGGCAATTCTCCAAGCTGTTGTCCTTGGAATTGGCGTCGAGGATGTAGTGGTCGTATTCGACGCCAAGGCTCAGATCCGCTGTGCAGCGCTGCCCTTCTGGCAAGCCGTACCAAGAACCAACTGCCTCGCAACGCTTTTCCGAGCGCTTGAGAGCAGCCTTGCGGGTTGCGGTTGTGAACTCGCGGCGCATGTCAGGCCATCCCTCTGGATTCCAAAAGGTCCGCTTCAAGGAATCCGGGCAGACAAGTAGCCGGTCGGGGCTTCACTTGCGCCGCCATTGCTTCCGGGTCGGTTGCCCAGCCATAAGATGCGAGGAAAGCTGACAGCCGCTCCGCAGCAAAAGCCGGATCGGTAATCATGTTCTCGAAGCGGAGCGTAGTCGCGGGACATCCACCGGGTACGCCGACCCGCGCCCGATGCTTCTCGCGCGTATTGCGAAGATCAGCGGCGAGAGTTCTTGTTGCCGAGCGACCGATATTCAGGCCAAGGACTTTGAGGAGCTTGGCTTGGGATTTTGCTTGCTGCGTCGGGTCACGATCCAGCCAAACGACGATATGGTTTGGCATGTCTGTGATCGGCAGGTTGGCTGGATCGATAAGTTTGATGGCGCAACCGGACAAGCCAGCGAACCATGATGGGTCGAAACCTTCTATTGAACTCGCATCCGTCTCGAAATCGGGCCAGCCCCCAATGCAGGGGACGCCAGCCGCTTCAAGCATCTGCATTGTTAGGGAGGTGCCACAACGGCCCATCCCGGCGACGATTATGCAGGGGAGACCATTCGCCATGTCAGGACGCCTCCGGCCACTCGCGGACCATCAGGTCAGCGGGAAGTGGCCTCTTCTCGACGTTCTGCTTGCCAAAGAACGGCACGTCGGCAGCTTTGCACTGCGCTAGAATCGATCGAGCGTTGGTGATAAAGTCATTGTCGCGCGCGCCGCGTCCGCTCTCGCCGCCGACGATCACCCAATCAATGCGGGGGCGCTTCTCGCCGTACGCCGCTTCGCATTTCACGGCATCATAGCAGTTCCCGCGAGCAGCGATCGGAAGCCATCGCTCGAGAGACAATGGTTCGAGCAGCGGCTCGGCCGAGACAAAGCGGATCGCCGCCGGCGTGGCGAGGAGATCGGGAATGCGCTCGTCGGCGCGTTTCTGGTCCTCGGCCGAGACGCCTAGCCAAACATTGGGAAGGGGCCAGATCGCGTCGAGGGCGACATTGGTGTAGGCGCAGTTGTCGCCATGATCGCGCTGCTGGATGCGCCCTATCCTCTCGGTCACGATCTCGGCCGAAAGATAGTTGTGCATCCGCTTTGAGCGCTTGGTGAGCACCTGATAGGTGTGCCAATGAGCCTCGGCCATGACGGCGAAGACGCGATCGATCACCTCGTCGGGAACCTTTTCGTGGAAAAGATCCGAGGTTGAATTGACGAAGATCATGCGCGGAGTCTTCCAGCGCAGCGGCTTCGTGAAGACCTCGTCGGATGCGAGGCCGATCTCGCCCGTCCAGACCGGGCCCGCCTTTGACGGCGTGACCGTGCCGGCGTAATGCGGCGTGGCCGGATTCCGTGAAAGACGCGGCGCAACGCGGCGCATGGCATAGCAGTTCGTACAGCCCGGCGAGACGACGGAACAGCCGGCAATCGGATTCCACGTCGCCTCTGTCCACTCGATCTTGCTGTTCTCAGCCATTTACCCCGGCCTCCTTCACGCGCTTGACCTTCTTGATCTGCCCGTCGCGCTGCTTCCTGGCAGCGGCTCTCGCGTCGTAGGGATTCGCGGCTGCAACATCGACGGTGGAGCCGTCGGAATAGAAGACGCGGAACGTGGTGAGGGCGGTCATGACAGGCCCGCCTCCTCTGCCTTCCACTCCACTAGGCGGAACGTATGCCAGATGCCCTCAGACCCGAAGCAGAGGCCATCAATCTTTAGGTCATCGCCCCCATGGATGAGCGAGCGCGGAATCCAGGTATTCCCCGGGCCGCGAGGGCGTTCGACGGCTATTGCGTTCGGGCGGACAACCTTCACCAAGGCCGTGACGGTGCGGTAGGAATCGCTCATGACTTCCCCGCCCTCCGGGGAACAAGGCGCTCGACGGGGGCAGGGGCGATCTCCTCGCGCT
>DASVDU010000038.1:0-29505 GCA_036380915.1 Hyphomicrobiaceae bacterium | reverse complement strand
ATGATCGTCGCCACCATGAAAGCGCCGGTACCCCAGAAGATGTCGCGCTGACTGTTCACGAGAAAGAAGATAACGATCGGCGCCACCTCGAGACCGAGCTTCAGGAGCTGGGCCCGCTCGCTCCGGGCCGGCTCTTGCTTGGTTGCCGATTGCTGAGACAAGGGAGAACCTCACGTCGGTGGGACTGCGGGTGACACCAGCAGGACGCAGGCTCAAGCCTTTTGCGTCGCCGGCCTTTGCTTGCGACCAATCCGCTCGGCAGCGGATGCGAGCGCGTCGCCAGGAACGCTGCCCGAGTCGGTCCGAATGCGGTACTTTTGCATCAGACGGGTCAGCCACCAAGCGTATAGTCCGCTCACCGGCATGATGAACGCGACCTTGAACAGGATCCAGACGTTCACCCCGTCCATTTGATAGCCAAGCAAGCTATAGATCGTGTGGTCATCGAAAGTAAGGCGCACGATCTCGTTCAAAATCGCGGTCAACAGGAAGAAGCACGCAAAGCTGAAGGTGAAGCGATCCCAGCCCTTCTTCGTGTAGTGGAACGTGCTCTCGAAAACGTACTGAAAGAAATTCTTCCCCATCCAGAGCCCGCCGAAGAGGAAAATTGCAAACAACAAATTGAAGATCGTGACCTTGATCTGGATCCACATGGCGTCGCCGGTGAACAACGTCAGGAAGCCGAAGGTGATCGTCACGCTGCTGGCAATGATGGGGAACGCCGGAAACCGTCCGAGAACTTTGCGCATCGTTACGATCGCGATCCCGGTCGTGATGATCAGGGCCCAGGTACCGGCGCTGATCCCGTACATCGCATTGACGATGAACATGGTCACCAGAGGCCCGAACTCACTCAGAATATTGACAGTCTGCTCGGCGTTGAATGGATAGGTACGCCTCAACCAGCTCATCGTCCCGCTCTGATGCCTCCCCTGATCGTCAAAACTATAATGTCTATGCAAGCGCTATGGCTCGGGCGAATTCTCCCGCGTCGAACGCCTGCAGATCGTCAATGCCTTCCCCAACACCGATCGCGTGGACCGGAAGCCGGTACTTGGCTGCGATGGCAACGAGGATCCCGCCCCGAGCCGTACCGTCCAGCTTAGTCATTACCAAACCGCTGACATCGGCCTGCTTCTGAAAGACCTGCACCTGGTCCAGAGCATTCTGGCCGGTGGTCGCGTCCAGCACGAGCAGCGTATCATGGGGCACCGCCGGGTCGATTTTCTTCAAGACCCGGGTGACCTTGCCAAGCTCGTCCATCAGGGCCTGCTTGTTCTGCAGCCGGCCTGCCGTATCGATGAGCAGGACATCGAAGCCTTCCTTGCGCGCTTGCGTGAAGGCATCGAAGGCAAGACCCGCCGCATCCGCGCCGACATCGCGCGCGACCACGGTCGCGCCCGTCCGCTCGCCCCACACCTTGAGCTGATCGATGGCAGCGGCGCGGAAGGTATCGCCGGCGGCCAACATGACCTTCTTGCCCGAACGGGTGTACTTGGCCGCGAGCTTGCCGATCGTCGTGGTCTTCCCGGTGCCGTTGACGCCCACCACGAGGATCACATGGGGCTTGGCATCGGCTTTGATCTCAAGCGGCTGGGCTACGGGCTCCAGAACCTTCGCGATTTCGGATGCGAGGACCGCACGCACCTCGTCGGGGGAGATATCCTTGTCGTACCGGCCCTGCGAAAGGGCATCGGTGATGCGGGCCGCCGTTTCCAATCCGAGGTCCGCCTGAATGAGCAGGTCCTCGAGCTCGTCGAGCGTGTCCGCGTCGAGCTTGCGCTTGGCGAACACGCCGGTGATGCCTTCGGACAGGCGGCTCGATG
The DNA here is from genome assembly GCA_036380915.1 of Hyphomicrobiaceae bacterium. Taxonomy (GTDB): domain Bacteria; phylum Pseudomonadota; class Alphaproteobacteria; order Rhizobiales; family Hyphomicrobiaceae; genus ZC4RG25. The sequence continues at coordinate 27,679 of DASVDU010000038.1, read as the reverse complement.
TCTTCGTCAGCCCTGCCTTGAGGCGACTGAACCAGCTCGTCTTCGTGGGCGGCTCGAGCGTTTCGGGCGCCGCCTCGGCTCCCGCTTCTTCCCGCGGTGCCTGCTCGAATGAAGCCTCCGCCTCCGCCGTCATGGCGTCAGCCGGCGGCACCGTCTCTGTCGTTTCGCTGGATTCCAGCTGTTCTTCGGAAGTCTGCGGCCCCTCGGCCTCTGAAGGCGAGATGGGCTCTTTCAGGCGGACGTCCGCCTCGCCATCTTCCGCGGTCTTCTCGCCGCGGCCGAACAGGCGATCGAGAAGCCCACCCTTCTTCGGCTTCTTCATGCTCATCCCGCAAGCACCTCTCCGGCAAGGCGCTGGCCGTCGTCTCCCTGGATTCTGGCGCTCAGCAGAGCGCCCGCGGGGACTTCGTCGGACAGTTTGACTTCAGCGAACTGGGCCGTGCGGCCGACATTCGCCCCCTCTGTCAACACCTCGACGACGCTGCCGTGCTGTTGCTCCAGAAACCGGGCAAGAACCTTGCTGCCCAGGCTGCGGAGCCGGGCTGCCCGCTCCTTGACTTCCTTCCGGTCCACCTGCGGCATACGTGCTGCCGGCGTGCCCTTTCGCGGAGAAAACGGAAAGACATGAAGGTAGGTCAGCCCGCACTCTTCGACGAGGCGCAGCGTGTTCTCGAAATGCTGTTCGGTCTCCGTGGGAAAGCCAGCGATCAGATCGGCGCCGAAGACGACATCAGGTCTGAGCCGGCGCGCCGTCTCGCAGAACCGGATCGCATCGCTCCGCAAATGACGGCGCTTCATCCGCTTCAGAATGAGGTCGTCGCCCGCCTGAAGTGACAAGTGCAGATGCGGCATCAATCGCTGTTCTTCGGCAATGGCGTCCATCAGATCTTTGTCTGCCTCCACCTGGTCGATGGAGGAGAGGCGTAGCCGCTTGAGCTCGGGCACATGACGCAAGATCTGGCGGACCAGTCGGCCCAGCGACATCCGCCCAGGCAAGTCGTTGCCGTATGAGGTAATGTCGACGCCGGTCAGAACCACCTCCAGGTAGCCCGCCTCGACGAGACGCCGCACCTGCGCGACAACCTCGCCAGCCGGAACGGATCGGGATGGGCCGCGCCCGTAAGGGATGATGCAGAAGGTGCAGCGGTGGTCGCAGCCGTTCTGGACCTGCACGTAGGCGCGGGCGCGCGTGCCGAATCCGTCGATCAGGTGCGACGCCGTCTCACGCACGCTCATGATGTCGTTGACCTGCACGCGCTCGCTGTTCGCCAGGTTCAGGCCCAGAAAGGTCTCCCGCTTCACCTTCTCGGCATTGCCGATGACGTGGTCGACCTCGGCCATGCCGGCAAACAGGTCTGGGTCGACCTGTGCCGCGCAGCCTGTGACGATCACCTTGGCATCTGGCCGCTCGCGCCGCGCCCTGCGAATGGCCTGCTGCGACTGTCGCACAGCCTCGGCCGTCACCGCACACGTGTTGATGATGACCGCGTCCTCGAGCCCGGCCTCGGCTGCATGCCGGCGCATGAGCTCCGACTCGTAGGCATTCAGGCGACAGCCGAGGGTGATGACAGTAGGGTCGGACATTCGAAACTTTGAGATGCGAATTGTGCACCCGCCCTCGTCGGGGAGGCCGGGCAGTTCTTTTTTCCGCCAGCTACGGCAGATACCACGTCCTGATCCAAGTTGCGACCAGACAATGGGCAAAGATGACAGGCACCTACGCCGGAGTCTTCACGAACAGCTCGGGGTCAAGCAACCCCTCGTACTCCAGCCTAGCCGGCCCGCGCATGAGGATCCTGTTGGCCGCCGTCCATTCAATGTGAAGCATCCCGCCAGGCAGCGTCACCGTGACCATTCGACCGGTGCGCCCAGTACGTGCCGCACAAACGGCAGCCGCGCAGGCGGCCGAGCCGCACGCCTTGGTGAGCCCGGCGCCGCGCTCCCAGGTCCGCACCTTGAGTGCTGACGGAGACGTGACCTGAGCCAGTGAGATGTTCGCCCGTTCCGGGAAGATCGGATGCGTCTCGAGCAGCGGTCCGAAACGCCCGAGGTCGTAAGCGTCAACATCGTCCACCCAGAATACCGCATGCGGGTTGCCGACGTTGACCACCGAGGGTGAGTGCAGGACGGGATTGTCGATCGGGCCGATTTGCAGCTCGATCCTGCGCGTGTCATGGAAGGGCTCGGCGAGCGGTATCTCATCCCAACGGAACCGAGGCTCGCCCATATCGACGGTGATGTCGTCGATGCTCTCTACGTGAGTCTGCAGCACGCCGCTGCTCGTCTCGAACCTGAAATCACGGCGACCGGTCTCTTGCGCCACCGCCCACGCAATGCAGCGGGTACCATTCCCGCACGCGCCCGCGGCCGAACCGTCGGTATTGTAGATGCGTACAAATGCGTCGGTGCCGGGCGACCGCGGATCGTGGAGCACCATGAGCTGATCGAAATGGGTGCGCGGGTCGGCGGCGATGGCACGCGCCTCTTCCTCCGAGAAGACCCGTGCGCATCCTCGCAAATCGACCATCACGATCTCGTTTCCGAGGCCGTTCATCTTCTTGAAGGGGATGGCATCGCCGCTGGTCATGGTCCCATATAGGGCGGACCGGGTGCGGATTACAATTGGAACAGAAATGCCCAAGCCCTCGACAAGCTCCGAGATGCGGCCCGCCTCTGAATGGGTGGTGCGCTTTCTTCACGGGATCCCGCGCGGCGGCCAGGTGCTCGACGTTGCCTGCGGCAGCGGCCGGCATCTGCGGCTGGGGCTCGCGCACGGTTACAAAGTCGTCGGCATCGACCGCGACCTCGCCGGCGTTGCGGACCTAAAGGGCCAGCCCGGCGTCGAGCTGATTGAGGCGGATCTGGAGATCGGCAACCCGTTTCCGCTGCGCGGGCGCACCTTCGCCGGCGTGATCGTCACCAACTACCTCTGGCGTCCGATCCTGCCGGACATCGTCACCTGCGTTGCCCCTGACGGGGTGCTCATCTACGAGACGTTCGCATTGGGCCAGGAGAGGATGGGCAGGCCGGCCAATCCCGAATTTCTCCTTAACCCCGGCGAGCTCGTTGACGCCGTCCGCGACCGGCTCGTGCCGATCGCCTACGAGCACACCACGCTCAGCGAGCCACGGCGCATCGTGCAGCGGATTGCTGCGGTCGGCCACGGACACCCCTGGCTGAAGGAGCCACCACGTCAGCCGACGTGACGAAACCGGTCGCCCGACGTTGTTACTGCGCACTCATCGCAGGAGGCCACGCATGCGCATGTCGATCGCCACGCTCGCGACATTTGCCTTCATGACCCCCGCCGCAGCCGTCCAGACGAAAGCTCCCGCAGCGCCTGAAAGCAGGGTTACGGTCGAGACGGTCGCCGAAGGTCTGGTCCACCCGTGGGCGATCCAGTTTCTGCCCGGTCACCGCCTGCTGGTCACCGAGCTGCCCGGACGCATGCGCATCGTGAATCGGGACGGGCGGCTTTCAGAGCCCATCGCAAACGTTCCGAGAGTGTTCGCCGAAGGGCAAGGCGGACTGCTCGACGTCGCGCTGGCGCCCGATTTCGAAGACAGCCGGATCATCTACTTCTCGTTCTCCGAGCCTCGTGAGGGCGGCGGGAACGGCACGTCCGTGGCGCGCGCTCGTCTCGCCGAGAGCGACGGAAAGGCCCGACTTGAGGAGCTGCGCGTCATCTTCCGGCAGCTGCCGCCCTTCAACAGCAACGTGCATTTCGGCTCTCGCATCGTGATCGCGCCGGACGGCAAGCTGTTCGTAACCCTCGGCGAGCGTTTTCAAATGAAATATGCGCAGGATTTGACCCGGGACTGGGGCAAGGTCGTGCGGATCAATCCTGATGGCTCCGCACCGGACGACAATCCGTTCGTCGATCGCGAGAACGCTCGGCCCGAGATCTGGTCCTACGGGCACCGCAATCCCCAGGGCGCCGCACTGCACCCCGAGACGGCCGAGCTCTGGATCGCCGACCACGGTCCGCGTGGCGGGGACGAGGTCAACGTCGTCCGCAAGGGACGGAACTACGGCTGGCCGGTCATCAACTACGGCCGGCACTACTCGGGCCAGGACATCCCGGAGAGGCGCGAGGGCATGGAGCAGCCGCTCTATTACTGGGATCCCTCGATCGCCCCCTCGGGCATGGCCTTCTACACCGCCGACCGCGCTCCGCAATGGAAGGGCAACCTGTTCGTCGGCGCGCTCGCTGGCCGCCATTTATCGCGGCTGGTTCTGGACGGAGAGCAGGTGACGGCCGAGGAGAAGCTGCTGACCGACCTTGGCGAGCGTATTCGGGATGTGCGGCAGGGACCGGATGGAGCGCTCTACGTCGCCACGGATAGTGCGAGGGGGCGCATCCTGCGCGTCATGCCGCAAAATCAGGATTGAGGTCGCGTTCAGCCCATGAACACGAGCCTTAACATCTCAATCCTCAACATCTCAATCGATCGGCCGCCCCTGTTTCGGTTGCGTTTGACAGCCTCGATTGTTCGCCATATGGTCCGGCTCAAATTCCGATCGGCTCCGTTCTCGAGCCGCTACCCTGGTTGGGGCGCTAGAGCCGCCAGGGTGGCCAACGCCCGCCAGCGAGTTTCGCCCGCGGGCGCGTTTGCGTTTGGAGTGATCGAAAGCCGCTTGGCCAGAGCCGGTCTGAAAAGGGTCGCGAACAGATGCTGAAGGTCTGGGGTCGAAAGACGTCGATCAACGTCCAGAAGGTCATGTGGGCGGTGGGCGAGCTCGGCCTGCCGCATCAGCGGATCGATGCCGGCGGACCGTTTGGCGGCCTCGACACGCCGGAATTCGGCAAGCTCAACCCGAACCGGCTGGTCCCAGTGATCGAGGATGATGGATTCGTCCTCTGGGAGAGCAACGCCATCGTGCGCTATCTCACAGCGGTCCATGGCCAAGGCAAGCTCGCTGCCACCGACGAGCGCCAGCGCGCGCTGGCCGATCAGTGGATGGAGTGGGCCAACTCGATGCTTTATGCCGACATCATTCTGACCTGCTTCCTCGGCCTGATCCGCACCCCTGCTGCCGACCGCAATGCGGGGGCCATCGAAGCGGCGGCAAAGCGCGCGGGCGAGCGCCTCGCCATTCTCGATGCACAGCTGGAAGGCCGTTCCTATATTCTGGGAGACCAGCCGACGGCAGCGGACATCGGGTGCGGTTCGCTCATGTACCGCTATTTCACACTCGATATACCCCGCCCGCGGCTCGGCAACGTGGAGGCCTGGTATCAGCGGCTGACCGAGCGCAAGGCTTACCAGGACCACGTCATGATCGATTACCAGGCCATGAAGGTCCCGGGTGCTTAAGAGAGCGCCCCGCCAGCGAAACGGGTAGCAATGTTCCAGAGCCTTTCCGACCGCCTCTCCGGCATTTTCGACAAGCTGACCAAGCGCGGCGCGCTGACCGACAGCGACGTCAGCGAGGCCATGCGCGAGGTGCGCCGGGCGCTCCTCGAGGCGGACGTGGCGCTGGAGGTCGTTCGCGATTTCACGGAGAAAGTGAAGGCCAAGGCCGTCGGCCAGGACGTGGTGAAGTCCGTCACCCCGGGCCAGATGGTCGTCAAGATCGTCCACGACGAGCTCGTGCGGATGCTGGGCTCGGATGCCCAGCCGATCGACGTCGCTGCGACACCGCCGGTGCCGATCCTGATGGTTGGCCTGCAGGGGTCCGGTAAGACCACCACCAGCGCCAAGATTGCTTACCGGCTCAAGAATCGCGACAAGAAGCGGGTGTTGATGGCCTCGCTCGACACGCGCCGCCCGGCCGCGCAGGAGCAGCTGCGCGTCCTCGGCGAGCAGATCGAGGTGCCGACGCTGCCGATCATCGCCGGCCAGACGCCGTTGCAGATCGCCCACCGCGCCCTGGATGCCGCCCGGCTCGGCGGCTACGACGTGGTGATCCTCGACACGGCCGGCCGGGTGACAGTCGACGAAGCCCTGATGCTGGAAGTGGCCGAGGTCGAGGCCGCGACGAACCCGCACGAGGTACTGCTCGTCGCCGACGCGCTCACCGGCCAGGATGCCGTGAACACGGCCAAAGCCTTCGAGGGCCGGCTCGGGCTCACCGGCATCGTGCTGACCCGTATCGACGGCGACGGCCGCGGCGGCGCGGCCCTGTCCATGCGCGCCGTCACCGGCAAGCCGATCAAGCTGCTCGGCACCGGCGAGAAGTGGGACGCGCTGGAGGACTTCCACCCTGAGCGCATCGCCAGCCGCATTCTCGGCATGGGCGACATCGTCAGCCTCGTCGAGAAGGCTGCGCAGACGATCGACGCCGAGAAGGCGCAGAAGATCGCCCAGAAGATGAAGAAGGGCGACTTCGACCTGGAGGACCTCGCCGAGCAGATCAAGCAGATGCAGAAGATCGGCGGCATGTCCGGCGTGCTCGGCATGCTTCCCGGCATCGGCAAGATCCGCAACCAGATCGCCGAAGCGAACCTCGACGACAAGCTGCTGAAGCGCCAGCACGCCATCATCACCTCGATGACGCCGAAAGAGCGCCGCAACCCAAAGATCATCGACGGCAAGCGCAAGCGGCGCATCGCCGCCGGCTCGGGCACCAAGGTCGAGGAGGTCAACCGCCTGCTCAAGATGCACCGGCAGATGGCCGACATGATGAAGGCGATGGGCAAGAACAAGGGCATGTTGGCCCGCATGTTCGGCGGTGGCGGCATGCCCCAGCCGACGCCCGAGATGGTCGAGCAGCTCCAACGGGGCGAGATGCCGAAGGGGCTGCCCCCCATGCCTCCTGGCGGCGTACCCAGGCTCCCCGGCCTCGGTGGCGGCCTGCCAGGTCTCGGCGGCGGCTCCGCCCCGAAGTTTCCAGGACTTCCCGGTTTTCCGGCGAAGAAGAAGTAGTTCGGGGTCGCTGGCAGATGATTTCCCAACAGGCGACACCTGCTCCCCAAGTGTCATCCCGGTGCTTGTCACCGGGATCCACCTCACCATTGGCGCCAGCGTTCGTTGTTGGCTGGATCCCGGGCACAAGGCCCGGGATGACGGAATGTTTTGACCGGCGACCGGGGTTTAGCGACCAACGATCTGGTGCGCAGCGGCGCTCCGACGCACACAGCCGGTGCCAACCCAAACTCCCCTCCCCTTGCGTGGAGGGGTTGAACGTGGTGGTGCCCTCGGATCCGATGTTTCGCCCGTGGCTCCACCTTATCCGCGCATCTTGCCCGGCCCGATGCGCCGCTCTCTCCGTCGAGTGGAGGACTCATGAAGTCAGCCACTTTGGACATAGCAGGCCACCCGTAGAGGTGGTCCCGCTCAGAAGCTCAACACAAGCAACGCAGAAGAAGGACGACGCAGAATGGCAGTGAAGCTCCGCCTGGCCCGTGGTGGCGCGAAGAAGCGCCCCTACTACTACATAGTGGCCGCCAACAGCACGGCGCCGCGCGATGGCCGCTACATCGAGGAGGTCGGCAAATATAATCCAATGCTGAAGCGCGACGACCCGAACCGGGTCAAGCTCGACATCGAGCGCTGCAAGCACTGGCTGTCGGTCGGCGCCCAGCCGACGGATCGCGTTGCGCGGTTCCTCGATGCCGCCGGTCTCATAAAGCGGGCGCCGAAACACAATCCGATCAAAGGCAAGCCCGGCAAGAAGCGACTGGAGCGCGAGGCCGCCGAGGCCGAGAAGGCCAAGGAAGCCGCTGAAGCCGGCCAGGCCTGAGCCGAACAGCCGCTGGGCCGCCGCGCCGGGGAGCTTGCTGGATGGGTGTCAAATCAGGCCGCATCCTCCTTGGGCGCATCGGCCCCGCACACGGCATTCGCGGCCACGTGCTCGTCCAGACCTATACGGAAGCGCCGGAGGACATTGCTTCCTACGGCGCCTTGGAGGACGAGTCCGGCAGGCGGCAGTTCGAGATCGAGATCGTGCGCGTCACGCCCAAAGGCGTCGTGGCACGGATCGCTGGCGTGGAGGACCGCAATGCCGCAGAAGCGCTGCGCGGCACCGAACTTTACGTCAGCCGGGAGCGCCTTCCTCCGACCCAAGAGGATGAGTTCTACCTCTCCGATCTCATTGGGCTTCCCGCCTTCACGCCGGATGGCACGCGGCTGGGCGAGGTGGTCGCCGTCCACAATTTCGGCGCCGGCGATATACTCGAAATCCGGCTAGGAGACGGTCGCAATACCGAAATGGTCCCCTTCACGAAAGACTTCGTGCCGGAGGTCGACCTGTCGTCCAGACGCATGACCATCGACATGCCAGCAGAGGGCGAGGAGGAATAAGGTCTTCCCTTTGGGTGGAGTGGGCCAGCGATCGCTGCTGTTCCAATCCCTCACCCGGCCCTTCGGGCCGACCCCTCCCCATGGGAGAGGTTAAGGGGGCCCGCTGCTACGTTTCCACCTTAGCTTCAGTCAGACGGTCGAAGATCGAGTCTGTTACTCCGGCAGAACTTCGAGCTGGCTTGGGTGATAAATCTCGATCAACGGCCCGCCCCTCCGCTCGATCCAGCCGCGTACGCGCACACGGCGCCCCTTCAAATCGGTGAGTTTCATGCCAGCCTCGTCGAACACACGCTTGTTCGTCGGCTGGACGGTTATGGTGAAATCCTCGCGCCAATTCTCGCCGAAGTTCAGGTAGATCCGACCTCGCACCTCCGCCGCGTCCCGGACTTTGCCTTCGACGAGCTGATACGTACTCCGGTAGCGGAGCAACTCCCAATGCCGATCTGCCGGACGGATCTGATAGGAGGCATGTCCCCAAATCCCGAGACCCGACCGGCGCGCGTGGTCCTCCGCCGCCACAAGGTCCTGCAGGCATTCGGTGCTTCCGGGGAGAGCGTAGGCTCTGGCATATCCACGCCGCAGCATTTCTTCTTGCAGCCACGTGTGCTCGCTTCCCTCCCGAACGAACACATGGGCCAGCAGTCGGCCATACCGATCAGAGCGCCGGCTTGCGAACCTGAGCTCGACCGACTTGCCGAGGGCCAGCTTCTCCAGCTCAGTTTTCGCGGCGTCCGCGGGTGGCCATGCGCCTTCGTCGGCACCCCCGTCGAGTGCCTGTGGCGCGAGCGCGCCAAGCAGCCGAACCTGAGATTTGTCGTCGAGCTCCAGCGTCTCCCCGTCGATGACCTTCGCAACGCCCCGCGCCGGCCCGCTTTCCAGCTTGCATCCCGGCCGTTCGGCAGCCGCCACTGGCCCGACCAGCAGCCCGGCGAGAATGAGCGCGCGGATTGCGCTGCGGATCCCTAGAACCGCCCCCTTCGCCACCGCTCCCCTCTGCTCACTTGCGGGCAGACGCCACCTGCCCTACACCTTCACTCGGAGGTTTTGTTCGCATCGTCGCCGCGCTAGTATTGCCCTGGTGGTCTTGCTCAAACCAGTACGAAGGGCAGCCTTCCGCGGCACGTCAGATCGGCCCCGTAGCTCAGCAGGATAGAGCATCAGATTCCTAATCTGAGGGTCGCAGGTTCGAATCCTGCCGGGGTCGCCAGGCTTGAACAGGTCCATCGCAGCCGCTCGCCCACGCGGTCTTCGCGCTCCTCCACCTCGAGTAGACAGTTCTCCAGCAATACTCTCGGCCGGTGTAGCCGATGGATTCGGTTCCTGCCTGATCAGGCGGCTTGGCGAGGAATTTCAAGCATTGCGACAAGGCCGGTTGGTTCCCGATTATGAAGCGTGAGCTTGCCGTCAATGCGAGCCATGGCGATTTTTGCAATCGCCAAGCCCAGCCCACTTCCCGTCATCGATTTGTTTCGACCACGCACGAATTTTGCCGTCACTCGTTCTAATTCCGGCTCGAGGATACCAGGGCCGTCGTCTTCGACGACAACTCGGACCCACTGGCCCTGATCGAGCGCCTGGCATCTCACCACGCTTTTCGCGTGGTCCAGTGCGTTCTCCAGCAAATTGCGGAGGGCAAGAATGAAAAACTGCGGTTCAACTTTGGCTCGCACGTCGTCTTTCGAGCTATCGACCTCTATCGCAATTCCTCGCGTGGATGCCAGGGAAAGCAAGTCTGCAACTACGGAATTCACAAGATGGTTCAAACTTTCATCCGATGAGCATGGTTGCACATCGCTTGCCTCGAGTGCTGCCATATCCAGCAGCTGGTTAACCAGTCGGCTTGTCCGGTCCACGCCGGCCACGATCTGCTGGAGGGCATTGGCGTGAACAGCGGCGTCGGTGCTCGATAGCGCAACTTGGGCCTGGGTTTTTAGTCCAGCGAGGGGCGTTTTCAGTTCGTGCGCAGCAAATGCCGTAAAACTCCTTTCCCGTTCACGGGCTGCCTCCACCCGTCCAAAAAGCTCATTGATGGCCTGAACAGCCGGAGCAATTTCCTTGGGAATTCCAGCACTCGGCAAAGGCGATAATTCGTTCGCGGATCGTCGCGAAAGCGCACAAGCCAGGTCGCTCAAAGGGATGAGTCCATGACTCACACTCAGCCAAATCAGGCCGACGAGAAAAGGTATGGCCACGGCCGCCGAATGCACCATTCCTTTCACGACATCGCCAACGAGCCGGTCACGCATCCGTAGTGTATCACCGACCATGACACGAACGCCAAGCTCAGGGTTTTCAATCGTGAAAACACGCCAGGTCTCGCCATCGACGATATCCTCCGAAAAACCCTCCATCGCCTTCGTCAGCGGCAGCCCCGGAGCGCTTTCGGATCGCGCGACGAGCGTTCCGTCAAGAGACCAAATCTGGCACGAGAGTTGACGCTCATAGACTTTTGTAGCGGCGCGAATTGCCGGCTTGCTCGACGTGGCGTCATCTCGGATCGGAATCCTATGATCTGCCAACAGCGAGTTCACCATGCGCGCCGCTTCCGTCAAACGCGCATCGAGCACGCGCTCCACCTCGGCCTGTGTACTCGTGTAGATCCAAGTGATCGCGGCAATCCATACGAACAGCGTCGTGCCGATGAGAATTGCGAGCAACCGGCCACGAATGGAATTCACGCACCCTCCTCCGCAAGTCTGTAGCCTAATCCCCGAACCGTTTTGATGAAATCCTGACCCAGCTTGGCCCGCAGATGATGGACATGAACCTCGACCGCGTTGCTTTCGATCTCTTCCTGCCAGCCGTATAGAGCCTCCTCCAAAGCCGCCTTCGAGACGATGGCCGTCGGTCGTTCCATCAGGGCACGAAGCACGGCAAATTCGCGACGCGTGAGCTTCAGGGATACTCCATCCTTCGTTGCCCTGAGAGCAGCAGGGTCGAGCACCACGCCGCGCCATTCCAGATACGCCGTGGCGCGCCCGGCGCCACGGCGAGCTAGGGCTCGCAGCCGTGCGGCCAGCTCGTCGAGGTCGAATGGCTTGCCAACATAATCGTCTCCGCCGGCGTCGAGACCCGCAATCCGCTCTGGCACCTGATCGCGCGCCGTGAGGAGGAGCACTGGCGTGCAATTTTTGGCCGCACGGAGCTCTTTCAAGAGGTCCAGCCCCGAGCCGTCAGGAAGCATGACGTCGAGCACGATGCAATCGTAGCTATGCATGCGGACAGCAATGCGACCATCCTCGCAGTTCGCGACGGCATCGACCGTAAAACCCTTGAGCCCAAGCCCGATAGCCAATCCGTCGAGCAAAAGAGGATCGTCTTCTACAATTAAGATCCGCATGGTGTGTCATTCCGTACGGGGCCTCACGGGTGGCATCCGCGGCTTAAGGCTGCCTTAAGCTGCCGGCGACATCTCCGCCTTCGATCCGAGCATTCATGCAGAACGCCTATCGAGTATCGGGGGTGAGAAGGATGAGATTTGTCATTCTCGGTTTGGTGCTCCTTGGCATCTTTGCCGCACCTGCTGCAGCCGATCCGCTCCCCGCCGACCAAGCCTTCCAGATCCGAGCTTCGAGGACGACTGACGGAAAGGTGCGCGTCGATTGGACAATAGCCGACGGCTATTACCTGTACCGTGCGCATATCGCTGCAAAAGGCGTCGACGGATCTGATCTCAAAGTTGAAACTCCACAGGGGAGCATCAAAGACGATCCCGTCTTTGGAGCGACGGAGGTCTACTACAGGCGGGCAAGTGCGACCGTTGTCGCGGCTTCCGAGGAACCGATCGAGATTACCTATCAGGGCTGCCAGGAAGGCGGCATATGCTATGTACCGCAGACGAAGCGTGTCAATCCCCTAACACTCGAGGTCGCAACCAACAGCGACTCCGGCAACGTTCCAAGTCCTGGCATCGCTGCCTCCGTTGGGGCTGCGGAGAAACCCGCTGCGGCATTCCGTCTTGCTCAGGAAGAGGGGCTCGTTCAATCGCTGCTCCGCAAAGGAGGCCTGCCGCTCGTCGTCTTCAGCTTTTTGGGTTTCGGCCTGCTCATCGCGTTTACCCCTTGCGTCTTCCCGATCTATCCAATCCTTGCCGCCACGCTGGCACGTGAAGGAGACCGGCTGACCGCGCGGCGGGGCTTCGTCTTGTCCGCAATCTACGTCCTTTCCTCTGCGTCGGCCTTCTCACTGCTCGGAGCATTGGCGGGGTGGTCCGGCCAGAACCTGCAGATTGTTTTGCAGTCGCCGTTCACGACAGGCGCCATTTCGATCGCCTTCATTCTCCTGGCGCTGGCGAGTTTCGGTTTTTTCGAGCCGCGGTTGCCTGCCGGCTGGGTCAACTGGATCGCGGCGAGAACGGGGAAACTCAAAGTATCGAAGGCGTCGGTGGCCGTTCTGGGGTTCTCCTCGGTCTTCATCATCGGCCCTTGCGTGACCGCGCCACTCGCTGCTGCGCTTCTCTACCTCACACAGTCAGGCGATATGCTTCTCGGAGCTGCCGCCCTCTTTGCGCTGGGAATAGGCAAAGGCATACCGCTAATCGTTGTCGGAACGATGGGCGCAAGCATCCTGCCGCGAGCTGGCGCCTGGATGAAACATGTAAAAACTTCCTTCGGCATCGGCTTTCTCGCAACCGCTATCTGGATCGCGACGCCGCTCTTGCCCGCGGGCTTAGATCTCGTCCTATGGGCCGCCCTTCTCGTCGGGACAGGAATGTGGGCCTTTCGCTTTGCGACTGGAAATCGGGGCTTCATCCTGCTTGCCCGAACCACCGGGCTCATGGCGATCACCTACGGCATGATTCTGATGATCGGAGCCGCGACAGCGCCGACAGGTCCATGGCAGCATCTGGCCAGACTGACCAACTCAGCTCCGCCTAGCACAGATGGCGACCTGCATTTTGCAACCGTCACATCAGTTCCCGAGCTGCAAAAGGAGCTTCGCTCCGTAAGCGGTCGAAAGCCAACGCTCGTTTATTTCACAGCGGACTGGTGTATCACCTGTCGCGTGATCGAGCGCTCCGTTCTCCCGCACGACGAAGTCAGACGAAGCTTAGAAGGCCTTCACCTCGTAAAGGTCGATATTTCAGCCCTGCACAAGGACAGCCCGGAGCTCATGCAGCGGCTCCGCGTCGTCGGCCCCCCGACGATGGTGTTTTTCGATCGCGACGCCAGGGAAGTTGCGGGAACCCGGCTCGTTGGTGAGGTGACGGCCGAACTCCTATCCAGGTCGGCCGCAAAGGTCCAGAGTTTCTGATGTGTCCAGCGTTACCCGAGAACCTCGCATAATGCGGAAGGTTCATTGCCGTCGCCAGGGCCGGCTACTGGCATTTCTGCTGTCGTCCGGTGCTTCTACTCTCGGCAAACCCCTCCGCAAGGACTGCAATCGAAACTCGAAAATCAGAACATCGACCGATAAGGAGGCCAGTTTGTATATATTGAGTAGCGGGTTTAAAACCACCCTGCGCGTAGCTCTACTCGCGTCTGCCGCGATCGCCGCGTCTGGATGCACGGCAACAACTCGGTCGCTAGTCGGCGTCGCGGAAGCGAGCCAAGAAGGCCCGGGCAGCGTGCATTCCAATCCCTACGGCGAGGTCAACGACAACGGGACGATCATTCCGGCTGTCGATACTTCAAAGACCAATCCTCGATACTTGCGCCAAATCGTCGACTATCAAACGGACGAGCCGGTGGGGACCATTATCGTCGATCCGCAGAACCGATTTTTGTATCTCGTTATGGAAGGCGGAAAAGCCATGCGCTACGGAGTGGGCGTCGCCAAGGCCGGGCTGGAGTTTGAGGGGGAAGCAATCATCGAGCGAAAAGCGGCGTGGCCCGGCTGGGCTCCGACGGCCGATATGATCAAGCGGGAGCCGGAACGCTATGGCCCTTATGCCAATGGGCTCGAAGGAGGGCTCCACAATCCACTCGGGGCTCGCGCTTTGTACTTGTACAAGGACGGTAAGGACACACTCTATCGCATCCACGGAACGAACGAACCCTGGTCCATAGGCAAAGCGGTCTCGTCCGGTTGTATTCGCCTTATGAACCAAGACATCATCGATCTTTACAAACGTGTCCCTAAAGGCGCGCGCGTGGTCGTGCTTGGAGCAAAACAAAAAGGAGAAAGCTGAAATGCTTGATCGAAGGCAGTTCTTCGCTGCGTCACTTTTCGCTGCAACCGCTTTGGGAGCAGCGCCTCGGTTCTCGAATTCCTTGCGTGCCCAAGGTTTCCCGAGCGAGGAGGATGTCTATTTCGATCCCGACATTCCAGTCCTGGGCAATCCCAATGGCGACGTCACAATCGCAGAGTTCTTCGACTACCAATGCCCGTATTGTAAGAAAAATCATCCCGAGCTCAAGAAGGTCGTCGCGAGCGATCGTAAAATCAGGCTCGTCATGAAGGATTTTCCCATCTTCGGAAAGCCCTCGGTTTACGCTGCCAATCTCGTCCTCGCATCGGCAGCCGACGGCAAGTACGCGACGGCGCACGACGCACTCATGAACACGCCGGGGAGGTTAAGCCGGGAAGATGTCGATGCGGTTCTCAAAAAAGCGGGCCTCGATCCGACCGACCTCTATTCCAAATACAAGAAGAACAGAAGTCATATTGACGGCATCATTCTGCGCAACATGGCCCAAGCGAATGCTTTCAACCTTCAAGGAACGCCGGCTTTTGTTATCGGCCGGAAAATATACCCCGGTTACATGAACGAGAAAGCGCTCAAAGAAGCGGTTGCCGAAGCCAGGAAGTCTTGAGCTCGTCCCATTCGGCGCAGTTCGGAGCGCCGAAACCCTTGCAACACGTCCGTATTGTTTACCAAACCACGGGACCGGTTGATGCTGCGGAGGACCACCTCCCCCGCGAGCTGGTGATCAGCCGATCCCCATCATGTAGAGCACGGCAGATGCGGTCCCGACCGCAACAACAGTGCTGACGGCAATGGCAGCCGACACGGAACCCACCGCACGATCGTACTTTATCGCAAACAGGAAGGCATTGGCGCCGACAGGCATGGCCGCGAACAGGGTCGCTACGGCCACCCAGACGGGCGTCAGGTTGAACACCCATCCGGCCAGAAAATACACCACCACCGGAAGGAGCAGCATCTTCATCGCGAAGATGGTCGCGAGCGTCGGCATCTGGCCAGCGATCCTGTAAGTCGCCAGCGACATGCCGAGGGCGAATAGACCGGATGGCACCGCGGCCTGTCCGATCAGCGCGAGAAACCGGTCAGCCAGCTCGGGAACACCTAGCCCCGCAATGCGCCAGACCGATCCGACAACGATTCCCATCACCACGGGGTTGCGCACAAGATCCAGAACGACACCGCCCACCGCTCGGAAGAACGGCGTCGTCCGCGCCTGGCGGTTCGCCCACTCGATGTGCAGTGTGGCGATGACCCACAGCACCAGCGAATCGAGGGACACGAGAATGCCGATCGGCGCTGCGGCGTCCGGTCCGAAAGCGGTGAGGGCCAGCGGTATGCCGAGCATCACCGTGTTGCCGAAGCAGGACCCCATGGAGATGGCGGCCCCGTCGGCGGCACTGCGATGAAGCACCGTGCGAGCGACCAGTGCCGCTGCCACCCAGACGATCACGATGCCGCCGAAGTAGGCCACCACGAACTTCCACGGCGCTTCCGGCACCTCGCCGATTTCCTGCATGGCCCGGAACAGGAAGGCCGGCATCGCCACATTGAAGCTGAACAGGGCGATCGTCTTGGCGCTGCCTTCCGGCAGGAAGCGCCAGCGTTCGGTGACCCAGCCAGCGAACATGACGCCGAAGACTGGGATGACGATGGTCAGGATGGCGAGCATGAACCCACTGCAGCGCGATTGGCGCTCCGGGAAGGAAAAAGAGGAGCGGTCTCGGGTGGATTAGCAGAGCCGGGCCATTCGGCAAACTGCATCTTCGCGCGAGCAAGCTGCACGAACCTGCAAAGGCTTGTCAGTTGAAGCCGCTGGAAAGAGAGGAGCTGCCCGCGCTGCTGAAGCCCCTCGGTGGATCGATGACGGTGGCGCCGATGTCCTGGACCTCGAGAACGGCAAGCCCTCGCTCGGCAATACCGCTCGGCAGCAGGCGCACCGGACCGTCAATTCCGGTGAATCCCTGCGGCCGGGTGAGACTGGCTGCTGAAAATCGCGTTCCCGCGGGCTCGCTTGAGAGCCGGACGACGATGCTGACGGCATCGTACGCCATGCTGGCGAGCCGCGGCGGCGAGCTGCCGTAGGTGTTCGCAAACCGCTCTGAAAAATCGCGCCAGCCCCGCGGGTCCGCCGAGGCGTACCAGCCACCGACGAACACCCTCTCGCGCCCGATGTTCGGAAAATCCCAGCCGCCGGTTCCGAGCAGCTTCACCTGGGCGGTGTCGATGTTGGCATATGACAGCAGCGGGCCGAGCCGTGGTAGCACCTCGGGGCCGCCTGGGATGAACAGCGCCGTGATCGGCTGTTGGGCCTCCTCGGCTTGGCGCAGCGCGGCGACGATCCGTTCAGCGGGCTCGACCATCGCATTCGACGCCGGCGGGTAGGTTTCGAGCGCGGCGATCGCACCGCCGCCCGCGCCGACCGCCTGTCGAAAAGCCGATTCCGTTATCTTGCCGTAGGCGTCCTCTGGCAGGAGCGCGGCGAACCGACGATGGCCTCGTGAGAGGGCGTATCCGATAACCCGTTCAACCTCCTGCTGCGGCGGGAAACCAAGCAGATAGACGCCGTTGCCGGCCACTTGGCTGTCGTTCGAGAAAGCAAGGACCGGAATCCCCGCCTGCCCTGCGACGGGGGCGACCGCGCGGACGGATCCTGCAAACAGAGGCCCGAGGATTATTCCGGCGCCCTCCCGGATCGCCTCTTCGGCGGCGGCCTGCGCGCCTTCCGGCGTGCCCTTGTCGTCCTTCGCGATGAGCTGCACGTTGGGGTTGTCGAGCTCGAAGATGGCGAGCTCGGCCGCCTGCTTCATGGCCTTCGCGACAGCCTCGGTATGCCCCGTCGACGTCAGCGGCAACAACAACGCGACCTTGACTGAAGGGCGCGCTGCGGAGTCCTGCGGATCAACGGCTCCGTCACCGGAAGGACTTAAGCTGGCGCCGCCACCTTGAATGGCACAGCCTGCCAGAATTGCCGCGAGCACCGCCAGAGCGAGGGCCGATCCAAGCCGGACCCAAGCCACATGAAATGCCATTTTCGCTCGTCACCCCCGGTCGCCCGCCCACTTCGAAGCGGGCCTGCCGGAAGCTCGCTCGAAGAGTTGCATCGAAATCTGCAATAGAGGCGTGGATTAGGCTAGGCTGCCACGGCCACGACACTCAGCGAAGCCTGCAACTAGTCGTCGGCGGAAACTGCACCTTGAGGGTAACGGCTTGGCGAAAAATCGGCGGATAAGCAAGGAGGAATCCGGGGACGTCAGCGTAGAATCCCTGCGGCGGCACGTCCTGGCGCGGCTCGATGATGCGCTGGCGCAACCGCTCGGGCCGGGACTGTATCTCGTCGCCACGCCCATCGGCAACCTGGCAGACTTCACGTTGCGGGCCATCAGCACGATCGCCCGGGCCGATGCCGTCTACTGCGAGGATACCCGCCACAGCCGCCAGCTCCTGGTGCAGTACGGGATCGACCGCGACCTGAGATCGTTCCACGAGCACAACGAGGATCGGGAGCTTCCGCGTGTACTGGAGGAGATCGCGGCAGGCCGAGCGGTCGCCCTCATCAGCGATGCCGGCACGCCGCTCTTGTCCGACCCCGGCTTCAAGCTGGTGCGGAGCGCAGTTGCGGCGGGTTATCGCGTCGTGAGCATCCCAGGACCCGCGGCCCCGCTCGCTGCGCTCACGTCCTGCGGGCTGCCGACCGACCGCTTTCTCTTCGCAGGTTTCCTGCCAACGAAGCAGGCCGCGCGCCGCGCCCGATTGGCGGAGCTTGCCAGCATCAAGGCGACCCTCATCTTCTTCGAAGCGCCGTCTCGGGTCGAAGCCGCACTGGCCGACATGGCTGCGATGCTCGGAAGCGAGCGGGAGGCCGCCATTGCCCGTGAGCTGACGAAGATTCACGAGGAGGTCGTGCGCGGGCGGCTCGGTGACCTCGCCAAGAAGTCATCAGGCGAGGACATGCGCGGCGAGTTCGTGCTTCTCGTCGGGCCGCCAGCTCCAACCGAGGTCTCCGACGAGGCCATCGCGGCTCGGCTTGAACAGAGCCTTGCCGAGAGCAGCGTCCGGGATGCGAGCCGTGAGGTGGCAGAGGCGCTTGGCGTGCCCAAGTCCCGTGTGTACGATCTGGCCGTCCGAATGACGCGAGGTCGCACGTGAGTTTCATCGGCCACAAGGAAGGGCGCCCCTCGATCAACATCAGGAGACAGCGGGAGCAGAGCGGTCGACTCGCTGAGTTCGTCGCAGCCCTCCTCCTGTGCCTCAAGGGATATCGCATTCTCGCGCGGCGTTATCGCTCGAAGCTCGGTGAGATCGACCTCATCGCTGTGCGCGGGCGCAGGCTTGCCTTCGTGGAAGTCAAAAGGCGACCGACGATGGAAGCAGCCGAGGCGGCAAAGACCATCCGGCAGGCCCGGCGCATTGCCCGCGCCGCAGAGCAGTGGGTCTGGCGTCATCCGGCCTATCGTGATTATGAGATCGGCCTGGACGCCATGCTGATCGTGCCTGGGCATTTGCCCCGCCATCAGCCGAACGCCCTGCAGCTCACCTGAGCGCCTCAAAATCGAAGGGCCGACCCGCTCACACCGGACTCATGTGATGCCAATGAAAATCGCCTGCCAGATGGACCCCATCGACCGCATCGACATTCGCGGCGATTCCACGTTCGCGCTCCTGCTCGAGGCCCAGCGGCGTGGGCATGAGCTCTTCTATTACGAGCCGCCCAACCTGGCGCTCGATGGCGCGCGACTGATCGCCCGGGGCGCAGCGTTGAGGGTCGAGGATCGGGTCGGGGACCATTACAAGCTTTCCGACCGCCGGCTCGTGGACCTTGCCGAATGGGACGTCGTGCTCCTGCGCCAGGATCCGCCATTCGACATGGCCTACATCACCACGACGCATTTATTGGAGCGCATTCATCCGAAGACGCTGGTCGTCAACGATCCGACTTGGGTGAGGAATGCGCCCGAGAAAGTGTGGGTCCTCGATTTCCAAGACCTCATGCCGCCGACGCTGGTGACGCGGAATCTCGATGACGTGAAGCGCTTCCGCGAGCGCCACAAGGACATCATCCTCAAACCGCTCTACGGCAACGGCGGCTCTTCGGTGTTCCGCATTCCGGAAGGCGACACGAACCTGAACTCGCTGGTCGAGCTGTTCCAGACGGTGTTCCGGGAGCCCTTCATGGTCCAGCAGTACCGGCCTGAAATTCGCAAAGGCGATAAGCGCATCATCCTGATCGATGGCGAGGCGGTCGGCGCGATCAATCGCGTCCCGGCCCCGGACGAGACGCGCTCGAACATGCACGTGGGGGGTCGGGCCATGCCGACCGAGCTTACGGAGCGGGATCTCGAAATTTGCGAACGGCTCAAGCCGGAGCTGAAACGGCGCGGATTGATTTTCACAGGCATCGACGTGATCGGTCCCTATCTCACCGAGATCAACGTCACCTCGCCGACGGGCATTCGTCAGATCAAAGATTTCGGTGGTCCCGACATCGCGGCCCTGTTCTGGGACGCCGTGGAGGCCCGGACGCGGCGCGCCTAGCTTGCACCTTACGAGCCGGCGCGCCCAGGGGTGGCAGAAGGCGCACCACGGAGCAGTCTTGGCGCCATACCGAGCGCGGCGGCCAGTGCCACGGTACCCAGGCCTGCACCCAGCAACTTTCTGTTCTGTGCCGTTTGGCGCCCATGAACTCGGTTCGTACCACCACCTGATTCGAAGAGGTTGCCGTCTGTGATCGGAACGGTGCCGGCGCGGTTCAGGTACACAGCAATCGCACGACCAGCCAACCAGCCGGCAAGCCCCGGAGCCATGGTGCCCAAAAGCCATGCGAGTTTTGCCGGAACCCCGACCGTCACCTCCGATCGAGGCCGCTGGATGAGGTTCACGATCGCATTGGCCACCGCCTCCGGCTCATAGACGGGGGGCGCGGCGGCGAGTTCACGCCCCGTATAATTCGCAGCGTGATCGAGCCCCGGGGTGTTCAGGAATGACGGAAAGACGTCGCAGACAGCGATGCCCCGGGACCGGGACAGCTCTGCCCGCAGGCTTTTCGAGAAACCGAGCAGGCCCCATTTCCCGGCGGCATAAGCCGCGGAGTAAGGCGACGGCACCCACGCGCCGAGCGAGTTCACGTTGATCAGGATTCCCTGCCCCTGCGCGCGGAAATAGGGAATCGCGGCATGAGCGCCGTTGACCGCGCCGATGAGGTTCGTCTCGATCACCCGCCGGTGCGCCTCTATCGGCGTTTCCTCGAAGCGGCCGAAGGCACCGACTCCCACGACATTGATCCAGGCGTCCAGGCCTCCGAACGTACTCGCCGCCGCCTCAGCCAGTTTCACTGTGGCATCGGAATCGGAAATGTCCGTCGGAACCGCGACGGCAGGGCCGCCTCGCTCTGTACACTCGGAGGCCACGCGTTCGAGTGCCTCGCGGCCGCGCGCAGCGAGCGTCAGGCGCGCCCCGTGATCCGCCAGCGCCAACGCCGTCGCGCGGCCGACGCCACTTGAGGCCCCCGTGACGACGATGCTCGCACCCGCAATCCTGGCCATGAGTGCATTCCCGTTCATTCAGTATTCTCTGCATCTCCATGTACCGAACGTATGGTATCGCCGCCTCGTTCCGTCCCATGCCTGCGGGTTAAGTTCTCATAATGTTCTTGACGCAAGCATTCCCCGGTGATTAACCTCAGTCCCAAGAGGAGTTGCGGGGGGCATCATGTACGGTCGGATCTCCACGTTGGCATTCGTGGGCATCGAGGCACGCCCAGTGCAGGTGGAGGTCAGGATCAGCCCCGGGCAGCACGTGTTCGCCATCGTCGGGCTGCCGGACAAGGCCGTCGCCGAAAGCCGCGAGCGGGTGCGGAACGCGCTGCATGCGATCGGTCTGGGCATTCCGTGGACGCACATCACCGTCAACCTCGCCCCGGCCGACCTCCCGAAGGAAGGCAGTCACTTCGACCTGCCGATCGCGCTGGCGCTGATGGTCGCCATGGAGGCCATTTCGCCCGACGCCATCGAGGGATTTGCCGCGATTGGCGAGCTCGCGCTCGACGGACAGATCCGCGCGACACCCGGCGCCTTGCCCGCAGCCATCGGCGCCAATGCCATGGGCAAGGGTCTGATCTGCGCCGCGGCGAGCGGACCGGAAGCGGCCTGGGCCGCTGCCGACATGGACATCATCGCCGCACCGCACCTGCTGTCACTGGTCAATCACTTCAAGGGCCTTCAGACATTGCGGCGGCCCGAGCCGAACCTTGCCCAGGACGACCAGGCCCTTCCGGATCTCGCAGACATCAAGGGCCAGGAAACAGCGCGCCGGGCCTTGGAAGTTGCCGCTGCGGGCGGGCACAACATGTTGATGATCGGGCCGCCCGGCTCCGGAAAGTCGATGCTTGCCTCGCGGCTTCCCTCCATTCTGCCGCCCCTCGACCCACAGGAGATGCTGGAAGTCAGCATGGTTCATTCGCTCGCCGGGGAGCTCCTGGGAGGCAAGCTGCGGACCCAGCGGCCGTTCCGGGCGCCGCACCACTCGGCGAGCATGGCCGCCCTGGTCGGTGGCGGCACGCGGCCGAAACCAGGTGAGGTTTCGCTGGCGCACCTCGGCGTGCTTTTTCTTGACGAGCTCCCGGAGTTTTCACCGCAAGTGCTGGATTCGTTGCGCCAGCCGCTGGAGACCGGCGAAACCGTGATCGCGCGCGCCAATCACCGCATCACGTATCCCTCACGTATCCAGCTTATCGCCGCCATGAACCCCTGCCGATGCGGGGGTGGCGCCCCGGGTCAGACGTGCAAACGCGGCCCACGGTGTTCAGCCGAGTATCAAGCTCGTATTTCGGGACCGCTGCTCGACCGGATCGACTTGCAGATCGAGGTTTCTGCGGTTACCGCCGCCGATCTGGTCCTTCCGGCGCCGGCGGAAAGCAGTGCCGTCGTGCGGGCTCGTGTGACGGCAGCCCGGGAGCGGGCACGAGAACGCTTCGCAAAACTCGGTGCCGCCGGCGTTCGCACGAACGCCCAGGCAACGGGGCGTATTCTCGAAGAAATCGCCCGCCCCGACGCCGACGGCATCGCCTTGCTCAGGCAAGCCGCTGAAACGCTACAGCTTTCGGCCCGCGGATTCCATCGTACTCTCCGCGTTGCGCGCACCCTCGCCGACCTGGATGGTGCAGACGTCGTCGGCCGCATCCACATCGCCGAGGCGCTGAGCTACCGGGGCGAGGCGATCCGGCAACGCCAAGCGGCCTAGCCGCGGGAGCTGTTTCTGGGCTAGAGAAGCGCGAAGGTTGGCTCGCCGCGACTTGCGCAGAATTGGACGTCCACGAAATCCCCGACGCCAGCATCGATAGGCCATCGCTAGGCTTCGCAATTGGAAGTGATATGTTATAACATTCCCATACCGAGCTTCGCCGGGCCGAGGTTTGCATCAAAGGTGGTCGAGCAATGGGTGATGTCATTCGATCAGCGTTACGAATGTTATGGATCTTTCCCGCCGTGCTTCTCCTGGTCCTACCTGGTGCTCTGCGGGCCGAAGTCCGCGTGGTCGCGACGAGCAAGCCCATTCACGCCTTGGTTTCCAGCGTCATGGCGGGCATCGGCACGCCCGAGCTGCTGGTCGGCGGGCAGACCTCGCCGCACTCCTATTCCATGAAGCCCTCCGATGCGCAGAAGGTGCACAACGCTGACGTTTTCTTTCGCGTCTCGGAGCAACTGGAGCCCTTCACGCGCAAGCTGGTGCAATCCCTGCCGGGCTCCGTGCGCGTGGTGAGCCTCATCGATGCACCCGGCCTGACTTTGCTCGAGATGCGCAGAGGAGGTGTATTCGACGGACACGAAGCGCATGGCCCAGAGATTGACGAAGAACCCGGTCTCGAGCACGGGCACGAAGGGCCGCATGATCCGCATATCTGGCTTGATCCGGAGAACGCCAAGGCCATGGTTGAGTACATTGCCGAGGTGCTCGCCACCATCGCACCGGACCAGGCGACCACCTTCGCGACCAATGCGCAGGCCGAGCTACGCCGTTTGACCGATCTTTCCGAGGAGCTAGCCCGAGAGCTTGCGCCCGTCGTCGGCAAGCCCTTCGTCGTCTACCACGATGCCTTTCAATACTTCGAGAACCGGTTCGGGCTCGCAGCCGTCGGCTCGGTGACCGTCAACCCGGATCTCCCACCAAGCGGAAAGCGGCTGCAGGAGCTGCGGTCATTGATCAGGTCAGCCGGAGCCCGCTGTGTCTTTGCCGAACCCTACCTTCCGTCGCGCGCCATCGAGGTCATCGCCGAAGGCACGGGAGCCAAGACCGGCATCCTGGACCCGGAGGGACTTACGCTCCAGCCGGGCCCACAACTCTACGCGGAGCTGATGCGTAATCTATCCCGCAGCTTTCGAGCCTGTCTCCTCAGCAGCCCATAGGACATCGGAACCAACACAAAAGGGCGGCTCCGGGGCCGCCCCTTCAACGACATGATGTCAGCGATCAATCTATCGCGTGGCCTTCCAGGGGAACCAGCCAGCGGTCTTGTGTTCCCTGACCGGGTCGGCGCCAGCCGTCGTCGTGAATCGCTGCCACGTGACAGTAACCTTGGTGCCGACCCGCACGCGCGGGTAAAGGTCGAGCACGTCCTTATTGTACATCCGAATGCAACCCGCCGAGACCGCCTGACCAATGGTCCACGGCGCATCCGTGCCGTGGATCCTGTAGAGGCTGGACCCGAGATAGAGCGCCCGCACGCCAAGCGGATTCATAGGATGGCCACCGGGGACCCAGGGGGGCAGCTTCGGATTGGCGCGCAGCATCGACGGCGTCGGGGTCCAGGACGGGTTCTCCCGCTTCATCGACACGTTGGTCGTACCCTGCCAGCGGCTGTCCTCTCGCGGCACCGCGATCGGATAGCTGATCGCCTTGCCCCGGCTTTCGATCAGGTAAAGGCGCCGATCACCGAAGCTGACCACGATCTCTCCCGGATTGTACTTCGTACTGAACGGGACGATCTGTCGCTCTCCGCCCCATTCGGGGGTGCCGCCCCAAAGCGAATTGGACTGATAGCCAGGAGCTGCAACGGCTGCGGCGGGGAGGAGGCCGGCAAGTGCTGCAACGACAACCCGACTCATGATCTTTCGTAGAACCATCCTGTACTCCGCTGTTGGTTCACGTTTGCAGGTCCGATGGGCCGCGCGCTCCACCGGGTGCACCTGTTGATGAAAAGCAAGATGAAGGGTTTCTATACCGCAAACTCGTTCAAAATGCCGGCACATGAAAGCCACAGTCTGGTCAAGATTCTGCGAGGTGGACTGACTTCATAACGGGCGGACGACTGAGGAGTTCCGAATCAGTACCAGCCGTCAACGGGCCTGGATCGTTTCTGAAAAGGGTGTCGCCGCTGAGCACGAGCGGCCTCACGACGGGGTTGACATGCAGGTGCATTTTCTAGAACATAACAGGAACATAGAAATGACACCGCAGCCGCCATTATGGCCCAAGCCACTGACAAACATCGGATTTTTCCTGATCCAGGGCCCAAGAGGCTTGCGGCCTCCCCGCGGCCAAGCGACCCGGGGCAGACGGCTGCTCGCCTGCGCAAGAGTATGGTCGATGATCTGCGGCAGCGGATCCGCAGGATCGAGCGCGACGGCGGCGTGACATGGCAGGAGCCGGCGTTGCCGCCTGCCAGTCCTGCCAGCCATGCAGGCCTTGGAGCCGGCGCCACCTCTTCACAGCGGACCGAAGGCAATGGAGCCGGCCCGGTCTGGCTGCTCGGAGCGGGTGAGGTCGATGCCCTGCTCGGCCCTGATGGCCTCGAAATCGGCGGCGTGCATGAAATAAAACCTGCCCTTCGTGAGCCGGGCGTGAGTTGGGCCGCGACCTGGGCCGCCGCATTTGCCTTCTCCTTGGCTCTCGGTGTCCGCCGGAGTGCGATGCATAACGGCAGGGCGGAAAGCCCGATCCTGTGCTGCCGCTCTGCCGCCCTGGCCAATGAGCTTGGCGGCCTTTACGGCTTGGGGCTCAGGACGCTCGGCCTTGCGCCCGACCGTCTCATCATCGTCGAGACAGCCAATGCGGCGGACACGTTGTGGGCGATGGAGGAGGGGCTGAGGTCGGAAAGCCTAGCCCTCGTTCTAGGGCTGCTTCATACGGTCCCGCTCACGCCGGCCCGGCGTCTGGCGCTGGCGGCTGCCGCGCACCGCTCGCCTTGTCTCCTCCTCACGCATCCCCGCACCGAGGTGACGGCCGCAACGGCGACGCGCTGGCGGGTCGGGCCGGCGCCGAGTGCGCCGCATCCCTTCGATCCACGCGCCCCGGGTGCACCCCGGTTCACGGTCGACCTCGAACGCTGCCGGGCGCAGCCGATTTCAGCCGCGACAGCCTCTTTCAGTTTGGAGTGGTGTGATGAGGCGCTTTGCTTCCGTCTGGCTTCCGGCATGGCCGATCGAGCGGATGCGCCGCGCAGATCCGGACGCGGTGCCCGATGACCGCCCGCTCGCACTGGTCGAAGCGGGCGCACGGGGCATCGTCGTCGTGGCCGTAAACCTGCTGGCACGTAGTGAAGGCATTCGCCCGGGTCAGTCCCTCGCCGATGCCAGAGCCATCTTTCCAGGGCTGCTGACGCGCAAGATCGAGCGCGACAAAGACCAGGCCGCCCTTGTCGCCCTTGCCCGCTGGAGTGGTCGCTACGGTCCGGCCCGGAACAGCGATGGAGACAAGGGTCTCTGGATCGACGTCACCGGCGTGCCTCATCTCTTTGGCGGCGAGCACCATCTGATGCGCGATCTTGCGGGTCGCCTCCGCGCCTTCGGACTGACGGTCCGCGCCGGCCTCGCCGATACGACGCTCGCGGCCGCGGCGCTGGCCCGGTTCGCCCCGGTCGGCGCGGAGGGCTTCGCCATTGCGCCCGCCGGCCAGATGCAGGGCGCACTCGCCGGTCTGCCCGTAGAAGCGCTCGGTCTGGAGGACGAGGCCGTGCTGCTTCTGAAACGGCTCGGCTTGCGCCGCATCGGCCAGCTCTATGAGCTTCCGCGTGCCGCACTGGCCCGCCGCTTCCGCGAGCTTCGGACGGGCCGCCGCCGGACGAAAGATCCGGCAGACCTTGCGGGCGTGGTGCTGGCCCGTCTCGATGCTGCTCTCGGGCAGGCGCCGGAGGCCAGATGCGTGCTTTCCGAGCCCCCTCGGTACCTTGCCCGACGCGTTTTCTCCGAGCCACTCATTTCAGCGGAAGGAATCGAGAGTGCGGTTACGGATCTCGCCGCAGACCTATGCAAATTGCTCGACCAGACTGCCCATGGTGCACGCCGCCTGCAGCTTTGCCTCTATCGCGTTGACGGAACCATGGCCGAGGTCCGAACCGGCACCAGCAAGCCCTGCCGTGAGCCTATCCATCTCCTCAAGCTCCTGGCCCCAAAGGTCTCGACCATTGATGCCGGGTTCGGCGTCGACGTGCTGACACTCGAGGCTGCAAGCCTCGAACAGCTCGATCCTACGCAGGCATCTCTGAGTGCCGGGTTGGATTCTGATGCCCGTGGCGATCCCACACAGCTCATCGATAAGCTCGCCAATCGCCTCGGAGCAGAGCGCGTGGTGCGCCTTGCCCGTTTCAGCAGCCATATTCCCGAGCAGGCCGAGGTCCGCATTCCGATATTGACCGCAAAAGAGCTCCCGAAAACTCGTTTTTCGGCACAAGAGTCCTGTATGCGCGGCGCCATCCGTCCACTGCTTTTGTTTGCAACCCCCGAGCCGATCACCGTTCTTGCCGAGGTGCCGGAAGGCCCGCCAGCGCGCTTCACATGGCGGCGCGTCAGCCACACCGTCGCCAAGGCCGAGGGACCGGAGCGCATCGAGCCCGAATGGTGGCGGACCATCGGAAACTCCGCCAAGCCGCCCCGCCCGCGAGACTATTATCGCATCGAGGACGACCGCGGCGGTCGCTACTGGGTGTTCCGGGAGGGTCTCTACGACCGCACCCCCGAGGCCGGACCTCCCGTCTGGTACATGCACGGGCTGTTCGGGTGAGGAGCGCCGGCATGTCTTCCTCCGCACACGCCTACGCCGAGCTGCAGGTCACCACCAATTTCTCGTTCCTGCGTGGCGGCTCGCATCCCCACGAGCTGGTCGCCCAAGCCAAAGCGCTCGGCCTTTCCGCGCTGGCCGTGACCGACCGCAACACGCTGGCCGGCGTTGTGCGGGCCCATACTTCCGCCAAGGAGGCCGGGCTGAGGCTGATCGTCGGCGCCCGCCTCGACCTCCAGGATGCGCCGAGCCTGCTCTGCCTGCCGACTGATCGGGCCGCCTACGGCCGCCTCTGCCG
>DASVDU010000037.1:0-7567 GCA_036380915.1 Hyphomicrobiaceae bacterium | reverse complement strand
TCTCGCGCTGATGATCGGCGGCGGGGCGATGATCGCGCTCCTGCCCGAGTGGCGCTGGCAGGTCACCGGCCGGCTGATCTCCGGAACGGGCGGCGTGCTGCTCAACGTCCTGATGTCGAAGATGGTCACCGACTGGTTTGCCGGAAAGGAGATCGCAACGGCCATGGGCATATTCGTCAACTCCTGGCCGATCGGAATTGCCTTCGCGCTGTTCGTGCTGCCGTGGGTGGCCGTGAGCTGGGGGCTCGCTGAGAGCTATCTCCTCACCCTGGGAATGTTGCTCGTCGGCACTGTGCTGCTGGCCATACTCTATCGGCCACCTTCCGCACAGGCGGTTGCGCCTGCGTCGGGGATTTGGCCAGCTGGCGCTGCACTGCAGGCTGTCATTGTCGCTGGCGGCATTTGGGGTCTCTACAACGCAGCTCTCGGCATGATCTTCGGCTTCGGCACGTCCCTGCTCGTGGAGAAGGGCTGGACGGCCGCTGCTGCGGGCTATGTTACCAGCCTTGCCTTGTGGCTCATCGCGGTTTCAGCGCCGGCCGGCGGTCTCATTGCTGATCGTTCCGGACGGCATAACTTCGTGATGATCGGAGGGTTTCTTGTCCTTGCTGTCCTGCTGGTCGTCGCGGCAAGGACGGAGTACGCGATCGTCGCCTTCGTGGCACTTGGGATGGGAGGTCTGTCGGCCGGGTCGGTAATGAGCTTGCCGGCTCGCGTCCTCGAGCCCAGGACTCGAGCGATAGGCATGGGTCTGTTCTTCAGCGTTTTCTATGTAGCCGTCGTTGCGGCTCCTATCGTGGCCGGTTGGATCGCGACAGGCGTCGGCACGTCACGCGCCGCCTTCGACTTCGGGGCGGCGATGCTTGTGCTTTGCTGCACCGCCTATTGGCTCTTCTGGCGGCTCAATGAGCGTGTGAGGGCGAGGACGAGGATGGACCTCGCAATCACTCCCCGTTCTTCACCACCGTGATGTCCGGCGCGTCCTCGTTCTTCATGCCCTGGACGTGATAGCCGGCGTCAACGTGGTGGATCTCGCCGGTGACCCCGCGGGAGAGATCGGAGAGCAGGTAGAGGCCCGCGGCACCGACATCCTCGATGGTCACCGTGCGCCGCAGGGCGGAATTGTACTCGTTCCACTTCAGGATGTAGCGGAAGTCGGCGATGCCGGAAGCGGCCAGCGTCTTGATCGGACCGGCGGAGATGGCATTGACCCGAATGCCGTTCCGGCCGAGGTCGGCGGCGAGGTAGCGCACGCTCGCCTCCAGCGCCGCCTTGGCGACGCCCATGACATTGTAGTGCGGCATCACCTTCTCGGCGCCGTAGTAGGTGAGCGTCAGAAGCGAGCCGCCACCGTTCATCAGCTTCTCCGCGCGCTGCGCCAGCGCCGTGAAGGAGTAGCAGGAGATGAGCATCGTTTGCGTAAAGTTCTTCTCGGAAGTGTCGACGTAGCGGCCATCCAGCTCGTTCTTGTCCGAGAAGGCGATGGCGTGGACCAGGAAGTCGAGGCGCCCCCACACCTCATTGAGGGTGGCGAACACCGCGTCCATCGAGCCCGAGTCCGTGACGTCGCAAGGCAGTACGAGCTTGGAGCCGAGCTCGGTTGCCAGCGGCTCGACACGCTTTTTCAGCGCCTCGCCCTGATAGGTGACCGCCAGCTCCGCCCCTTGCGCAGCGGCGGCCTTGGCGATGCCCCAGGCGATCGAGCGGTTGTTCGCGATGCCCATGACGAGGCCGCGCTTACCGGCCATCAAATTTCCAGTAGCGACTCCCGTATTCGCCCCGTTGCTCGTCATGAGCCGTTATCCCCGTCAGTTCCTTGCCATGGCATCCTAAGCACCATTGGCGTTGAGAATCCAGATTGCCGCTCGTGGCCGCGGCGCGCGCGTTCACATCTGCGTCATCACCGGCGCTCGAGCAAGATCTTATCTTAAATTTCATTCAGTAGTTCGGTAAAACGGAACCACCGGACTAATGAAGGAGATTTGACATGAAGCTCTACTATTCTCCAGGTGTCTGCTCGCTCGCGCCCCACATCGTACTGCGCGAGACGAATACGCCCTTCGATCTGGTGAAGGTGGACCTCAACGCGAAGAAGACCGAGGACGGGCGGGATTTCTGGCAGATCAGTCCTGCCGGCTACGTGCCTGCGCTGGAGCTCGACGACGGTACGGTGCTGACGGAAGGGCCGGCGATCATGCAGTACATCGCCGACAGGGCGGACGCGACGCATCTCGCCCCGCGCAATGGCTCGATCGAGCGGTACAGACTGCAATCCTGGCTGAACTTTGTGACCAGTGAGCTGCACAAAGGCTTCGGGGTTCTCTTCAATTCGAAAATGCCGGAGGAGGGAAAGGCGGTCGCGCGCGAGGTGCTGCTGGCGCGCATCGGGGTCGTCGACAAGCATCTCGGCAGCAATGCTTATCTGCTGGGCAAGGACTATACGCTGGCGGATGCTTACTTGTTCAACGTGATCAGTTGGTCGAAACCCCTCAAGCTCGATCTCTCCGGCTTCCGGAACGTCTCCGATCACCAGAGCCGCGTCGCGGCGCGGCCGGCAGTCAAGGCTGCGATGAAGGCGGAAGGGCTGATCAAGTAAGAATTGGTGCTCAAGCGATCGGGCTTGCGGCGGCTGGGGCGCGGGTGCGGCCCGGCCGCTTTTACGTATTGAGGAGCACCACCACCCCCAGGATGATCAGGCCGATGCCGATTGCCTCGCGTGAGGCGATGTCCTGCTTGAACATTTGGCGCGAGACCGCCTGCGCAAACAGGATCTCGATAAGGCCAAGCGTCCTGACTTTCGCGGCGCTTTCGACGGCGAACGCCAGGAACCACATCTGGGAGGCGAAGGCGCCCATGAATCCAGCGGTCATGGATGGCCGCCAGGCGCGGAAGATGGCGATGAGGTTCTCGCGCTCGAACAGGAGCAGGTAACAGGACAGCGCGAGCGTCTGGATCACGAGGCCGAGCGCGAGCGTCGTCGAAGCGCCGACGACGAAATTCTTGGCTCCGAGCGCCACGATGCCGCCGCGGAAGCCGACGGCAGCGATGGCGAACATGGCTCCGGAGGCGACGCCGAGGGCGGCGGAGTGCCAGGACAGCGCCGCCATGTTCTGGCGCGGCCAGGACATCATCACGACGCCGACGGTGGCGATGATGATCGCGACTGCAAGCCCGAGTGAGAGATGATCACCCAGGAACGCCAGCCCGAAAACGGCGACCTGGACGGGCTCGGTCTTCGACAGTGTGATCGTCACCACGAACGAGCGCTCGAGCATGGCGGCCAGCAGCAAGGCCGTGGCGCAGATCTGGGCGAGCGCGGCAACGATCGTCCACGTGAGCATCGAGCCGCTGAGGGTGGGGATTGGCTCACCCGTGGCCAGCAGCACCATCAGGAGGAAAAGCAGTCCGAACGGCAGGCCGAACAGAAAGCGGACGTGGGTGGCGCCGACCGTGCCGAGCGTGGTCGTCAGCTCCTTCTGCATGGCGTTGCGGAGGGTCTGCCCCCCGGCCGCCAGGACGGTGAAGATGACCCACAGCCACTCCGACACGCGCGTCTCCCAAAGCCAAGATGCCGCCAAGCGCGGCTTCGGACTGCGCTCTAGCAGATTGGGATCGCTCTTGGCGAGGGCCGTTGCGGCAGACCTGCTCAGCCCTCCAGCACCCAGCGGCCATTCGGCTCCCTGCACGCAGCGCCTTCGACGGTGCGCGTGCGATCGCCTGCCCGGAGGGTCACGACGACGTGGCGGCAGACCTCGCCCTTGGCATTCTTAAAGGAGAAGAGCGGTCGCACGGTCCCACTCAGCCGGCCATGGGAACGCCGCCAGACGAAGTTGGCGCCATCAGGCACCTCGGTCAGGCCGATGTGAAGGGCGTTCAGCGTCGCGATCTCGTCGAGCTCATTGAGGGTGAAGGTGGCGGCGGGGTTGCTGACGTTCGGCGGGGGCAGCCTGCGCAGCTCAGGGCAGGAGCAGGCGCTACCGCGATTCGACGCGCCTGATCTGATGTCATCGGCACTCGCGGCGATCGGCAGGGCGAGCGCAAGCGCACATGCCGCAACGCGAATGAATGCGCCGTCTCGTTTACGCATGATGACTCACTCGTACTCGAACTGACTGGACCCGCCGCGGCCGGACGGGTACTCGTACGCGAGAGAGAATGCCGCGACCGGGTTAAGAGGACCTCAACGGCTGTTCCTTCCCGGTCGACACAGTGAGCAGATTTCCATGGCCGACACACCGAAGCCCGAATACTACACGGGACCGCAGGCGGGAGACTTCACCGCCGCGGACGAGCCGTTCGCGCTGTTCGACGAGTGGTTCAAGGACGCGGCCGCCCACGAGCCCAGTGATCCGAACGCCATGGCGCTCGCCACCGTCGACGCCGATGGGATGCCCAACGTACGGATGGTGCTGCTCAAGGGTGTGGACGGCCCGGAGCGGTCGGACCGCGGTTTCGTGTTCTTCACCAATTACGAAAGCGCCAAAGGCCGCGAGCTCCTGGCTTCACGCAAGGCCGCGCTCTGTTTCCACTGGAAGAGCCTCCGGCGGCAGGTGCGCGTGCGTGGGCTCGTCTCGCCGGTTGCGCCGGAGGAGGCCGATGCCTATTTCGCGACCCGCGCACGCGGCAGCCGCATCGGTGCTTGGGCCAGCGCTCAGTCGAGACCGCTCGAAAGCCGCTTCGCACTGGAGAAGGCGGTCGCTTTCTACACGGCCAAGTACGCAGTCGGGGAAATCCCGCGCCCGCCGTACTGGTCGGGCTTCCGTGTCGTGCCGGTGGAGATGGAGTTCTGGCACGACCGGCCGTTCAGGCTGCATGACCGCGTGCAGTTCCGTCGTGCGGCAGTAGGCGAGCCGTGGTCTAGGACGCGCCTTTATCCCTGATCGCGTCTTGCCGGCGGCTGCATTGTCGCGACCGCTAAACCTATGACGCGCGGAGACGATTTCGGCTATGCTGCAATGCAGTTCCGAGACCGTCTCTCGTCATTCGTGGATGACATACCGCCATGCCCGCTGTCAGCAATGCCGAGCGAAAGACCCTGATCCTGACCGGCGCCTCGCGGGGGATCGGGCACGCCACCGTCAAGCGGTTCGCCTCCGCAGGCTGGCGGGTCATCACCTGCTCGCGTCACCCATTCCCGGAGAACTGTCCGTGGGAGATGGGGCCGGAGGATCACATTCAGGTCGACCTCTCGAATGCCGAGGACACGCTTCGGGCGATTGTCGAGATGCGCAGGCGTCTCGAGGCACAGGGCTCGCGGCTCAACGCGCTCGTCAATAATGCGGGGATCAGCCCCAAGGGACCGGAGGGAGCGCGGCTTGGCACCATCGATACGGCCTTGGAAGATTGGCAGACCGTCTTTCAAGTCAACTTCTTCGCTCCGATCATGCTGGCCCGCGGATTGATCGCCGAGCTCGAAGCCGCGAAGGGTGCGGTCGTGAACGTGACCTCCATTGCCGGCGGGCGGGTGCATCCGTTCGCGGGCGCGGCTTATGCCACGTCCAAAGCAGCGCTGGCCGCGCTCACACGCGAGATGGCCCACGACTTCGGGCCGCGCGGCATCCGCGTCAACGCCATCTCGCCGGGAGAGATCGACACGTCCATTCTGTCGCCAGGCACCGACAAGATCGTGCGTGAGCAGATCCCGCTGCGGCGGCTCGGCGAGCCGGAGGAGGTCGCAAAGGCCATCTACTTCCTCTGCACGGATCAGTCGAGCTACGTGAACGGAGCGGAGCTGCACATCAATGGCGGCCAGCACGTCTGATGTGCTGGATTTAGAAGCTGACGTCAGCGAGCAGGGCGCAGCCCCACTCGGGCTTCCTTTTGTCGACAGGCTCGACGTGGCCCTGGAAGGTTACTTCTGCATCCGGCCGCGAGCTCGGCGCTATCAGCACGTAGGTTCGCGCAATGCTCTTGCCGCCATCGGGGCACGTTCCGGCAAGCTTCCCGTTTGACCCTGTCAGTTGGCCCAGCTTGCCCGGCAAACTGCCCTCGCCGTGCTCTATTGGAAACCTGCCGGCGATAATGGCGGCCTCGCCGGCAGCCACTTTCTCGGAAAGCCACGCCTCCACGAGATCGAGCTGCCGCTTCGCCGCCGCACATTGCGGCTGATCCTGCACCGTGCTGCCAGAGCAGCCCTGAGCAAGGTCCACCGACAGCACCCAAAACGGACGCCTGTTGCCGAGAACGCGCATGGCGATCCCTGCTGAGAGCGGCGTTTCCGCGCCAGGTGGCGGCTCAGCCAGCTCGAGCATATGCTCGTGAGCAACGGTCCTCAGCCGGGCATCGCGGCGAATGGCGATCGCCGTCGTCTGTACCTGCGGGGCATCCCGCGTCGCGTGCACGTTCTCCAGAATCTGGCGCGAGGCAACGACCCGATACAGACTTGCCGGAAGCATCTGCCGGACGACGCCCAGGTTTGTCACGCCCTGCAGCACAACGATATCCGCCTGGAATTGGACTGGCCGCCGCCGGGCTGGGGCCCGGCGCTCTGAGCCGAACGTATGGCGCCACAACGGCTGCGGCTCCTGGGGTTCCACCGATTCGGGCGGCTCAGCCGAAATAGCGAAGCTGGCGACACGGAGCTGCAGCCGCTCGGTTCCAAGGTCCGATCGGGACGTATTCTGCTGAGCAAGGCTCGCGGTTGAGCCGAACGCAATCAGGGTCGCGAAGCTGATTAGGAGGCAACTGCATTTGGACTTGCTCCGCCCGACAACCATCCGGCACCTCGCTGCGCGTGAAGGTTGTGGAGAGTATGTCCGACTCGCGCCCAGGCGAGAAGGTGCTGAAGGGCGGATTGGTGGACGGGCGGGGGCATACAGACGCCAGATCGCGCCCCTTGATCCCGCTTCGGCCTCACAGCCCTCCCCTTCATTCAAAGGGAGGGCTGGAACGGCGGGCGAGAACGGCGAGGCCTGCCTCAGCCCCGCAATCCTTCCTTGTTGACCCACTCCTCGGCGCGGTCGAGTGCGCGTCCAAGGGCGTCGAACATCTGGTTCACCTCTGCGCCGTCGATGACCAGCGGGGGGCAGAGAGCGATCGTGTCGCCGGAAACGGCGCGGCAGATGAGGCCTTCCTCCTCAGCCAGCTTCACGACCTTGGGGCCGAGGCCCTGGCGGACATCGAAGCTCTCCTTGGTGGCCTTGTCCTTGACGAGCTCGACGCCGCCAATGAGGCCGACGCCGCGCGTCTCACCGACGAGCGGATGGTCGCGAAGAGCTTTCAGACGTGTCTCGAACACCGGAGCGACGCTCTGGACGTGGCCAACGATGTTGATGCGCTCGTAGATTTCGAGCGTCTTGACCGCAACGGCGCAGGATACGGGGTGGCCGGAGTAGGTGAAGCCGTGCGCGAAGACGCCGAGCTTCTTGCTCTCGTCCACCATCGCCTCGTAGACCGGCTCGCTCACCGTCACGGCGCCGAGCGGCATGTAGGCGGAGGTGATGGCCTTGGCCATCGTGATCGTGTCCGGCTGGATCCCGAACGTCTGCGAGCCGAACCAGTTGCCCGTGCGCGCGAACCCGCAGATCACCTCGTCGGCGATCATCAGGATGTCGTAGCGCCGCAGGAC
>DASVDU010000036.1:0-11790 GCA_036380915.1 Hyphomicrobiaceae bacterium | reverse complement strand
GTCGTCGATGAGCAGCGGCGGCTGACGGGCGTGGTCTCCTTGCGCGACCTGATCCTCGCCAGGCCCAGCGCGAAAATCGCAGACATCATGGACACGCACGTCATCTGCGCCCGCGCCGAGGACAGCCAGACAGAGGTGGCGCGGCTCATCGCCAAGTACGACCTCATCGCGCTGCCGATCATCAACGGCGGTGACGCGCTCGTTGGCATCGTGACTCAGGACGACGCGATGGATGTCGCCGAAGAGGAGGCCACGAAGGACTTCCACAAAGTCGGCACCGTCGGGGCGATCGCCATCAGTCTGAAAGAGGCGAGCATCGGCCTGCTCTACCGGAAGCGGATCACGTGGCTGGTCGTGCTCGTGTTCTTCAACATCTTCTCGGGCGCGGGCCTTGCGCTGTTTCAGGACACCATCGTGTCGCACGTGGCGCTGGTCTTTTTCCTGCCTCTGCTCATTGCTGGTGGCGGCAACGCCGGCGCACAGGCCTCGACGCTGATGGTCCGTGCATTGGCGACGGGCGACGTGCGCCTCGCCGACTGGGGCTACATGCTGGCCCGGGAGCTCGTCGTTGCAGCCGCTCTCGGCCTCACCATGGGGCTTGCCGTCGCCATGATCGGCATCGCTCGAGGCGGTCCGCAAATCGCCCTGATCGTCGCGGCGACGATGGTGCTCGTGGTGATTACCGGCAGTATCATCGGCATGTCGTTGCCGTTCGTACTCAGCCGATTCAAGCTGGATCCGGCGTCTGCGAGCGCACCGCTCATCACGTCAATTGCCGACGTCGCGGGGGTGCTCATCTACCTCAGCATCGCCACGTTCGTACTGGGCTGAGATGGAGCGCAGCGCGGCGGTGACCAGGCTGGCGCGAGGCAACCGATAGTCCCCGGATGCGTTTGAAAGCCGTGCGGCAGCCGATCAAATCGAGCAGGGCTGATGCAGCTTGACCTCCGTAATCTGGGCTCCGCTCTGTCAATCGGCCTGGCGATATCGGCATGCGACGCTTCGCGGGAACCACCTCCGCACCTCCGTATCGAGGGCGGGGACGCGACCGTCGGTCGCCAGCTCATCGTCAACAATGGTTGCGGGACCTGTCATGTGATTCCAGGCGTTCCCGGAGCGATCGGCATGGTCGGTCCGCCGCTCAATGATTTTGCACAACGAACGGTCCTGGCGGGCACTTACCCAAACGTGCCCCGCTGGCTCGTTCCTTGGCTGATGGACCCGCCGGCGCTACAGCCCGCGACGGCCATGCCGAATCTTGGACTGTCGGCGGAAGAGGCCGGCCATATCGCAACTTATCTTTACACCCTTGGCGCGGCGGGTGTTGCGCCCTACGAGTATCGGCCGGCCACATCCCAGTACCCCTGGCTTGAAGAGGCTGACGCATATCGCGAGGCCGAAACCCGAAGACTTTTTGAAACCGAGCGCATCGGAACAGGGAAGGCTCGCATTCCGATCGAGCGCGCGATGGAATTGCTCACCACTACGCCGGAGGCTGGCCGATAGTCGCCTGCGCTACACGGCGAGCGGCCATGTACCAGATGGCCCACAAGAGGGCGAGGCCGAGCCAGACCGGCGGGTCGGCCCATGTCAACGCCGGCATGCCCGCGGATGCCGGTCGCACGAGCCAGAGCATATGGGCGAGATACTGCACGAACAGGAACAGGCCGGCCGCCACCAACCGCCAGCGGCTTGGATGAGAAGGAAGGAGCAGCACAATCGAAGCGAGGAGAGAGGGAAGCGCTACGGCCATCATCGGCCAGCGCCATGCCCCCTCCGAGCGCGCCAAGTACCATTCGACCTCTGCAGGCAGGTTGGCCATCCAGACGACGAGGAACTGGGCAAACCAGACCCAGAACGTCAGCAGCGCCAGAGTAATCGCTGCCCGCTGAAGACTGTGATAGCGGGCCGGATCGGGATAGCTCTGCTGCAGCATGGCTACGACGAGCGCGAGCGCCATAGCCCCGGCGAGCTGCGTCACCGTATATGCGAATGCGAACAGACTCGACCACCAGACCGGCTCGCGTGAGCCGACCCAATCGATCGAAAAGATTGCGGCGGTAGGCGCCAACAGCGCCAGTCCAATGGCACTTGCTTTCTGGTGCCGGCCCCGGCGCAGAATGGGAATGGCGATGGCGATCCACAAAACGAGAATAACGGCTCCGCGCACCAGGACGAACGATTCGCTCAGATAGAGTTGCCGCTCGGGCGCGATCCCGCGTATCGGACCGGCCGCCCATGGGTAAAGCAGGTCGGCGCCGACCGCCAGAGGAAGCGCCAGGAAAAGGACGAGCGGTGTCGTCGATGCCGCGGCCTCGAGCGGACATCGTACGGGATGAAGCCACGTCTCCCCGAGAAGATGCCCGATCATAAGGAGGCCGAGGCTGGCCGATGCCAGGCCCGCAAGCACCAGGAACGCGACGAGCCAAGCCTCGAGCAATGCCTCAGTCCGCCAACCTATTGCGAAAACAATGGCGAGCAAAACGACTGTGCCATACGTTAGCGCCTGCAGAGCCGTGACGTAGTGCGTGCCAGCCTCCGCGTCTGAACCGTTCATTGTCCCACCTGCCGGCGGAGGTCTTCCGGCAATCTGTCGAGCGGAGCGGATTGGCTGAGCTGTAGCGCCTTCACGTAGCTCGCGATCGCCCAACGATCTTGCGGCGGCACCCGCTCGGCGAACGGAAACATCAAGCCGCTTCCTTGCGTGATCACCTCGACGATGCGAGAACGCGTCAACGCTTGCTGCGGTTGGGCATGGAACGATGGCGGTGCTGGAAAACCGCGCTGGACCACAACGCCGTCACCATAACCCGTCAACCCGTGACAGGGCGCGCAGAACGCGTCGTAGCGGTTCCTCCCTGCAGAAAGGAGCTCAGCTGTGATAGCTGGCCCCGGCCCGGCGAGCTGGCGCATGGCTTCGGCCGTGCCACTCGGGACGGCGCCCGGCGGCACGGCAATGCGAAATTCCGTACGGGCGCGTCTCGCCGTGACCGGAGTGCCGTCCGAGGGCGCCGCATCACACCCGGCCAGCAGCAAAAGCGCAGGACAGAGCGCAGCGGCGGCCCTGATCATCCGGTGAGCTCCACTCGCGTGATCGCTACGGCCCCATGCTTCTCGAGCAATGCCGTCACATCGCGTGGCTCGTAGGCCGGATCCTCGGCCAGCACCGAAAGGAAGAAGCGATCTTCCGATGCCCGTTCAAAGTCGGGCACGACAAAAACCGGATGATTGAGCCTTGGAAGCCGGCATTTGACCAGCATCGTCACGAACGCCGCCGTTGCGAGCCATATTGCGGAAACGATGATCGTTGCCGGAATGAAGGCTGGCCAGCTATTGAGCGGTCTGCCGCCGACGTTGAGCGGATAGTCGATCCCGTTCATCCAATATTCGCTAAAATACGTGATTGCACCACCAACCACCGCCGCCGTCGCTGCGATGACCGGCACGATGACCGTTCTGCAACCGAGGTCACGCGAAACGTTTAAGAGCGGAAAGGGTGCGAAAGCTTCGATCCGGCGGTAGCCGGTATCGCGTGCGGCGCGTGTCGCTGCGATGAGCTGATCGGCCGTTTCGAACTCGCCAATGATGCCATAGTCGTTGCGGCTCACGAGCGGCTCTCCAAATGCTCATCGTGACGCGTTTCAGACATGGAAATCACTGGCAGGTAGCGCACGAAAAGCAAAAAAAGCGCAGCGATGAGGCCGATGCTTCCCAGAAAAAGATACCACTCGGGCGCGGTCGGGGAATAAGTTCGCCACATCGACGGCAGGTAATCGCGCTGTATGCCGGCGACGACGAGAGAGAGCCGGTCGAGCCAGATCCCGGCCGTCACGGCAAGTCCGACGAGCAATGAGAGGCCATCATTCAGCCGCACATTCCTCAGCCACAGGACTTGCGGAACGATCACTGACAGCGCAATGGTGCCCCAGTAAAGGCTGGCGTAATCACCCAGCATCCGGTTCAGGGCGGCAGTCTGGGCGAAATCGTCGGCGAATAGCGCGACCCCGATCTCGCCTGCGTAAACGTAGGCAGAGACGAGCGCATTCGCGAGCAGCAGCTTTCCGATGAGGTCCATGTCCTCGTCGTCGATGTAGCGCTCGAGGCGCAACGAGGTGCGTAGAGCTGCAGCCGCGAAGAGGATCAGGGCCAGCCCGCTCTCGAGTCCACTGACGATGAAGTGCAGCGGCAGGCGGGTTTCATGCCAGTCGGGAACCAGAGTGACTGCGAACTCGAATGCGATCGTGCTCTGGATGACGAGCACCAGCGGAATTACCGCGATTGCAACGAGGCGATAGGCGCGCTGATGAAAGGCCCAGTGCCGGATCGAGCTGCGCCAGCCCAGCGCGAAGACAGCAAAAACGCGCTTCGCGGCCACCGAACGGGCACGGTCGCGTAGAGTCGCGAGATCCGGGATCAGGCCGACGTACCAGAGCATGGTCGTGACCATCAAATGCGTGATGATCGCCCAGAAATCCCAGGTCAGCGGACTGCGGAACTGCGGCCAGACCTGAAACTCTGCTGGATATGGAAACATCCAGTAGAAGAGCCACGGCCGGCCGAGGTGAATGATCGGAAAGACACCGGCGCAAACCACAGCGAAAAGGGCGAGCCCCTCGGCAAATCGATTGATGGCTGTACGCAGACTATGCCGGCGCAGGACCAAAATTGCTGCGAACAAGCTGCAGCCATTCGCCAATCCGATCCACCAGACATAGTTGGTGAGATCGAAACCCCAGACGAACGGCACGTTGATGCCCCAAACGCCCACGCCGACAAAGACAGCAAGTCCGACCGCATACGCCAGCACGAAAACCATAGCCACCGAGGCGATGAGGCTGGCGGCCCAGCGCCAGCCGAAGTCCGGCGACAACGGAATACGGGCGATGTCCCGGGCGGGCGCTTCAGCCGGCATCGTCATGAGCGTCTGCTGCACCTTGGGCGGACGGCCCATCCGAGATACGGGCGAGATAGGTCGTGCGCGGCTGCGTGTTCAGTTCTCCCAACAAAGCGTAATTGCGCGGGTCCTGCTTTTGTTTTCGTACAAGGCTGGCGGGATCGTTGATGTCACCGAAAACGATTGCGCGGGTCGGGCAAGCCTGCTGGCACGCCGTCATCAGCTCGCCGTCGCGGATCGGCCTGTTCTCGATGCGAGCAGCGATGCGGGTTGCACTGATCCGCTGGACGCAATATGTGCACTTCTCCATGATGCCGCGCCATCGAACCGTGACCTCCGGATTGAAAACATCGTCCGTCGCCGCGAATGGAAGCCGGGAATAATCGAACCAGTTGAAACGGCGCACCTTGTAGGGACAGTTGTTGGAGCAGGTCCGTGTGCCGACGCATCGGCTGTAGGTCATCTCGTTGAGGCCCTCGCTCGAATGCACCGTTGCATTCACCGGGCAGACGAGCTCGCACGGCGCTTTTTCGCAGTGCATGCAGGGCACCGGCTGAAAATAGGTTTGCGGGCTATTTGGATGACCTGAGTAATAGCGATCGATGCGCAACCAGTGCATTTCGCGACCGCGCGCAACTTCCTCCGGGCCGACAACGGGCACATTGTTTTCGGCCTGACAGGCGATGACGCAGGCGTTGCAGCCCAGGCAGACGTCGAGATCGATCGTCATGCCCCAGGCGTTGCCGTCGTAAACAAAATCCGGATAAAACGATGGCGGCGGTGATACTGACGAGGAGGCACTTGCCGCTCCGGGCGCGACGACGCGGACGATGTCCCGCCCCTCCATGGAGTGATGATGCTGTGTTGTGACCAGTCGCTCGCGACGTCCCGTGGAAAGTACGTCGACGTTCTCGATGATCCAGGGCTCCTGCGACGTGCGCAAGCGATAAGCATCGAACCCCCGCGAGTTTCCGATTTTTCCCGCAGCGGTCCGACCGTAGCCAAGCGTCACCGTAACTGCATTCTGGGCATGGCCCGGCAACGGCCAGACCGGCGCTTCGATGCTGCGCCCGTTGTGACGGAAAACTGCGATATCGCCTCCACGCAAACCCAACGCTGATGCGTCGGCGGGAGCCATGAACGCCGCATTTCCCCAAACCTGCTTCGACAGAGGTTTCGGGAGCTCCTGAAGCCACGCGTTGTTCGCGAAGCGGCCGTCCCATACGGACGGATCGGGGGCGAACACGACTGTCTGCCCCTCGGCAGGCGGTGACCTCGTGGCGGGAGGCGGAGACCAATCGCCAGGCTGCACCGGGACAGTGACTTCTCCGCTGCCCTCGATCAGGCCCTGCTCCAGCGACGTGATCCAGCGCGCATCGAAATCTGCACCCCACTCCGCGCGCCAAGTCGCCTGAACCAGCTCGCGCGCGTCCGCTGCCTCGCCCGCAAGCTCCCCAAGCAGCTCCTCCGGAGTCGTCGCTTCGATGAGCGGCACCGTTGCAGGTTGGCGCAACCCAACCGTCCCATCGAACGCGCGCAAGTCGCCCCAGCTCTCGAGAGGATGACGCGCCGGCAGATGCCACCGGCATGCAAGTCCCGTTTCGTCGCGATAGGTTCCGACGTGGATGGAGAGGGGCACGCTGCCGAGCATCTTCGCAAACTCGATATCCGTGGGCGCGTCGTACACAGGGTTGCCGCCAAGGATCAGCAAGGCCTCGACATCTCCTGCAGCAATGGCTGATGCAAGCTCCGTCAGCGTCTCCATCTCGCCGCTGCCGGCAAAGAGCGGCTCGATGTAGCGCACGGTGGTGCCGATGGCCCCCAGCCTGCTGTTCAACGCGTGCGCAATGGCCTGGACCGTTACGGGCTGCTCGCGCCCCGCGGCGACCAGCGCATGCGGTCCTGCCCGCGCCAAGTCTTCAGCTGCACGTCGGGCGACAGAAAGTTGGTCCGGCGTGGCTGGAGCGCCCATTTCCAGGTGGATAAGAATCTGCCGGGCAAAGTGCTCGATTTCCCGCGGAGCTGCCGCGAGCCGCCGGTCTGCGCGCGCCCCGGTCAGGCTTGGCGTCGTTTCCACAGTGTAAAGAACTGGCGGGGAGCGGTCGGCTGCACGCCGGCGATCAGCATAATCGGCAGCATAACGGACGTGGCCTGGGCCTGAACCGAGGAGATCTCCTCCGAGCGTCAGGATCACGTCCGCCCGATCGAGAGCGAAGACTTGATCAAGCGGCCGGGCGAAAACCGCGCGCGTTGCCGCACGACCTTGGTCATCCGGCAGCGGCGAATAGGCGTGCCACCTCGCCTCGGGGAAGGCTTGCCTCACCAGCCTGATGAGCCGATCCCGCGTCGGTGACGCGCATGGTTGCAGCAGGATGCGAAGTCCCCGGCCCTTTTTCGCGAGGAATTGCTGCCGGAGTTGTGCGATCAGCTGCCGGGCATCTGTCCAGCTCCGCCTCTCCCCTCCGGCTATCGGATGTTTCGATCGATCGGGGTCATAAAGCGAAAGCACCTCCGCCTGGGAAAAGACGTCCGTTGCTCCTAAGCTGGCGGGGTGCTGGGGATTGCCTTCGATTTTTACCGGCCTGCCGTCATGGCTTTTGACCAGCACGCCACGGCCGAGCCCGTCGAGTTCCAGCGACGTCGCAAAAAACAATGGGACACCCGGCGTGTGCTGCGGTGAGCGGAAGGGTTGCGAGAGAAGAGGCGCACCAAAAGGCTGCCGGTTGACGGCGCAGCCGGCGAGGCCGCCCAGCGCCAGCGAGGCTGTCATGAAATTGAGCATTGCACGCCGGTCGAAGGAGCCGGGATTTGCAGGCGCCGAATTCTCGGCCTGCAAAATTCTCCGCACCTTCGTGCATTCTCCTGCCTCCTCGAGGCTACGCCATAATCGGAGGTCATTGGCGTTTGAGTGCGGACCCGCCAGTTCCGGCCTGTCCCGGATGTAAGCGTCAACTGGCAGCGCGCGATTTTTGGCCATGACTAACGGTGGCAAACCGAGCAATTGGTGAGGGGTGTCGCGAAATGCTCGCTGACTTTTAGCGAGCGCTGGTTGCTGGGCGAGTTGGATACTGCGTCCGCTTTGACCTGCCGCTTATCTTTGCCGGCCTCCGCTGCAGCCTCAGAAACACGGTGGCAGCCGAGGCACCAGCCCATCGAAAGGGAGTGCGCTTTCCGCGTCTGACGCATCTGATCGATGCGCCCATGGCATGTTTCGCACGTGATGCCGGCGCTCGCATGAACGCCGTGATGGAAATAGACGAAGTTTGGCAATCGGCTCACCGAGGACCAGCGGATTGGCCGGTTCAGGGCAGCGCTCGTTCGCAGAGGCTCGAGCACGCTTGCGCCCTGCAGGATTTGCGAATGACACGTGAGGCAGGTCTGGGCGGTTGGCATTCCGGCAGGCGCCACGCGCTCGGCGGTGCTATGGCAAAAGACGCAGGCGATGCCGATGCCCGAAACATGAAGATCATGCCGAAACGGAATGGGTTGAGGAGCACTCTCACCGACATTCCAGAACCATTCTGATCGGACGTACACGTAACCGCCTGCGAGAATGAGGATTAAGCCCAAGGCGGCTGCCACAAGTCCTAATCGGAATGCTGTGTTCGCTTCCGGCCGGAAGAGCTGCGCCATCGCATGTCACCGATATGGCTCGGTGGCGCGCAGCAGATCCTTTTCTCCTTGGACGCGCCAGCACAATGCAGTCCGCTCAGGGCGGAAACGAACGGGCGCTTGTCTTGTTCCGGGAAGAGAAAAGGATGGAATTGCTTTCGCGACCAGCGAGCTACTTGCCGGCCGGCAATGGCCAGCCGACAAGCCATTGCCGCGGAAAGAGGTAAGATCGAAGCATTTACCGCTGCTCGGCGGGGGCGCCGGTCGCTTCGATCCAGCAATTCACCACACGGTCATTGGTGACCTGGTAATCATGCAGCATGTCCTGAAAGAATTTCGCCTGCTCTTCCAGCATCTGCTGCGGCGTCCGGCAGCGTGACAGCTGTGTCGGAAGCTCGAGGTAGGCCCTGCTCCGGCGACCAAGGAGCCCCACCATCTCCACGTTCGCCCTCGCCATGGCTTCCATGTAGCGAGTAGGTCCGTTCGAGCCGCCAGCCGTCCAGAACTGCCTCACCAGGTCCTCGAATTGCTCGGCCGGGCCAGTCCCCGACCACCCGAGCACCTGCGGCCTCGCACGGGCCCAACCGCCCTCGCCCGCTGCCTGTTTGATCTGCTCGCTTGCGGCACGCGCAAACTGCGAGGCCGCCCTAAACGGCTGCTCGAAACCTCCGGAAAGAGCCGCCTCTTCG
Organism: Hyphomicrobiaceae bacterium; assembly: GCA_036380915.1. Lineage (GTDB taxonomy): Bacteria > Pseudomonadota > Alphaproteobacteria > Rhizobiales > Hyphomicrobiaceae > ZC4RG25. The sequence continues at coordinate 2,595 of DASVDU010000036.1, read as the reverse complement.
TGACCGTTCGTTTCAGGAGCGGCTCTCGACCGCTCCTGCGCCCGCCTTGCCTGGCGCTTTTGCGGTTCCTTGCGCTGTTGAGTTGACTGTTGCCGGCCTCTACTCGACTGAGTGCGCTTTGATTTCGCTGGCACGATCAACCTCCCGGTCATGGGTTCAGGATTGCTCGGAAGCCCGAGCGCTGAAGAACGAGATCCCTCTTGTCATCCCCGGCCGGATCCACCCGGAGCCGGCGCGTCCGGTGCGTGCGGGCTGCAGCATTCGTTGCAAGGTGTACCCACTGAGTTGGAAAGCCAGATCGTTTTGGCTTCCGATCCGATGATAAACGAGCGCAACGGTGTTTGGTTTCCACCCGGCACACGAGAGATCGCCAAGGGCCTTACGTGAATTGCCGTTCAATAAAACTGAAGGCCTGCCTCGATGCCTCCAGGCTCTGCTCGTCGAGCGTCGCCTGCGACGTTTGCTGCGTGCGACACGCCCGCAATCCTCATCTTTTCGTCACGATTGCGCGCTTGTGGTGTCTGATTGGCAGTTCTGCTGAATGGCCCGCCCGGGCAACGTCGAGGACTTGTCACTGCTGGAACAGCGTGGCCGGTCCATCCCAGCCAACATCATATTGAGGCTGCTGCTCTAGCCCGTGATCTTCTGCAAAGAAGCGGGCCACCGGGCGAAGGCGGCAAGACCATCGCGATTTTCAAGGAAAACAGGCATGCTGCTCACGCCGGAAGACACAGTCGAGCCCCACCAAGACGCAACGCACGGCGGCAGCATCCGGGTGCTCCAGAGGGATGATTGGCGCGCCACCACCACGCGCCCTTCCAAACCCATTCTGCGCGCCAGAGGCATCGTCAAGGTTCTGGGAACCGGCGCAAATGAGCTTCAGGTTCTCAAGGGAATCGACCTCGACCTGCGGCCGGGAGAGCTGACCCTTTTGATGGGTCCGTCCGGAAGCGGCAAGACCACGCTGCTGTCAATTCTCGGATGCATCCTGACGCCCACCAGCGGCGATCTGGAGGTGGCGGGTCAATCGACAAAAGGCCTCGGCCCCGAGGGATTGGCCGACCTGCGTCGAAAGCACGTGGGCTTCGTGTTCCAGTCCTACAATCTTTTTCCGACCCTGACGGCTACTCAAAATCTGCTACTCGCCCTCGATCTGCGTGGGATCAAGGGACAGATGGCGAGCGAGTATGCGGCACGCGCGCTGGCCGAGGTTGGCCTCACTCACCGGGCGAACGCCTATCCAGGGCAGATGAGCGGCGGCGAGAAACAGCGGGTGGCAATCGCTCGCGCGCTTTCAGGCTCCTCTTCGGTGATCCTGGCCGATGAGCCTACGGCGGCCCTAGACGGCGAGAACGGCAAAGCAGTGATGGCGCTCCTGTCAGAAGTGGCTCAGGATCCGTCACGAGCCGTTTTGGCAGTCACGCATGATCATCGCACGCTCGCCTACGCCGATCGCATTATCAGAATTGAGGACGGCAGGATCGTCGATGATAAGGCCTCAGAGGGCATTAGGGCCGGGGCGGGAAGATAAGTCAGCCGGAAAAGACGGCCAGATAAGCGAAGGAGGCGAAGACCATGAGCGCCGGCCGAGGCGGCGGAGCCGCATCTAAGCTTCTCATCGCGCTTGCCGTCGCGGGCGCCATGGGTACGGCCGGCGTCGGTGGCTACGTGCTCAGCGACTTCGTGCGGCGCGAGAACCCACCGGCACCGGCTGCGAGTGCGCCAGTCGAGGAACAATGGATCGCTTCCGCTCCCGGACAGGTAGAGGCGAAGTCAGGCGAGATACGGATCGGCGCCGCCATCCCGGGCAGAATTGCCGCGGTGTATGTCAGCGCCAATGATCGGGTGGAAAGGAATGAGGTGCTGGCCCGGCTCGAGGACGACGAAGCTCGGGCGCGGTTGTCGGCTGCGGAGGCCGAGGCAGGTGCCCGCGAACGCGAGCGCAATGCAGGTCCCGCAACGGAGGGCCGGGAGGATGTGCGAAAGGCTGCGGATGCGGTCTACCGCGCAGAACGCGCCCTCACAGGAGCCCGCTACGAGCTCGATGCCGCCCTGCTCAACAAGCGCGAGGGGAGCGGTGACGATCGTCACATTGCTGATGCCCGGCAGCGCCTCACCGAGGCACAGGAGCGGTTTCAGCGGGAGCGCATCCAGCTCGCCAATGCCCAGGCACGCTCGGATTTGCCTGCGCCGAACAGACTAGAGGCGGCGCTAATCGCAGCCCGCGCAGAGGTCTCGTTGGCACAGGTTGTGTTGGATCGTACACGCATCCGCGGGCCGATTGACGGTACTGTGCTCGGGGTGTTGGGCAAGGTTGGAGAAACGGTTTCGTCTTCCCCCGATCAGCCCATCCTGACCATGAGCGATCCGAACGTCGTGGTCGTGAAGGCCGAGGTCGACGAGCGGGATATCGCCAAAGTGCAGCTTGGCCAGCGGGCGTTCGTACGCAGCTCGGCTTTTCCAGGCCAGGAGATCGAGGGCAAGGTAACCGCGATGGCGCCGGTCCTGGCTGGTCCGCATATGACATCACGGGGACCCCGCCGGCCCGATGACGCCGAGGTGCGCGAGGTTACGATCGAGTTCGAGGACGCCGGG
>DASVDU010000035.1:0-12374 GCA_036380915.1 Hyphomicrobiaceae bacterium | reverse complement strand
TTGCCTGTTTCGACAGAGGTGGCGTTGATCCACCATATTGGCTGCTCGGGCAGGTCGGCCAGCATACCGCTCACACGCCAGCGCCGTTCCAGCATGTCGGCGAGGACGGTTGCCCGGTGCGTGAGAAGTCTGGCGTTGAAGCGCACTGCGCCACTTAGCCCGATTGCGCGCAGACTCAACAGGTCGGTGGTCGTGAACAGCGTGCGCGCCGAACTGTAGATGCGGTCGCGGAATTCCCCCGATGTGGGCCACTTATTTTCCGCGAAGCCCAAGAGCGCCGCTACCATTAGGCTCCCGCCTGAAACGGTCGACAGCTGCGCCACGTTCTCAAGGAGATCCTGTTCGGCAAGACGCCTGAGAACGCCGCAGTGGAAAGCCGCGGCGCGCATGCCGCCACCCGACAGCGCGAGGCCGATTTTCATCCACATCCCCCGTTGGATATCGGTTGTCATTTGCGGCAACCGACACCACATAGTCGGGCAAAGCTCAAGGTTTATGGGGGGCACTTTGAAAGCCGTGCGCACGCGCTTTCGCGCGTATCAGCTGGGCTCGCCCGGGTCGTCGTTCTCGTACTTCGCGGGCGGGCATTTTACGCTCATCGAGGCAAGGCTAACGGACACTAACAAGGCCACCATCATCCAAGAGATGGCCGCCTGCGGAGTGAAGGCTGTCGACACGCTCCACATCACGAGCTGGGACTCCGACCACTGCTGTGCCTCCGAACTCATCGACCTGCTGGCACTTGCGGTACCACGCACCATCGAATGTCCAGGCTACGAGCCGCACACCGACAATGGCAGAGAATCTGCCCGGATAATCAAGGCTTACAAGGAGACGAAACGCAACTCGAACCGACCCGTCGAGTTGCGCACCATTTCACCAGAATACATCAAAGGGCTTCAGAGTGCCTCGCAGCTGGCCTTCGACGACGTCTTTTATCATCCGCGCTTCATTGATCCCGACTGCACAAACAACAACTCTACAGTGAAATTATTTCGGGGAGGCAGTTTCAATGTGCTAAGCCTCGGCGATGTGGAGAGCCACAACCTGTCGGCCTACTTGCGCAGACGGACGATCCTGCAGCGTGAGACCGACGTGATGATTCTCAGCCATCACGGTGCAGACAATGGCTTTACCAACAAGCCCTTTCTAAGCCACATAAGGCCGTCCCTCGCGATCTGCTCGTCCAACTACGATAACCAGTTCGATCATCCGCGCGATGAAATCCGCAAGCTGCTGCACGAGCGTGACATCCGGCTTATGACGACTAAGACCGGTGACGTGGTCGTAATGTCGGTGGGCGACCACACGGGGCGCTACAGGGCCATGAACCTGAAGGCCGACTCCACCGAGGTTTCATCAACGTGCGACTTCTATTCGAAAAAGGCGAACCTGCTGCAATACAATGACGACACGCTGCGTCAACTGTTCGGCAGACGCCCCTCCTATCCGAGGTAATAGGGCGCGCGCAGAAAGCCGGGGACAAATATGTCTCGGAAAATGCGCGGTTACAAGAGCTTACGCACAATTACGCTAGCGTGCATACGTCATTGGCGGACTCTCCGTCCGCCAGTCACCTTGCGAAAGATGCCTTTCGATCTGGCTGCGGCCGGGGCACGTCCACCTTTATACCGGGGCAAGAGCTAATAGCCTGGTCATCGAGACCCTGCCAACTCCTGGCGCACGATCTTCGCGCCTTCGACCATCGCCCGCATCTTGCCGAACGCGACCTCGCGCGGCAGGTATTTTAATCCGCAATCCGGCGCGACCACGATCCGCTCCGCCGGCACATGCGGCAGCGCACGGCGAATGCGCGCGGCGACGGTCTCGGGCGTCTCGACGTTCATGTCAGAAAGATCAAGGACGCCCAGGATGATGGTCTTGCCCGGGAGCTTTTCGAGCACAGACAGGTCGAGATTCGACTGCGCGGTCTCGATCGAGATCTGTTGCACTGGCGCGTGCGCAAGCTCTGGCAGGAACGAGTAGCCTGACGGGCGCTCGTGGATGATCGCGGCATAGCCGAAGCAGATGTGCAGGGCGGTGGTGCCAGTCACACCGTCGAGCGCGCGGGCGAGCGCCGGCAGCCCATACTGGCGCGCCTTCTCCGGTCGCGCCTGCATATAGGGCTCATCGATCTGCACGATGTCAGCTCCGGCGGCGAACAGGTCCTTGATCTCCTCATTGACCGCCCCGGCGTAGTCGAGCGCCAACTCCTCCTCGCTGGCGTAGAAATCGTTCTGCGCCTGCTGGGACATGGTGAACGGGCCTGGCACCGTTATCTTGATCGTACGGTCTGTGTTGGCGCGCAGGAACTCTACGTCACGCACCTCGACTGGTTCGCGGCGGCGGATTTTCCCAACCACGCGCGGCACCGGGTTAGGATGGCCGGAGCGGTCGAGTGCAGTGCCAGGGTTGTCGATGTCAACGCCCTCAAGCACGGTCGCAAAACGGTTCGAATAGCTCTCCCGCCTCATCTCGCCGTCGGTGATAATATCAAGGCCGGCGCGCTCCTGGTCGCGGATGGCGAGCAGTGTGGCATCGTCCTGCGCCTCGGCAAGAAATTCGGGCGCAACACGCCACAATTCCGTCGCCCGGACGCGTGGCGGAAAGCGACCGGCCAGCTTCTTGCGATCGATCAGCCATTCGGGCTGGGCGTAGGAGCCGACCAGCGACGTCGGCAGCAGCGGTAGCGGCATTCATCTCTCCCGGTTTGGGCGCGCGCGATGGCGCGCATCATCGCTCTGAGGCGCGGCCAGCGACCGTGGACGGTTGGCGGCGCTGATCGCGGCCGAGCGCTCGTAGGCGACGACCGCACGGTGCAGCACGCGTGCGATATGGCCGTCGGACGACATGTCTAGGCTTTCCTGCTGGCCGATCACCCCGAGCGCGCCTACCAATTGGCCGTGCGGTGCCAGCAGCGGGCCGGCCACGGCGTTGACCCCGCGCAGCACCTCGCCGTTGGAGACCGACAGGCGTGTGCGGCGGATTTCCTCCAGCTCCGGCTCGATGTCGTCGTAACGAACGATCTCGCGACGGCTGTAGACGGAAGCGGAGAAGTTTGCCACTTGCAGGTAGCTTTCGATGATCCGCCGCGGCATGAACGCTGCAAAGATCCGCCCTGCAGCCGATTGCATCAGCGGCAGCGTGGCACCGACCTTCATCGTCATGATGACGGGATCGCTGTTCTCCTCGACCCGCAGCACCGTGGGCCCGTGCGAGCCCCAAACCGTGAGCACGACGGTCTCGTCGAGCTCGTCACGCAGCTTGATTTGGACGTCGATCGCGTGCCTGAGGTGGTCCGAGCTGCCGAACGCGGCAAGGCCCATGTCGAAGGCGAACGGGCCGAGCCGGTAATCGCGGGTGGCGGGATCCTGCTCGACCAAGCCGGTCTTCATGAAGCTCGCGAGGTAGCGGTGCGCCTTGCTCGGGCTCATGCCCGACGAGCGCGCGAGGTCACAGAGCGGGAGACTGCTGCGCGCGGCCGTCAGTGCCGAGAGCAGGCGGAAGCCCACCTCGATCGACTTGATGCCCTGCAGATCCGCCTTTGACTCCGCCATGGACGGATAATGCGCCGGAAGGCTCTTGGCCGGCAAGCCCTCCGGGGTCTCTGGGCGTGCGCGCAGCAGGCCAGACATTAATCCTGCTCACTCACCCGCATCCGCTCGGACTGAGGCTCGAGCTGCTGGGGCGATCGCTCCGCCGGCGCGGCGTCCGCGAACTGGGCCGGAGCGAGCGCGCGGCGGTTCACCCGCAGATCGAAGATGTCGAACCGGTTATAGGCGCCGGTGATATCCTGGAACTGCTTCGGCTCGATGCAGCGCTCCGGATCGATCTCGGCGACGACGATGCCTTCCTCGTCGATCAGCGGATCGGTGACAAGCCGGCCGTCCGGGCCGAAGATTCCCGAGAACGCGTTCGGCCGACCGCTCATCATCCGCCGCTGCTCGTCGGTCGTGCACAGCATGTCGGCGATCTGGTCCGACATCGCCGAGCAGGACACCAGCGTGTACAACTTGCCCTCGAACGCGTGCGCGCCAGCGCGGATGCGGATTGCCTCCGGCATGTCGTAGTTCTCGGTGAACGGAAAGGCGATGTAGTTCGCGATGTGGATCCGTTCGTCCTGCGAGAGCAGCGTGAAGCGCGCCAGGGTGTTGGTGTTCTCCCCGCAGGCCAGGGTGCCGATGGCGCCATACGGCGTCTCGTAGGTGCGCAGGCTGCTGCCGTCGCCGCTCGCCCAGGTCAGCTTCTCCGCAAACGTCGGCACCAACTTGCGGTGCCGCCCGAGCAGCGACCCGTCCGGCCCGAACACCAGGTTGGTGTTATAGATCGTACCGATGCTGTTCGGGCTGCGCTCATTCACCCCGACCACGACGTAGGCACCGGCGTCGCGCGCGGCGCGCCCCAGCAGGTTCGTCTCCGGGCCGGGGACGAGGATCGATGCCTTGTAGAGCGCGCGGAACCATTTGCTGCCTTCGAGCGGGTTCATCATCCAGCTCCAGTACGGATAGCCGGGGATGAACACTTCCGGCAGCGCGATCACGCGCGCGCCCTGCTCCGCGGCCGACGCGATCAGGCGGCAGGCCTTCTCGGTCGTGGCGGTGGAATCGAGGAAGACAGGCGCCGCCTGGATGGCGGCGACTTTAGTTGGCTCAAGCTTCCACATGCTTATTTCCCCCGCGCGCGTTCGACCGCCTGCTTGAGCATCTCGAACATCTGCTTGTCGGTGGGCTTCTCGCTCAGCACCTGCTCGGCGACCTGCGCCAGCTGCTGCATCATTTCTTTGCGATCGGCCTCCGGCAGTTGAATGATCTCGCCGCCCTTTTCCTTCCAAATTTTCTCTGCCTCGACCTGCTGGCGGCTGGTCCAGTCGAACAGATGGCGCTCCATGCCGGCCGCCTCCTCGACGATGATTTGCTTGATGTCGTCGGGCTGGCGGTCGAACCAGGCTTTCGAGACCATCATCACCTCGGGGATCATGGCCTCGTGTGTGGTGGTGACGTAGTTCACCACCTCGTAGACCTTCATCGAGGTGAATACCGACAGGCCAGTCCGCATGCCGTCGACAGTGCCCTGTTGCAGGGCGGAGACCACTTCGCTGAAGTCGATCGGGACGGCCGTAGCGCCCAGTTTGCCGACCGACTCACGCTCCAGCTTGGAGGCGAGCACGCGCAGCTTCTTGCCCTGGAAGTCCGGCAGTTTGCGAATCGGGTCGCGGGTGGCAAAGGAGGTCGGGCTGTAGACGAACAGGCTGATGCCCTTGACGCCTTTCCGCTCGCCGAGCGCCAGGAACGTGTCGCGGAATTCCTTGTCCTGCGTCACCCGGTAGAAATGCTCCATGTCGTCGAACAGACCCGGCGCGTCCATCACCTGGAAACGCGAGTCGAGGCCGACCATGTAGGCGGGCGGCCCGACATAGACTTCGATCGTGCCAAGTTGCAGCCCCTCGATCATGCGCGGATTGGAGCCGAGCTGGGCGCCGGGGTAGTATTCCGCCTTGATCCGGCCGTTACTGCGCGCCTCCACCTTGGCGCCGAAATATTTGATCGCCTCGACCTGGACATCGTTCACGGTCGCGGTGGCGAGTTTCATCGTAGTCTGAGCTTTGGCCGGCGCGGACAGACCCGTTAAGCCTGCCAGGGCGGTGGCAATGGCAAGAGGAAGATAGTGACGAAGACTGAACATTATGAATCCCTCCACTCGGGCTTTGGACCCAGACACGAGTATAAGGTTGCAGCCGAGCTGCACGCGACCAGAGAAAAGGGAACGCTTGCCCCTATGCGGAATCGCTACTTCCGAACCAGATCGGCGAGGGTGAGTGAGACCTCCGGAACGTAGGTCACGACCGCCAGTGCAATCAGCTGCAGCACGATGAACGGCACCAGCCCGCGGTAGATCGTCGGCAGCGGCGCCTTGAACAGTGCCTGCGACACGAAGATGTTGAGGCCGAAGGGCGGCGTGAACATGCCGATGCTGAGGTTGACGGTCAGGAAAATCCCGAAATGCACTAGATCGACACCGAGGCTCTGCATCAGCGGCACCAGCAGCGGCGTTAGAATGATGATGGCGGACACCGGATCGACAAAGCATCCGACTATCAGCAGGAAAACGTTGACCAGCAGCAGCATCGTCCAGGTGGTCTGCGCGCTTCCTCCCAGGATTTGAACCAGCGCCTGCGGGATACCGCTGACAGTCAACAGCCAGGAGAACACACCCGACGCTGCGACGATGATCAGGATCTGGCTGGTCAGCAGCGCCGAGTTCAAGGTGATGCGCCAGAGGCCGGCAATGTCGACCTCACGGTAGATCGCCATCGTGACGAAAATGCCGTAGACGCTGGCCACTCCGGCCGCCTCGGTGGGCGAGAAGATGCCGAGATAGATGCCGCCGAGGATGACGATCGGTGTGCCGAGCGCCCAAACCGCGTCGCGCGTCGCCTGCCAGACCAAGGGCAAGGCCAGCCGGTGCTCGTCGCTGGGCGTCTGCCGCCTTGATGCCCACCCGATATAGCTGACTGTGAGAGCGCCGATCAGAAGCGCCGGCACCACGCCGCCCGCAAACAGGGCCGCCACCGACTGCTCGGAGGCAGCGCCGTACAAGATCATGACGATGCTCGGCGGCATCACGCTTGCGACCGCGCCGGAGGAAGTGATGAGCCCGAGCGAGAACCGGTCGGAGTAGCCGCCACGGAGCAGCGCCGGATACATCAGCTTTCCGATCGCCGCCACGGTCGCCGGGCTCGAGCCCGACACCGCGCCGAAGAACTCGCTGGCACCGATGGTGGCATAGGCAAGCCCGCCCCGCAGCCTGCCGACCATGCTCAGCAGCCACTCCACGATGCGGCGGGAGATGCCGCCTTCGCTCATGATCTCGCCGGCGAAGATGAAGAACGGCACCGCGAGCAGGGTGAATTTGTCGAGGCTGCCGAACATCACCTGCGGCACGAGCGTGAGCGGGATGTCCATGTAGATCATCGCGATGGTGCTGGTCGACGCCAGCAGCACCACGTAGATCGGAAACCCGAGCGCCAACAGCAGCAGCGGGAGGAGTGCGATCAGCCACGTCATGGCGGTAGCGGGCCCGGTTCTGATGGCTTCTCGATGCCGGTGATCAGCTCAATAGTACGCACCAGCGAGGCGAACGCGAGCAGAGTGCTGCCGACGAGGACGGCGCCATAGGGCACCGTCATCGGGATCTCGCCCACGATGCTGGTCTGCTGCACCCGCTCGACCATCTCCACCAGGGACCAGGCGTGCCACGCAACGAAAATCATCAGAGCGATCGTGACCAGGTGGATGAGAATCGCCAGCGCCCGCCGTGCCTTCTCCGGGAGCACCCAATCCAGAAGCTCGACGCGCAGATGATTGCTGCGCAGGGCGACCAGCGCGGCGCCAAGGAACACACACCAGGCGAATGTGAAGATCATCGCCTCCTCGGCCCAGTAGATCGGCGCGTGGAAGACATAGCGCCCGACGACGTTGGCGAAGTTGAGCGCCAGCGCGAACAGAAAGCCGCAGCCGATGACGGCGGCCATCAGATGTTCAAGGATGTTCAAGACGACGCGCATGCAAGGCGGCCCGGGCGAAAGGTAGAATGAGATCGACTATAGTCGTCTAACGGCGGGCTGCCATCGTGATCGAGTGAACCCGTTGCACAATGGGGAATAGAGGCGAGGAGTCGGGCCGGCGGAGAGGCACTGGAATTGCTTGGATGCTTAATCCGGCCGAACTCGGCGTCATCGGCCGACGTCGAGGTGCCGCCTACCAAGCCGGCTCGCCAACAATCTGTTATCGTTCTGAATTACTTAATTTTTATTGCGGCCCTGAACGCGTGCCTGCCTTCGGATCGTCTATGAGTGTCTTCACCGATCTACGCGCGGGTCGCGCTTGGCCGCCCGATCTTGTGCTATGAAGGGTGCTGGCTCTTCGGCTGCTCGATAGCGGAGCAGGGCTTTTGCTCCTGAGAAGAGGATACACGCGATGAGAGTTCTGGCCGCAATCGGTGTCCTCGCGATTCTCGCTGTCATTGCCGGCGCAGTCTACTTTTTTGCCGGCTTTTACAATGTAGCCGCCAACGTGACGGAGCCGGACATCGTGTCCTCAAGCCTGGTATCGGTCCGACAAGCCTCGGTCGCGAGGCATGCGGAAGGCATCACGCCTCCAGTCTCGATGGACGATAGCAGCGTCATCCAGTCGGGCGCCCGCGCCTTTGCTGCCAGGGGCTGCGCGAATTGCCATGGTGCACCTGGAGTACAGTGGGCCAAGTTTTCGGAGGGCTTGGAGCCCGCCGTCCCGGATCTCAAGGAGGTTGGGCCTCCTAGAGATCCAGCGCAGATTTTCTGGATCATCAGGAATGGCATCCGGATGACGGCGATGCCGTCCTTCAACAGAGCGGGTGTGAATGATGATGAAATCTGGACGCTCACCGCATTCGTGAAGAACCTCGACAAGATATCCGAGGCCGATTTCCAGGCCTGGACAGCACCGCCCGCAGAGGGCGGAACGGATGGCGGAGGGCCGCCGTGAGTATAACGGCCGGACGTTGCGAAAGCCGCCAGTCTCAGGCCCGTTCTCGAACCAAAAATGACCAATCGCACTAGGCGCAGTCACGTTGCGGGAGGTGCTTGCCGAAAAATACTCACGAGGAGAATTTCGATGGCCAAACGAATTCCTAGCGAGAACGTGAGATTGAAGCGGGCCTACGAGCCGGCGAGCAGTTCTGATGGCATGCGCGTCTTGGTCGACAGGCTGTGGCCGAGGGGCGTGAAGAAAGCAGACGCCAAAATCGACGAATGGATGAAGGACATCGCCCCGAGTTCAGAGTTGCGGAAATGGTTTGGCCACGACCCCGCGCGCTGGCCGGAATTCCGGAAGCGTTACGCGGCAGAGATCAAAGAGCACCCTGAGCAACTGCAGCGGTTGCGGGCGCTCGCGCGTGAAGGGGCCCTCACGCTCGTCTTTTCTGCCAGTGACGAGGAGCACAACAACGCCGTCGTGCTGCGGGATATGATACTGGATCAAAGCGGCCGGCACGCCCAAAAATAGTCAAGCGCAGAAATATCCCAGAAAGATAGTGCTCCCGATACTGCATCCGTGAGGCTGCTATGGCCGCCCATTCGCAATTCATGGCCGCCGCGATAGTCGCGATCGTGCGCTGTCAGCCCAGGTAGAACATGGCTTTTGCCAGAAAGACGATCAGCACGACGTGAGAGAACACGCTGAGATGAATGATTTGGAAGTGGCGCGATTTGAGCTTGCCTGTGCCGCTCAACGTAATGGCGGTAAGGAAATGGGCTAGAACACTGGTTGCGAGCGCGATCTTGATCCAAAGCATCAAGGCGAAAGTGCTCGAGAACGGATTCGAGAGGGCGCTGCGGTACTGCCAGGCCATGCTGATGCCTGCGCCATAGAGCACTAGCATGACGAAGGGCATCAGCCGCCGGGCGCGTCGCCCGATGGCGAGCTCGATCTTGCGCATGATCTCGCGTCCGACCGGTTTGCGGATTCCTTCGAGGATCAGCACCTCGAAGAAGACCGTGCCGACGAACATGATCGCGGCGAACAAATGCAGGATGAGGAGCGCGAAATAGCTCACGGTCGTCCGGCTGGCGCTTACGCCACGGCCTCCCAGTCGCAGGCCTGAATCAAGTTCGAGTCATTGGCATGCTCGAGCAGCATCCGCGCGGCACGACCCTGAAAGAGTTCTGCGAAGCGGGACTGCTCATCTTCATCCGTCTGCCCGGCCATGGCCTTCACGAAAAGCGGCCCCATGGTTGGGTCCGATGGTACTTTGGCCAGGTCGAGATCGAGCACCACACCGCGGCCGGTATCGCGCCGCCGCATCGCCAGAAGGCCATCGATGGGTGTGTCGAATTGGAGCAGGCCCCGGCGCGAGAAGCGGCCGCCGGTCCCGAGGCCGCCAAAGCCAGTCTCTGGCGCGGCGCCAGTGATCAGCATCGCGACGGTTGCAATCACGCCCGTCGTCCCTTGCTCGCGCCCATCCCTAAGATAGACCTCTATGCCTCCGCGTTCGGGAAGCTCGTCGCCATAGAGATAGGCTAGCCCCCGGCGCACCATGAGGTAGGCTCCGGCGACGGTCGGGCAGGAGTGCCCGGCGAGCTTCACGGCATCAGCATAGCCGTAGGTCATCACGCCGCCCTTCGACGCGCCCAGGAATTCCGCGAGCGGATCGTGCAGCGTGATCGTCGGCGCCGCAGCAAAGAAACCGGGGAAGTCCATTGCATCCTCTGGGATGACATCAGACAGAGCGCCCGCGGGGTGCGGGCGTTAACATGACGCTATAATGCATCTTTTCAGAGCTGGCAACGGCGACATCCCGATGCACCAGTCCGGCGTGCCGACGGAAATGGGGTGCGAGAAGTATCTATCGGCGGTCGTCCCTGGCGCCAAAAAATTGGTTCTAAAAAATTGGTTCTAGGGTGCGGATTCCTTCCTTAACCTTGACGCCATGCAGGCAGACTCAGCCCAGCTCACTTCAGAGGCACGCTGAGCTGAAACCGTCCGCTCCAGATGTCCTCGGCTCCCGCCCCGCCTTCTTCGACACCACCGGTCGCCTGAAGCTTGGTTCCGGTGACCGTGCCGATGGTGACACCGGCCTCCGCCTTGATCCGCATATCCTGCTCTGAGCTGCCCGGCGCGAGCCTCGACAGGCTGTCGATGTCCCAGAAGCTGCTGATGGCAGCCTTGGGCTCGATGAACGTCGAATCGCCGAGATCGAGCCGGTAGCTGAGCTCTGGCCGGATATCGACGCGGCCGGAGCCGAATGTTTGCCGCGCAGGCCCGCCCTCGGTTGATAAGCCTGCAAAGTGCTGCTCTTCCTCGACGTAGTTGACGACCACGCTGGGGGAGAACCGCCAGTGGCCAAATGTCTGGGTATTGGCGAGCCGGGCATTGACGAGCCGCCGTTCGGCACCGAGTCCGCTTGCGGCCGAGAAAGGCGCGGCGGGCCGGCTCTCGCCCCAGGCCGCGCGCGCGTCGAGCGAGATGCCGGGAACAAGTTGGACAGTAGCCATGGGGCCGGCCATCCACCCTCGGTCCGAAAGGCTGAGCGGCGCTTTGATGAGCTGTTCGCCCTGCTGGTCGAAATTCACGAGTGCACCGATCATGATCTCCGGCAGCACTTTGAACTTGAGGCCGCCGCCGCTCAAATCAGTCGCATCGCTCTCCTGTGGGGCCTTCTCTTGCTCGCCGAGCGAGTAGCGGTTTCCGTCCGCCTGCAGCCACACATCCAGGCCGTCGGGCGGCCGGATCGCACGCAAGCTCGCGGTCGCAGGCCTCCGTCGAACCACTGACGGGTTGGCAGCCGTAGGCTGGCTCTCCTGCAAGAGATCCCACACCTCCGGATCGATGCTGGCCGGGAGCTCTGGCTCGGGCAGGGACCGGAGGTTCGGCTTTTCGGCAAGAAGCTTGGCGGCCCGCTGAGATGCCGACAGGCCATTCCTCCGGGCGCTCTGCGCACGTGAGCAAGTTGCGGTGAAGGCCACGTCCTCCTCGCCCTCCGCGACGAACTCGAAACCAAAGGTGTCTCGCGCCGGGGCGACGAACCTGACCGTCGTGCCGGCGGGTCCAGCAAGCAGCGGCCGTGGTGATCCCTTTCCCGCGACAAGGGTCAGAGATCCGAAGGCATCAGCGCCGGCCTCGAGGGCAAAGTCGAGCGTCTCGTGAGCTCTCAGCGTGACACGCCGCGTGGCGCGCGTGAACCCGCCGAGCTCGATGTTCAAGGCACCGTTGTTGACGGCGTCGCAGTCGAGGTTCTGCGCCGTGTCAAACGGGCTGCCGTTGGCCGCGATCGCGGTCAGCGACAGGAGCATCAACGCGAAGCACGACGCGAGAAGCGGTTTGTGGGCTATGGCGACGTATGGCTCCGCGCGCAGCATGAAGTCTCCCATCGAGTTCGTTCCCCGCAATACTCAAGCGCTCTGTTGCAACGCAATATGGACAACATTGTGAGTCGGCCTCACCCACCTGTCGGATCTCCGCCGTCCAGCGGGCGGGGTCAGCCGCAGGCTGCAGCGGATCGCTTCGATGCGGTTTGCCGGCAGCTTCACTGCCACCAATGCACCGGCGGGACACCTGGCACCGGCACGCGCAGAGCGGCGATGCTGTCGCCAAGCAGGCAGCCGAGACCGGCGATGGCGACTGACAAGGTCATGCCGGGTCGGCCTCCCCAGAGCGGATCGCGTCGGCCACCGCGCGGCCGATGGCGACGGTGCCGTCGCTGCCCCCGATATCGCAGGAACGGACCCGCCCGCTGCCAAAAACGAGGTCGACGCTTTTTTCGACGGCGCGGGCGGCCGCACGCGCGCTATCGCTGCCGTGCCGCTCGCCGAGCCAGTCGAGCATCATCGCCGCCGAGAG
>DASVDU010000034.1:0-2486 GCA_036380915.1 Hyphomicrobiaceae bacterium | reverse complement strand
TCGTCTCCGGCGAGGCCAGTCTCGTGCACGCGTGGGACGGCTGGTGCAACTACGGCATCGCCGAGAACCCGGACATCAAGTTCGTCGTGCCGAAGGAAGGCAGCGACATGTGGGTCGACACCATGGTGGTCACCGCCGAGTCGGAGAACAAGCACGCGGCGCATGCCTTCATCAACTACGTGTTGCGGCCGGAGATCCATTCCTGGGTGGCGGAGAACATCCTCTACAAGGTGCCGAACGAGCCGGCGATGGAGGGCCTCGATCCGGACCTGGTGAAGACCTATCCGAACCTGGGCATGACGCCCGAAGAGCTCTTGCGGATGGAGCAGCTCCGCGACCTCGGCCGGGCCCAGCGCGACTACACCCGCGCCGTCACCGAAATCATGGCGTCGCGGTAGAGCTCATGGCTTGAACCACAGAGGCACAGAGACGCAGAGGAAATCCTGGATCTCTGTGTTCTCTGTGCCTCTGTGGTGCTCGAATGCTCATGACACGATCGGGCGAATTCGTTCAGCGTCTGGTGCTGCTCGGGCCGGGGCTGGGCTGGCTCGCGCTGTTCCTCCTCGTCCCCTGCGGCGTCGTGTTCGTCTACAGCTTCTTCCTGCGCGGCATCTATGGCGGCATCGACTATGTCTTCACGCTGGAGAACTATGCCCGCGCGCTCGACCCGCTGTTCCTCTCCATTTTTCTCGATTCGGCGAAGATCGCGGCGCTCGCCACGCTGCTCGCGCTTCTGGTGGGCTACCCGGCCGCCTATCTGATCGCGACGGGGCCGCGGCGCTGGCAGGTGCCGCTGCTCGTCCTCGTCATGCTGCCGTTCTGGAGCAACTATCTCATCCGCACCTACGCCTGGATCGTGCTCCTGAACCGGGAGGGTCTGGTCAACCGCGCGCTCGGCGGGCTCGGCCTGATCGAGACGCCGCTGCCGCTGCTCTACAACGAGTTCGCCATCGTCACGGGGCTGCTCTACGGCTATCTGCCCTTCATGGTCCTTGCCCTCTACAGCTCGATCTCCCGCCTCAACCCGGAGATCCGCGAGGCTTCGGCCGATCTCGGCGCGCCGGCCTGGCGAACCTTCCTGCGCGTCACCCTGCCGCTCACCGTGCCGGGGATCGCCACCGGGTCGGTGTTCGTCTTCGTGCTCAGCATCGGCAACTTCATCACGCCGGACCTGCTCGGCGGCGGCCGGACGGTGATGGTCGGCAACCTGATCTACGACCAGTTCCTGAGCGCCCGCGACTGGCCGTTCGGCTCCAGCCTCGCCTTTCTGCTGATCGGCGTCATGATGCTGCTGCTGTTCCTCCAGGCCTGGGCCGTGAACCGGTCGCAGGCGGCTGGGGGCGGCCGTGACTAGCCGGTCGGCATCCGCTCGCTTCCTCTCCGCTTGTGGGAGAGGATGCATCGCGGGCGGAGCATGACCATGCGCGCCGGGCGCCGCTGGCTCGTGGGCCATCTTGGTCTCGTCTACCTGTTTCTCTACGGGCCGATCCTGGTGCTGGTCGCGCTGTCGTTCAACAAGAGCGGTCTGCCCACGGCCTGGACCGGCTTCTCCCTGGAATGGTACGGCCGGATGCTGCGTAGCCAGGCGATCATCGCCTCGGTCGGCAACACGCTGATCGTGGCCGCGGCGTCGACCCTGATCGCGACCACCCTGGGCACGCTGCTCGCGCTCGGTCTCGATCGGCTGCATCCGGGCGCGCTGCTCGAGGGATTCGTCTTCGTGCCGATGATCATTCCCGACATCGTGCTGGCGATCGCGCTGCTCTCCTTCTTCACGCTGATCGGCATGACCCTCGGCCTGCATTCGATCATCCTGGCGCACGCCGTCTTCAACATTGCCTTCGTCTGCGCCGTCGTGCGCACGCGGCTCCGGCATTTCGACAGGTCCATCATCGAGGCTTCGATCGACCTCGGGGCCAGCGAATTCACCACCTTCCGGCGCGTCACGCTGCCGGCGATCTTTCCGGGCGTACTCGCCGGTGCGCTGCTCGCCTTCACGCTTTCGGTCGACGAGTTCATCATCGCCTACTTCACCTCCGGTGCGGGGCGCGCCTCGACCACCTTCCCCATGCAGATCTACGCGATGATCCGCTTCGGCGTGACGCCGGAGATCAATGCCGTCGCCACCATCGTACTTGGATTCAGCTTCCTGCTGATCCTGCTGTCCCAACGGCTGAACCGGGGTGCGACGCCGTGACGAGCGAAACCAAGGCGGTGGTGGAGATCGTGGGTGCCACCAAGCGGTTCGGGGCGGTGACCGCGGTCGACGATCTCTCGCTCGCGATCCGCGAGAACGAGTTCTTCGCGCTGCTTGGTCCCTCTGGCTGCGGCAAGACGACGCTTCTGCGGATGATCGCCGGGTTCGAGCGGCCCGATGCGGGGCGCATCCTGCTCGACGGCCGCGACATCACCGATCTCCGCCCCAACCGGCGGCCGATCAACATGATGTTCCAGTCCTACGCGCTGTTCCCGCACCTTTCGGTCCA
>DASVDU010000033.1:0-9189 GCA_036380915.1 Hyphomicrobiaceae bacterium | reverse complement strand
AGCACGGCATCGGCCAAGGCAAGATGGAGTACCTGAAGTCGGAGCTCGGCCCCGGCCTCGACATCATGCGCCAGATCAAGCGTGCGCTCGATCCGCTGAACATCATGAATCCGGGGAAGATCGTCGCGCTGACGGAGTGAGCCGACACCCCAGTGCTGAACCCGAGAGGAGGGGCACAGTGAAGCTCCCGGCACTGCCATTCACCGTAACGAATTGGGATAGCATTGAGCCGACGGTTCATCCGGGTGAAACCGGAGAGGCCCGCTGGCGCACGTTCACGGTTGGCGATCTGCGCGTCCGGATTGTCGAGTATTCGGCAGGCTACCTCGCCGACCATTGGTGTGATCGCGGTCACGTTCTGTATGTTCTCGAGGGCGAACTTAAGACCGAGCTCCGCGACGGGCGCACATTCACGTTGAAGCCCGGCATGAGCTATCAGGTCTCAGACCACGGCGATGCCGCTCATCGATCATCTACCCGCACAGGCGCCAAGCTTTTCATCGTCGACTAGCAGCACCCACGACCAGCCTGCGATGAATTGAGCAGCGGATCGGCTTTGATCAGTGCCGGTCCACCCCTCGCCTTCATGCAATTCGGCGAGACCTGCTTACTGCCAAACGTCGCGCGCTTTACGGAACCTGCGGGCGTCGGCCGCTTTGAGCGGTATCTCTGCAATCTCTTGTCGGGAAATCTCCGCGATGGATGGCTCGTTCCTGCAGCAAGCGGCAGTGTTTTTGGCGGCTGCGGCCATCGCAGCTCCCGTCGGGCGCTGGCTCAAGCTCGGCTCCGTGATTGGATATCTGGCCGCAGGCATTCTTATCGGTCCCTACGGCCTCCACTACGTCAGTAGCGTCTACGACGTCGAAAGCGTGCGCAATATCGCCGAGCTTGGCGTCGCCTTGCTGCTGTTCGTGATCGGTCTCGAGTTGCGGCCGGTGCGGATCTGGGCCATGCGGCGCAGTGTGTTCGGGGCGGGCGGCGCGCAACTCATCCTGACCGCGCTGGCGTTGGCCTGCATTGGAATGCTCGACGGGCTCGGCACGATGGCTGCTGTGGTGATCGGCCTCGGGCTCGCCATGTCGTCAACGGCTTTCGTCCTCCAGGGGCTCGAGGAGCGGCAGGAGCTTACGCTGCGGCACGGCCGCATGGCCTTTTCCATCACGCTGATGCAGGACCTCGTGGCCATCCCGCTCCTCGCCATCATTCCATTGCTGGGCACGCACCATGTGAGCAGCACGACTGAAATATTGATTGATATTGGCCGAGCGCTCGGCATCATCGCAGCCATCCTGCTGGTCGGCCGCTGGCTGCTCAATCTCATCTATTATCTGGTCGCCAAGTCCGGTGTGCGCGAAGCGCTGACGGCCACTGGCTTGCTGATCGTCGTCGGGGTCGCGCTCCTGATGCAAGCGGCCGGGCTATCGCCCGCTCTCGGCGCCTTCATTGCCGGCGTACTTCTCGCCGACTCCGCCTACCGCCACCAGATCGAAGCTGATGTGGCGCCATTCGAGGGGCTTCTGCTCGGCCTGTTCTTCACGGCGGTAGGCATGTCGCTCAACCTGAACCTGCTCGAGCGCGAGCTTCCCCTCATTCTGGCGTTGGCCATTGGCCTGCTGATCGTGAAGGCCATCGTGCTGTACGGCGTCGGGCTCTGGCATAGCCTTGATCGGCGCGGCGCCCGAAGACTTGCGGTCTATGCGTCGCAAGGCGGTGAATTCGCGTTCGTCGTGTTCAGTCTCGCCGCCGGAGCGGCCGTCATCGGCCAGGAACTGGCCGAACGACTGGCCGTCGTCGTCACCCTGACGATGGCGGCCACGCCGCTCCTGCTGCTTGGAGAGGGCTGGATCACCCGTCTTTTCCGCGCCCCTGAGCCTTCCTACGAGGTGCCGCCAGCTCGCGACCGGCATGTCGTGATCGCCGGATTCGGGCGCTTCGGCCAGATCATCGCCCGTGTGCTCCGGGCAAAGCGAATTCCGTTTACGGCCCTCGACATCAGCCCCGACCAGATCACGCTCGTGCAGCGCTACGGCAATAACCAGGCTCATTATGGCGATGCTTCCCGTCTCGATATCCTGGAAGCGGCAAACGTCGGCAAAGCTCGGGCCTTCGTGCTCGCGATCGATGACATGGACGCGTCGCTCAAAACAGCCGCGGTCGTTCGAAGCAAATTTCCGAATGTTCCGATCTACGCGCGGGCCCGCAATCGCCAGCACGTCTTTCGGCTGATGGACTTCGGCATTACCGAAATCCGGCGAGAGACGTTTCTGTCGGCCATCGAGCTGACACGCGATGTTCTTCGCGGCCTCGGGCTGAAGGAACCCGAAGTCCGCAGGATCATCGACGCGTTTATCACGAGCGATCGCAAACGTCTTTTCGAGGGCTACGAGGATTCGAGCGATATCGAGAAGCTCCAGTTGCAAGCACGCCAGGCCGCTGCGGAGCTCGAGACGATCCTCGCGGAAGATGAAGAAGCCATGAGAAACGAACCGCAGTAAACGCTCGCCCGGATGACCCGCTCCTGCTGCATTGTCAGGGCGTCGAAGACCGTAGCTCCCGAGAGTTACGCTAACTGGCGAGCGCACGGACCTCGTCGAGCAGCTTGGAATCGACCGCGACGCCATTCCGTGCCGCCGCCTTCCGCAGGGCCAAGCGACGGCTGCCGGGCAGACGCGCGCCGGGATCTTGCCCGATGGCCGATGCCAGGACGGCGAAGCGGTCGAGGAAAGCCTCGGAGCCAGCAAACGCGGCCGGGTCTATGGCGAGAAGGAACTGGCCAACCCCCGGCGGCGGCCCCTTGTCATCGAAGAAGGACGTCGCCTCGAACGCGAAATTCGCTCCGGTAAGCGCAACTGCAAGCACCTCCACCATAAAGGCCAGCGCCGCGCCCTTCGCGCCGCCGAGAGGCATCAGCGTGCCCTTGAGCGCCGCCTTGGCATCAGTGGTCGGCTCGCCGTTTGCGTCGAGTGCCCAGCCCGCCGGAATCGTCTCGCCTTTCTGGGCGGCGACCATGATCTTGCCACGGGCGACTTGGGAGAGCGCGAGATCGACGACGACAGGCGGCTCACCCCGCTGCGGGGCCGCAAAGGCGATCGGGTTCGTGCCGAACACCGGCCGGCGGCCGCCCCAGGGGGCCATGGCGTGGGGTGTATTACCGAAGACGAGCGCGACGACGCCTTCCTCGGCGAGGCGCTCCACCGTGCGACCGGCGACGCCGAAGTGATGCGATCGCGTGATGCCGGCGGCTGCGATCCCGCAGGTCCTCGCGAGTTCCGGGAGGCGAGCGATTGCCTCGTCCAGGGCCGGATACGCAAACCCGTGCCTCGCGTCGATAACCAGACTGCCTGGCCGGGTTTGCCGGACCTCCGGCACCGCGTGCCCATCTACTTTCCCGGATTTGGCCTGCGCGGTGTAGCTGGGCACGCGGCTCAGACCGTGGCCCTTCTGCCCGTCGACCTCGGCCTGGGCCAGCGCAACCGCCACCGAACGGGCGTTGTGCGCGCTCGTGTTCGAAGCCACCAATGCGGCGGCTATGATCCGTTCCAGCTCATCCTGGGTAATCGTAACCGTCCCGCTCATAGCCCGGCTGCCTTCAGCGCGCGCATGACGTTATCCACCGTGACGGCACTGATGCGCGCGTTGCACTCGACGGTCACACCCGCGATGTGGGGCGTCAGGATCAGGTTCGGCACACCGCGAAAAATCGCGGCCGTCGCCTCATCGATCGGCTCCGTCGTGAACACGTCGACCGCGGCTCCGCCGAGGTGACCCGAGCGCAGCGCATTGGCCAGGGCTTGCTCGTCGACGATGCCGCCGCGCGCCGTATTAATCAGAATCGCGCCCTTTTTCATGCGGGCCAGCTCGCGGGCGCCGATCAGGCCCCGCGTCTCGGGCGTGAGCGGACAGTGCAGCGAGACCACACCGCAGGTATCGAGCAGCTCGTCGAGTGTCGCGCGCTCGGCATGCTCCCAGGCAGGATTTTCGGCCGACAGAAAATCATCGTGCGCAACGACATGCATGCCGAGGCATCGCGCCCGCACACCGACGATCTGGCCGATGGAGCCGTATCCGATGATGCCGAACCGGCAGCCGGCTGCCTCGTGGCCCCGGCTCATCTCCTCGCGCGGCCACTCGCCGGCGGCGATGCGTGATGATGCGAAATAAGCCTGTCCTCGCAGAAAGATGAGCGCCGTGGCAATGACGTATTCGGCAACCGACACGGCGTTGGCGCCGAGCGCGGGGTAGACGGTGACACCCCGCGCCTTGCAGGCCGCGACGTCGATGTTGTCGAGGCCGACACCGAGCCGGCCGATGACCTTCAGCTTCGGCGCCTTCTCGAGGAGCGCGGCATCGACTTTCGTGCGATTGCGAACGATGAGGCAGATCGCCTCGGCGGCCTGCGCCTCGAGCTCCGCCCTGTTGCTCCACAGCCCCGTGTCGATGTGCACGGAATACTTCTGCTTCAGAATCTCGATCGGCCCCGGATCGAGAAACTCCGTGACGACGATCTCGGCCATGGTTCAGTCGAGCTCCAGTCGGCGTTGCATGTCGGAGAACATGGCGGGCTTCAGCTCCATTCCGATGCCGGGCACGTCGGGCAGCCGCACATGGCCGTCCACGATCGGAATGTCGTCCGCAAACCCGCCGTAGGGCTGGAAGACGCCGGGGTAGCTTTCGGACCCGCCGAGCTGCAGGCCGGCCGCCATGTTGAGTGCGAGCTGATGGCCACCATGCGGGATCAGCCGCCGCCGCGACCAGCCCATCCGGTCCACCACCTCGAGAAAGCGCAGGTACTCCGTCAGGCCATAGGAGAGCGCCGGGTCGAGCTGGATCCAGTCGCGATCGGGCCTCAACCCGCCATATCGCAGCAGATTGCGCGCATCGATGCTCGAAAAGAGGTTTTCGCCCGTGGCGATTGCACCCCGGTAATGCTCCGCCAGCACGGCGTTGAGCTGATAATCGAGCGGGTCGCCGGGCTCCTCGTACCAGAACAGGCCGTAAGGCTCCATCGCGTGGCCGTAGGCGAGCGCGGTGTCGAGGTCGAAACGGCCGTTGGCGTCCACCGCCAAGTTCTCGCCCCGTCCGACAACCTCCAGCACTGCCTCGATGCGCTTCAAATCCAGGGCGAGATCAGCGCCGCCGATCTTCATCTTGACGACGCGGTAGCCCTGCTCCTGGTAGCCGCACATCTCGGCCTTGAGGCCTTCGAGCTCCTTGCCGGGGTAGTAGTAGCCGCCACCCGGATACACGAGCACCTTTTCATCGAACCGGCCACCGTTGAACCTGTCGGAAAGCAGGCGCCAGAGCGGCCGCCCGGCGATTTTCGCCACTGCATCCCAGACCGCCATGTCGAGGGCGCCGGCGGCGTGCGCCCGGTCGCCGTGCCCGCCCGGTTTCTCATTGGCCATGAAGGTTCGCCAGATGGCGAACGGGTCGAGATTATCCCGCTCGCGATCGATCAGCGAACTGGGATCGGCCTCCATCAGCCGCGGGATGAATCGTTCGCGCAGTATGCCGCCCTGCGCGTAGCGGCCATTCGACAGGAAGCCGTAGCCGATGACCGGCTTGCCATCGCGGATCACGTCCGTCTCGACCGCAACGAGGCTCACCGTCATGGCCGTGAAGGAGATGTAGGCGTTGCGGATTTCCGACGCGATCGGCGCGGTGGCGTCACGGATGCGGGTGATTCTCATTTGGCTGGTTGACCACTCCGTTCGGGCGAAACCCTTTGCTGCACTGGATTCATCCAGATTCGAGGCGCGCGATCCTCGGAAGCGTGGATCCCGGGCACGAGGCCCGGGATGACTTTGCAGTGGTGGAGCGGGCCAGCCCAACCCCGTTGTCATCCCGGCGCTTGTCGCCGGGATCCATCTTTCCGCAATCTGGACGATTAGTAGTGTCAGCCGGTGCCGGAAATGAACACGATTCCGGCACCGTCCCTGCGTCACGCACTCCGATAGAGCTTCGTCATCACGAACTCGCGGTGGCCGAGCGCCTCGGCGGAGGTGATGCGGCCATTGGCGGTGCGGATGATCATGTCGATCAGCGCGTCGCCCGCGGCGTCGATCGTCTGCTCGCGGCGCAGGATGCCCGAGACGTCGAGATCGATATGCTCGCTCATCGTGCGCACGGTCCGCGGGTTCGCGGAAATCTTGATGACCGGCACGATCGGGTTGCCGATGACGTTGCCCTGCCCCGTGGGGAAGGTGTGAACGGCAAAGCCGGCGGCCGCCATCAGCGTCACGCACTCAGCCGCCGCAGACGACGTGTCCATGTAGTAGAGGCCCGGCCCTTTCGACGGCGTCTCAGCCGGCTCCAGCACATCGATATAGCGGCAGGTGCGGCCGATCTTCTCCAAATTGCCGAGCGCCTTCTCCTCGATCGTGGTCAGTCCCCCGGCGATGTTGCCCTTCGTCGGCTGGCTGTCGGAAAGGTCGTTGGTCTTGTAAGGCTCGATCACCTCGTCCTGATAGGCTTTCCAGACACGGTAGAACTTCTCCCCGATTTCAGGGGTTGCGGCGCGCGCCTTGCAGATATGCTCGGCGCCGGTGATCTCGGTCGTCTCGCCGAAGACGCCGGTGATCCCCTGCGGGATGAGCTTGTCGTACATGTTGCCGACGGTCGGGCAGGAGCCGAGCCCCGTGGTCGTGTCGCTCTCGCCGCATTTGGTCGAGACCCACAGGTCGGAGATGGGGCACTCCTCTCGCTTCAGCTCGGAGGCCCACTGCAGCATCTTCTTGGCCTCGTAGGAGGCGCGGGCGATCGTATTGATGTCGCCGTGCAATTCGATGCCGAAGCCGGCGACCGGCTTGCCCGTCTTGGCGATGCCTTCGACGACCTTGTTGGTCCAACCCTCCTCGATGCCGATCACCACGACGGCCGCGACATTGGGGTTGCTGCCAATGCCGATCAGCGTGCGGAAATGCAGGTCGAGGTCGGCGCCGAACTGCAGGCGGCCGTAGGAATGCGGCAGCGCCAGGGTGCCCTTGATGTTGTTGGCGACCGCCTCGCAGGCGGCGTTCGACAGATCGTCGAGCGGCAGGATGACGACGTGATTGCGCACGCCGACCCGGCCGTTCTCGCGGCGCCAGCCCCAAAAAGTGAGATTTGACCCGCCATTCTGTTTGTCAGCCATGATGCAGTCCTTTCGCGGGCTTACCAGCGCTTCGTCTTGAGGTTGTGCACGTGGACATGCTCGCCAGGGGCGGCGTCGCTGACCATGCGGCCGATGTCCTCGCCATACTTGATGACGGTGTCGCCGGCCTTCAGCGGCTTCAGAGCGACCTTGTGACCGATCGGAATGTCGTGCTTGGCGACGAGCTCGGTCGTCGTATCGTTCTCAGTGATGACGCCCAGCATGTTGGTGCCGGCCTTCAAGTCCTCGACAACGACGACGCCGACGTTGTCCTTTGGGCTGTGTACGAGAAAATGTGGAATTTTCGACACTGTTCTTCCCCAGATGAGTGGCGGCCATCTCCGTGGCCGCCAGATGGTCATTCGGTCTTATAACTTATGCAACCTCACGTAAACGGAGTTGAGGCGATCGAGGGACTGCGGGCGGAAACTCCCCCTTTGCGCTCTGGCCCTTGCGGTTGCGCCAACACGCTTTATCGTCGTGGACGGGAGGGGCTCACGATCGAAAACCCGATAAATCAAGCTGGAGGAAACACATGCCCACGACACTCTGGAGCAGGCGCGGAATTCTGGGCCTCGCGGCCTCGGCGGCTCTTGCCCTGCCAAGCGTTGCTGCTGCTCAGGACTATCCATCGAAACCAATCACGTTCGTTGTTCCATTCGCCGCGGGCGGGCCGACCGACACGGTCGCACGTTTGCTCGGAGAGCACATGGGGCGCACGCTCGGCCAGCAGATCGTCATCGAGAACGTCGGCGGTGCGGGCGGCACGGTCGGATCCGAGCGCGTGGCCAAGGCGCAGCCGGATGGCTACACGCTGCTTCTTCACCACCAGGGCATCACGGCGGCGCCGGCGCTGTATGACAATCTGCGCTATGATACAAAGACCGCGTTCGAGATGGTTGGCCTCATCAATCACGGGCCGATGGTCGTGGTGGGCAAGAATGGCCTCGAGCCCAAGGACGCCAAGAGCCTGTTCGAGTGGATGAAGCAGAACGCGGACAAGATCACGATGGCCCACGCCGGCGTCGGATCGAACTCGCACGTGTGTGGCCTCATCATCCAGAAGGTCCTGGGCAAGAAGTTCACGTTCGTGGCCTATCGCGGCACGGGCCCGGCCATGAACGACCTGGTCGCGGGACAGATCGATGTGCTCTGCGACCAGTCGACCAATGCCGTGCCGCAGATCCAGGGCGGGACCGTCAAAGGCTATGCCGTCACTGACACCGCGCGGATCGATTCCATCAAGGATGTTCCGACGACGCCCGAAGTCGGCTACCCGGACATGACCATGCGGCTCTGGAATGCCATCTACGCGCCCAAGGGCACGCCCAAGGAAGTGATCGACAAGGTCAACGCCGCGCTGAGGAAGGCGCTGCAGGATCCGGCAATCGTGGAGAAATTAAAGACCTTCGGCACGACCGTGTTCCCAGAGGACCAGTGGACGCCGGAAGCGCACGAGAAGGCCTTCATGGCCGAGCTCGAGCGGCAGGCGCAGCTCCTCGCGGACAAGTAGCTCGTTTCAGGCCCCAGGCCCATGGTATAGCGCCTTCGGCGCCACGCGCGGGATATCCGTTTCGCGGGTGCCGAAGGCGCGACATGCCGATTTCACGCGTAACGGGGTGTTCAGGGTCTAATGCTCGAGACGTTTTCATTGCAAGGCAAAGCGACGCTGGTGACCGGAGCGTCGTCCGGCTTGGGCCGGCATTTCGCCAAGGTGCTCGCGCGCGCGGGCGCCCGCGTTGTAGCAGCGGCGCGACGGATCGATCGGCTCGAGGCCCTGGTGGCCGAAATCAAGGCGGAAGGCGGCGAGGCGACCGCGGTTGCCCTCGACGTCACCCGGGCCGATAGCGTGAAGGGGGCATTCGATAAGGCCGAGGCGACGTTTGGGCCAGTGACGGTGCTCATCAACAATGCCGGCGTGCCCTCCAACACCTTTTTCACCAAGCTCACCGAAAACGACTGGCGCCAGGTCATGGATGTCAACCTGGACGGAGTGTTTCGCGTTGGCCAGGAAGCGGCCCGGCGGATGATTGCTGCCGGTACGGGCGGATCCATCG
>DASVDU010000032.1:0-27102 GCA_036380915.1 Hyphomicrobiaceae bacterium | reverse complement strand
GGCTGGCAAAATCCTGTTGTGAGCTGCTTGCTTTGCCATGGAGTCTCCCCGTCTGATTTGGCCCATATTTGGCCCACGCGGACGGGAGTTCAAGGGATGTCACGAAATTCATTGAGACGAGAGCAACGCTTCAACTATCTGATTTATGTAATATTCTCGTGTCAGCACATCCTAAGCAGTCCCAGTCGGTGCCCGCGGGGATCAGTCTACGAATCTGGGGGTCGTGGGTTCGAATCCTGCCCGGTGCGCCACCTACCAAAGGGTCCATTCTCGTCGAATGGTTACATTTTATTCCGGAGAGATGGTTGACACTTTCTCCGGGGCAAATGGGTTCGGTCCGGGCTCGACGCGGTCTTCCTGTCGATCGAAGAAGCCGAGATCATAGTCGAGGAACGAGACGAGCCAAATGCAATCGTCGACCTCCCTGATTCCGAGCCTCTGACCGGCGAGCACGGTCGAGATGTTGATCTTCTTGCGGTGCATGCAGATGCGGCCGCAGGCGGTGACTAGGATGTCCCTGTCGTGGAAGGGGATCCATTCTTGTCAGATGGTTTAGATTTTATTCCGGAAAGCGCGCATACACCGGCTCCGATCGCTCGGAAGCAGGAGCTCCGAGTTCTGGTCTCGATTCCGTTGAGGCTAGAGCGCAATCATTCCTGGCTCAGCGCAAGCACTGGTAGCAGGAAGCGAGAAGTCTGCCCGGCTAGCGTTGAATTGTTTGCTGAGCACGCGTTTCAGCGGCTTGAATCGCGGCAGCGGTGAGCAATGTACCCGTCAGTAGCGCGGCTAGCATCGTGGCGGTCAGGATCTTGAGCATGGGAGCCTCTTGTGACTGGAGCGTCTCTCCTCGCTATCCCACAGCAGAGAAAACCTGGCTGTTCCCCTCGTGACTCCTTGAGCTCGGCCACGCGGCTCCCGGAGATAGCTTCCCGAACCTTGCGCAACCTCCCGCCTTAGCTGCCCGATCGCTCCATCTCTTCCCGTCAGGACGCGGCGAGCAGGCACCTGAAGGCAAGGCTCAGAGACGAACCGGAGAGGGAGGGAGAGCGAAGGAAGGCCGGCAGGCAAGAGTAAAACAAGAAGGGATTGAGGGCGCGGGTGAGAGCCTGCGTTCGCTCAGAACTATCCCAGGCGCCAGCCCAGCAATGTTCGCCCGCATGGTCCTCACGTGAGGATTTGGGTATGTCGATGGCCGTTGTTACGCGACCACCTCGCCAGGTTGAAATGCGGCCGCTACCGGCACTGCTTTCTGGCCGGCAACCAGATCGTCGAAGTGGATCCTGATACTCTCGAGATCGTGGCCGTTCTCCCGGCGTGAATGACGATGTGAGCTTCCTACCGCACCGCCAACTCACGAGCCGAGCGGGGTGCAGGCGGCTGGCTGTCGACCTCACTGGTGGCGATTGCCTCGCTTCACCAGCTTGAAAATCGGCAGCTTGGGACCATTCCACGCTTCCAGCAGCTCCCCGCAGACCTCACAACGCTTCTCGCCTGCATCGCGCGATGAAATCCAAACGGTCCGGCGCTCGTACACCGAACCGCAGACACCGCATGTAACTATGCTCGCGCTGTTCATTTCATTAGACAGAAGCTGGTTCCGATGATGGCAGACATCCCGAGGCGCCTCCGGCAGCACAGCGGCCCCACAAACACAAGCTGACGGCGTTTGTCAAATCTCGATGCTGGCCAGGCAAATTATCTCAGGAGTGAGCACTTGGCTGGCGCCCGCCCATAAACGCATGGACGATCCTGCGAACCTTGGGGCGCCTGGTAGCTAAGCCTGGCGCACCTGCAGGATGATCTTGCCTTGCGCCTGACCGTCCCGAAGCAGGGCCAAGGCCGTCTTGAAATCCTCGAGCGGCACGGTCCGGCTGATGACGGGATCGATCAAGCCACGGGTATAGAGATCAAATATTTCCTTCTGAGCCGCGACGACGAGCTCCGGCGTCCGATCGCGGTAATCGGACCACTGCAGCCCTGCCACTGAGATGTTTTTGACAAGCAGATAGTTTGCCCGGATGGTCGGGATCTCGCCGCTTGCGAACCCGATGACAACCAACCTCCCTTTCCAGGCCATGGCGCGTAAAGCCGCTGCGTTTGCCGCACCGCCGACGGGATCGATGACAACATCTGCCCCGCGCCCATCGGTGACGGCGGCGACCTCAGCTTTCAGGCTGTCCTTGAGATCGGCCCTGCCCAGGTCGACGACGTGGTCTGCACCGGCCCTCCGTGCCACTTCGGCGTTGCTTTCGCCGAGGACGCCAGCGATGACCGCCCCCGCACCGAACGCTTTTGCCAGCTGCGCGCTCGCAACCCCGATCCCGCCTGAGGCACCAAGCACAAGCACGCTTTCGCCGGTTCTGAAGCTCGCCCGATCCTTGAGCGCGAACCAAGCCGTTTGATAGACCAGACCCAGCG
Organism: Hyphomicrobiaceae bacterium; assembly: GCA_036380915.1. Classification (GTDB taxonomy): domain Bacteria; phylum Pseudomonadota; class Alphaproteobacteria; order Rhizobiales; family Hyphomicrobiaceae; genus ZC4RG25. The sequence goes on along the minus strand of DASVDU010000032.1, from coordinate 24,684 downwards.
CGGCCGCCTTCTCGAACGGCATTCCGTCGGGTATTCGAAAGCAACTTTCAGCTCGCGCCCGCACCTTTTCGGCATAGGCTCCATACTCGACCTGCACGGCAACGGGATCGCCAATCGAAAAATTGCGGACGCCTTCGCCGAGAGCTGCCACACGCCCCGCCGCCGCCTTGCCAGGCGAAAACGGCAGAGGCGGCTTGACCTGGTATTTGCCCTCGATGACCAGGATATCCGGATAGTTCGCCTCGGCCGCAACGACATCGACGATGACCTCGCCGGGCGCCGGCACAGGATCGTCCACCTCAGCGACACCGACCTGGGTGAACGGCGCAAAATCGCGAACGAGAACGGCTTTCATTCGTAGTCCTCATTATTGGCGCCGAGACCGGGCGCAGGGACGGGTACACCCGGAGCACCGCGGAAGATGGACGCGATCGGAACGGGCAAAGCCGGTAGCCTTTGCCCGCCCTCACCGGCAAGAACATGGCTGAAGAGCCCGCGCGCCCTGAAATGCGCATCTTCCAGCGCCTCGGAGACGGTCGCCACGACGGAGCAACAACAATCGCGGCCCGCAAAGCGCTCAGCCCAGATTTTTGCGGGCTCTGCCGCGATCAGCTCGGTGATGCGCGCGATCGTGGCCGTAGGATTCTTCGCGTCGTCTCGCAGCTCGGCGTCGAGGCCTATGATTTCGCAGAACGTCTCCCAGAATTTCTGCTCGAGCGGCGCGGCAGCCACGATGCGCCGGTCTGCGGTCGGATAGAGCCGGTAGCGGGGGCTGCCGCCGGTGACGAGATCGGTGCCATTGCCGGGCCACGTGCCGGCAGCCAATCCGTTGCCAATAGCCCAGTACATGAACGGAAACAGATTGTCGGACATGGCTACGTCGAGATAGCTGCCGCGCCCGGTCCGCGCCCGCTGCTGCAGGGCGAGCAGGATGTTCATGACGGCCGGATAAGCTCCTCCCGCGATATCGGCGATCAGGGCTGGCGGCACGACAGGTGAATCCAGCGGACCCATCGAAAGCGAAAGCAGCCCCGTATCGCCGATGTAATTGAGGTCGTGCCCCGCGACGTCGCGCTTCGGACCATTCTGACCGTAACCCGTGATCGAACAATAGATCAGGCGCGGATTGACTTTTTCGAGCGTTTCATAATCAAGGCCCAGACGCGCCATCACGCCTGGGCGAAACTGCTCGACGAGAACGTCGGCCCGCGCGATCAGCGGATCGAGCTTTGCACGCTGCTCGGAATTCTTGAGATCCAGAGCAATACTCTTCTTACCGCGATTGAGCAGAGCGAAGTTGACGCTGTCGCGGCCCCAACGCGGTTTATAATGACGCATATCCTCGCCGGAACCCGGCCGCTCGATCTTGATCACCTCGGCCCCGGATTCGGCAAGAAGCAAGGTTGCCATGGGTCCTGGCAACAAGGTCGAGAAATCGAGAACGAGCAAACCTTCAAGCGGCCTCATTTCTTCACCCCGGCTCGACGGGCGGCATCGATGGCCTGGCGCGGCGGCGCATACGCGGGGGTGCCGTAGGTCTCGAAGAGAGCCTGGGTGATCTTGTAGTGGTGGAGCAGACCACCACGCTTGATCCGCTCGATTGGCCCATCAGGGTAACCGAGCCCGAGCCGGCACGTCAGGTCCATGTCGGCCTCAGTGGCCAGTCCCTCGTCGAGCAGGCGCAGCGCTGCGTTGTATTTCGGGCGAACCAGTCTGTCGATAATCCGACCGGGCTGGTCTGCACACACCACCACGTCCAGACCCGCGCCCTCGAAGACATCGCGTGCCGCCTGCAGCGCGCTGTCATTCGTCCAGGGTCGCCGCACCAGCTCCACGAGCTTGGAGGGCGCATCATCCCCGTTCCGATAGCGGGCATAGCCAACCACGTTGGCAAACGACGTATTTGGCTCCTCCCCGGTGTAAATGGCCAGGCTTTCGGTTCCGAGCTCGACAAGGACTGCCACTTTGGCCGGATCGGGAGCCAATTTGGTGCCGTCTGCATAAATCAGAACGTCAGCATCTTCCGCTGCGGCGGCCGATGAGAAAAGCAAATCGTTTTCGGCGAATGATCGGCTTACTCCGCCGTTGATGATTGCATAGCGCATGTCGTCAGGCTCCGAACATCTTTGCGCCATCGTAGGTGAAGAACCCGCGACCGGTTTTGCGGCCGAGGAGGCCGGCAGCAACCATTCGCCGCAATAAAGGCGGCGCCGCAGCGCGGGGATCGAGCGTGATGGGGTAAAATGCCTCGCAGAGCCGCAGCTGCGTGTCGAGTCCGACCAGATCAACGAGCTCGAGCGGCCCCATCTTGTAGCCAAGGGCCGACTTGATCGCCTTGTCGATGTCAGCCGGTGACGCGACGCCTGCCTCGACCGCGCGGATTGCGTCGTTGTTGAACGGAACCAGCAGCGCGTTCAGAATGAAGCCAGGCTTGTCCTGCGTTTTCACAGGGATCTGACCGCATTTTTCAGTCCATTCCCAGGCCGCCTTGAAAGTTTCTTCCGACGTCATCAAACCCGGTGACATTTCGATCAGCTTCATGAGCTGCGCCGGCAGGCAGAAATGCATTCCGACGACCTTAGCTGGCCGCGAGCAGCCCGAAGCGATCTCAGTGATCGACAGGGTCGATGTGTTCGAGGCAAAAATCGTATGCTCAGGACAGATGCCGTCCAATTTGCCGAACAGCGTGCGCTTGATTTCAAGGTCCTCGAAGACCGCTTCGATGACGAGATCGCAGGCAGCGAGGTCCTCGATGCGCGTGGTGCGATGCATGCGGGCCAGGATGGAATCGCGATCCTCGGCCGACAGCTTGCCCCGTTCAACCGATTTGCCGAAGAACGCCGCGGTCTGTTCCGCAGCCCGATCGAGCGCGCCCGCATCCCGATCGTAGCTGATGGTGCGAAAACCGCCGCGTGCCGCCACGATGGCAATGCCTGCGCCCATCGTGCCGCCGGCGCCGCACACGCCGACCGTCCGGATTTCCGTCGTCATCTGGCTGCAAAGCTCCGTCCGATCAGTTGGCGATGAATCTGGTTCGTGCCTTCCCAGATCTGGGTGATCTTGGCATCGCGCATGAGCCTCTCGACGCGATAATCACGGCAATATCCATACCCGCCGTGCATCTGGACCGCCTCTGTCGCAATCCGCATGGCAAGGTCGGAGGCGCGCATTTTCGCCATTGACGCTTCGAGGCCGAAATCCGTTTCCCCGTCCTCGAGGAGCCCCGCTACGTAATCGAGCCACACCTCGGCCATGGCGAGGTCGGTCGCCATATCAGCCAGAGAAAACTGGTTGCCCTGAAAGTCGATGATGCGCTGACCGGACTGGCGGCGCTCGTTCATATAGCCCACCATATCCTTGAAAGCGGCGTGAGCAATGCCGAGCGCGTGTGCGGCGATGCTCGGACGCGATTTGTTGAGCGAAGACAGCAGAATGCGCAGACCTTCACCGGGCTGCCCAATGAGGTTCGCGCGCGGAACACGGCAGGCCCGGAACGAGAGTGTCGCCGTGGAGGAGGCCCTGTGGCCCATTTTGTCCTCCAGCCTGACGACCTCCAGGCCGGGCGTACCCTTTTCCAGGATCAGGACGGAAATGGCGCGCCTGGGATCCTCGATTTCGCTCCATTTCCCGAAAAGCAGGATCAGATCGGCGACGTCGCCATTGGTTATGAACGTTTTTCCGCCGTCGACGATGATCTCGTCCCCGTCCGGCGTAAAGCGCGTCTGCATGCCGGCGGCGTCCGATCCGGCGTTCGGCTCGGTTATTGCGAGCGCACCGAGCCCGCCTGAGGCAATGCGCGGGAGAAGACGCGCCTTCTGCTCCGCCGTACCGAGATCGATCAGCGGCTTCATTCCATGGAAGTTCGTCGCATAGATGATGCCGGTCGACGCACAGGCCTCGGCGAGAATTTTGACGACGGCAAGGTAAAGCCGATAGGACATCGGCGCGCCGCCATATGCCTCCGGCACGAACAGGCCATTCAATCCAAGCGCGTTGAGAGCTTCGATGTTCTTCCACGGAAACTCGCCCGTGCGATCGTAGTGCTCCGCATTCGGCGCGATCACCGTGTCTGCCACACGGCGGACCTGCTCGAGAATGAGCGCCTCCTCCTCGTTCCAGCGGCGACGGCGCTCGAGCTGCTCGAACACTTTCATCAGTGGTTCATCCCGTGGCCACCGTCGATATAGATCGTTTCGCCGGTCAAAAAGTCGATCCGCTCGGCGAACAGAACACCGACGAGACGGGCGACCTCGTTCGGCTGCCCGGGCCGTCCGACGGGTATGCGTCGGGCGAGCCAGGACCTGATTTTGTCGCTCGCGAGAAAATCGCGATTGAGATCCGTTTCGATGTAGCCCGGCGCGATGTCGATGACGGAAATGTTGTCACGCGCCCATTCCACCGCGAGGCAGCGGGTGATGGCGCCGATCGCCGCCTTCGAGGCACAATAGGCGAGATTCCGCGCGACACCCAATTTGTCGAAGAAAGATCCCATATTCACGATCAGACCGCCACCGGCCGCCTTGAGGTGTGGATATGCTTCCCGGCTCGCCACCAGAACCGATGTCGCGTTGAGCCGCATTGTCGATTCGAACTCGGCAGCAGAGAGCGTGGCACTCGGCTCCGCGCGTTGCGCCCCGGCGTTGTTCACCAGTCCCACGATCGGGCCACGCTCCGCAATACTCCGGATCGTACGCGCGACGGCAGCCTCATCGGTCATGTCGCAGACCAGGCCGTAGCCGTGGGCCGCTGCTCCGGAGCGGGAGAGCGCCGCGACCGTAAACCCGCGCGAGGCCAATTCGGCTGCAATGGCCGCTCCGATACCGCGGCTCGCACCAGTGACGATGATCTGTCCTTCAGGCATCCTTGAACTCCGCCTTGCGCTTTTCGACAAAGGCCGCCATGCCCTCCTCGGCGTCGGCGGTTCGAAAGGCAAGCGTCGAAAGGTCGGCCTCGATTCGCAGGCCTTCGTGAATGGGCAGGTCGAGAGCGCGACGCACGGCATCGCGCGCGAGGCCGAGCACCGGAAGACTGAAGCAGGTGAAGCTCCGCGCAAACGCGATCGCGCCCTCAAGTATGTCGCCCTCGACGATGCGATTGACGAGGCCGATGCGTTCCGCCTCCTCGGCCCCGACGGTCCTGCCCGTCATGATCATCTCCAGCGCGCGCGCCTCGCCGATGAGGCGTGGAAGGCGTTGCGTCCCGCCATACCCTGGGATCAAGCCGAGCTTGATTTCAGGCAAGCCCATTTTGGCGGTCGGACTTGCGACACGGAATGTGCAGGCCATCGCCAGCTCCAGACCGCCTCCGAAGGCATATCCGTTGATGGCGGCCACGGACGGAACGGGATGCCGGTCAAGCTTCGCGAAGACAGCCTGCCCCTTCTCGGCGCCGCGTCTCTGGGCCACGAGATCCCTTCCCCGCAGCTCCTTGATGTCGGCACCGGCGCAGAACGCTTTTTCGCCTGCCCCGGTAATGATAAGGGCCCGAACCGGCAACTGCGCAGCCTCGTCGATTGCGTTCGCGATCTCGTCGATGATCGCAAACGAAAGCGCATTGAGCGCCTCGGGCCGGTCCAGTGTCAAAATGGCGAATTCATCGCGTTTCGACAGCTTGACACTCATACGCGGCTCTCCTCGCGTGAGCGGTAACGGATCGGAATGGGCGACAGCTCGCCTTTACGGACCATCTCGACAAGCCTTCGCTTCAGGATTTTGCCGCTCGCCGTCAGCGGAAACGATTCCATGCAAAGGAAATATTCGGGCATGTAGTATTTGGACAGACCTTCCTGTGCGAGGTGCTCGAGCAGCATGTCCGGCTCGATCTCGCCGATGACGGCGATGCACACCCGTTCGCCCAGGCGCTCGTCGGCTACGGGGAAGCAGGCCGCCTTCATCACCAGATGGTGTCGAAGCGCCAGCGCTTCGATCTGCGCCGGATAGATGTTGTGGCCGCCGCGAATGATCAGATCCTTGAGGCGGCCCTCTATTCTGAGATTACCCTGCGCATCGAGCACACCGAGATCGCCGGACATGAACCAGCCGTCGCGATTGAAGCTCGATTCCGTGGCCGTCTGATTATCGAAATAGCCGAGCATCAAGGCCGCACCGCGCCCGCCGATCTGCCCAACCTCGCCCGGGGGAACCGGACGGTCGGGATCGCCCGGATCGAAGAGCCGAATTTCGTAGGCGCGTCCTCCCCGGCCGCACGTCTCGACGATCACTTGCGTCTCGTCGGCGGGATGGGTGTACTGGTGCGAGGAGTTTTCCGTCATGCCGTAGACGTTCTGCGGCTTGATCGACTGGGCAACGAAGGCCTGCGCGACGGAAGGCGGGATCGGCGCGCCCGCCATGTAGAACACCCGCACGTCCCCCAGCCGCTCCATGCCACGGGCACGCTGCTCGGCGAGTATATCCATGGCGTGCGTCGGCACGCCCATGACGTAGGTCGCGCGCGTGGATACGATCCAGTCGAGCCGGCTCATCCCGGCTGGCGGATCATCGGTCACCAATCGGCCTCCGGAGAGGACCCACTGCGCGACCGCCACCCAGGCGATGTGATGTGACAGCGGCGACAGCGAGAGAATGACGGTGTCCGGACCGTGCCCCCAATCGCGCACGAGATCCCGCGCGTTTGCCAGAAGCGTATTATCCGAATGCATGACGCATTTCGGATCGCCGGTCGTCCCCGAGGTGAAGGCGAGATATGTCACCTTGTCGGGATCTTCGACCGGAGGCGTCTTGTTTGGCGCTCCGACGGGAAAGCTATCGGGTGTGTAGACGACCTTGATCGAGGGCACTCCGGCCAAAACAGCATTGAGATCCGTTCCGGCCCGGTCTGCGCCCCAGCCCGGCTCGGTCACCAATGCGCGCGCGGAAAGGCGGGTGAGAAGGCGGCCGATTTCGGCGCAAGTGTATGTGCGATGGAGCGATGGATTGCAGGCAAAGCCCTCTCGTGAGCAGGCGAGAAAGGTGACGATCGCCTCGATACGGTTCGACATCCAGATCGATACGCGATCACCGCCCACAAGCCCGTAGGTCCGCAGATCGGCCGCGACGCCGTCGACCCAGTGGACCAGTTCTCGCCAAGACAGCGCCCGGCGGCCATCCTGCACGGCGATGGCATCAGGGCGGCCCTGCGCGTGACGGGCGGCGAGGGTGTAGAATGTTTCCGAGCACCATAGTCCCTGCTCGTAATAGCGGGCCGCCGCAGCCGGGTGGTGGAGTGTCAGAAACGGGCGCACAGCTCACCTGCCGAACTTGCTTGGATCGGGCTTGCGACGCTCACTGAACGCAGCGGAAAGCTCGTGGCTTTCCTCGCTCTCGAGATAGGAGCGCAGCAGAAGATCATGCGCCATGCGCGCCAATCCGGCAACGCCGCCGTGCCGTGCGTTGAATGCGGCTTTCACCGATGCGAGGGCGAATGAGCCGCGCTCGGCGATTTCGAGGGCAAACGCGCGGGTTTCCTCCTTGAGCTTGTCGTCCGGCACCACCTTGTTGATCAGGCCGAGCTCCAAAGCCTCGCGCGCCGTGATCTTCGGATTGCGAAACCAGATTTCTTTCGCTTTTTTCTTTCCGAGGAGGTCTTCCAGATACCACGTCCCGTAGCCGGCATCGAACGAGCCCATCATCGGCCCTACCTGCCGAAAGATGGCGCTCTCCTTGGCAATGGTGAGGTCACACACGACCTGCAGGACATTACCTCCGCCAACGGCATAACCGTTGACGCTGGCAATAACCGGTTTCTGCAACCGATCGATCGATTCGTACATTTCCAATGTCGGGAGGGTTCCGGCATAAAGGGTCGTTTTCGGCATACCCTCCTTACGGCCACCGATGCAGAAGAACTTGTCCCCCGCCCCGGTGATCACCACGACCCGTGTGCGCGTTTCGCGGCGGATGGCATTTATGCAATCGCGCACTTCATGGCACATGGTTTCAGTGAACATGTTGCCGTCGTGCGGCCGGTTCAGCGTAATGGTGCCGATCGGCCCATCCTCTTCGTACAGGATCGTTTCGTAGCTCATTCCGTGCCTCCGGCAATGGTGCCAGCAGCGCGAAGCGCAGCCAGCCTGCTCTCACTTAAGCCCAACAGAGTGCTGAGCACTGCAGCCGTATGCTCCCCGAGCCTCGGCGGCGGCAAGCGGGGGACATTCGAACTCCCGTCGAGGCAAAATCCTGTCCCGACCTGAGGGAAATGCCGGCCGTCCGCCGCCAGACAGTAAAGCAGCCCCCTACGCTGCAGCTCCGGATCATCGGCGACTTCGTCAATGCGGTTGATGGGCCCCGCGGGCACGCGTGCCTGTCTGAATACCGCCAGCCAATGCGCACGCGACTTGGCTAGCAGCAGCTCTTGGATGTGCGCCACGATTTCGGCGCGCTTCGCGCGACGATCGGCATTGGTTGCGAAACCCGGATCAGCGCCGTACGCGGGCTCGCCCACGGCCTCCCAGAATCGCCGCCAGATATTGTCATTGCCGAGACCGAGCGTGATCGGCTCGTCCGCCGTGTGAAATGCCTGATAGATGGCGATGACGCTGTCGCGGCCACCCGATCGCCGGGGCAGCTCACCGGAGCCCAAATAAGGGACGATCCGGCAATTCAGAAATCGCGTCATCGAGTCGACCAGCGAGATGTCGATCGTGCGGCCTTTCCCGGTCTTCATGCGGGCGAACAGAGCCGAGACCGTGGCCAGTGCCGCATCCTGGCCTGCAAGCATGTCCGCAGCAGGCGTACCGATTTTCTGAGGCTCTCCGTCCATCTCGCCGGTCAGATCCATGATCCCGGAATAGCCCTCGGCGATGAGATCGTAGCAGGTCCAGTCGGCACGCTCCCCGTCAAGGCCAAAGCCCGTTATGGAAACGTGGATCAGGTCCTCGCGGACAGCGCGCATTGCGGCGGCATCGACGCCCAGCTTTCGTGCCACCCTCGCCGGCTGATTTATGACGACCACATCGCACCGCGCCGCAAGATCCCTGAGAATTCCAAGACCTTCAGGCTGTGAATAATCGAGCGCCACGCTCCGCTTGTTGCGGTTCACGCTCATGAACCACAGCGATTGGCCGTCCAAAAACGGTGGACCCCACGCCCGTGCATCATCGCCAACGCCGGGACGCTCGATCTTGACGACCTCGGCGCCGAGATCGGCGAGCAGCATCGTGGCAAACGGGCCAGCGACCGAGGTCGTCAGGTCGAGAACGCGAACACCGTCGAGCAAATCGAACCCTGCCCCGGGAGTCACGACGGGAAGTCGTGCTATGGGCAGAACCTTTCCCGATTGCTGGCTGCTGAGAACCATCGACCCTCTCGAAATGGTTTACGTTCTTCTGAGCAACCGGCGTGCCAGTCAGCGATTCCCCCTCAAATTGGCGAATCCAGGCCGAGAACGGACAGGCTCGCCTCGGCAACTGTCGCCGCCTCGATCAGGTCAGGAGCCTCACGTGTCCGCGTCGGCGACACGCTCTGGTTGCTCTCATCAAACAAAAAGTGGCTCCAGCCGAAAATTGCCTACGCCGACTGAGCTGCCGCCTCCGAGGCGGGCTGGTGCGATTGGGCAGAAACACGTCCGCGCTCGATCCGGAATGTGCGAACCAGGAGATCGGTGACGTGCCCTTCGTTCGACTCCGCGATCAGGACGGAAACCCTCTCGGCCTTGAGATCAGCCATGACTTCACCAAGGCGGCGGGCAAGTGCCGGCGCGAGCCCTTCGAACGGCTCGTCGAGCAGCAAAAGACGCCGCCCAGCCATCAGCGCGCGGGCGAGCGCAACCATTTTCTGCTGTCCACCGGAAAGCTCGAGCGCGCGGCGCGAACGGAACCGGGCGACCTCCGGCATGATGCCGAATATCCAATCGAGCTGCTTCGGCGCATCACTCATCTGCGCGGCCCAGGCCGGCAGCATGATGTTCTCCTCGACCGTAAACTCGGGCACCAGCCGCCGGTCTTCCGGCATGTAGCCAATGCCCTTTCGGACGCGATGATGGCTCGGCAGCGCGATCAGGTCCGTTCCATCGAGGACCGCCTTTCCGGTGGCGGGAAGGGCCCCCATGAGGGCGCGCAGCAATGTGGTCTTGCCTGCGCCATTGCGGCCGATGAGCCCGCAGAATTCGCCCTCGCCGACGAAGAACGATGCGTCGTGAACGATCGGGACGGCGCCGATGGAGACGTTCAGGCCGGAAACCTCAAGCATGGACCGCGCTCCCCGTTTTCGAAAGAGCATGACCGGTGATCAGCTCCTGCACGCGGGGGTCACCAAGAACCTCGGCGGGTGCCCCGTCGGAAATGACGGTGCCGTCATAGAACGCCAGCACACGCTCGGCGAAGCGATCCACCAGCTCCATGTCGTGCTCGACGAACAAAACCGTCACCTTCCGGCTCTTGAGGGCGGCCATGACGATCTCCATCAGATCGTATTTCTCCTCGACCGAAATGCCGCTGGTTGGCTCGTCGAGCAGCAGCACCTGCGGCCGTCCGGCTACGGCCATGGCGATGTCCAAAAGCTTACGGACACCCTGCGGAAGGGTCGCTGCCGGCGCGTCGCGATATTTCTTCAGCTGGAAAAGATCGATCGCCTCCTCCGTCTCCGCCTCGGCTTCCGGATTAAGCAGAGGCATGACCGCAAAGCGCAGAACGCTGACATTGTTCCGGGCGATGGCAGCAGCCGCGCACATGTTCTCGTACACGGTCAGCGACGGGAAAATCTGTGCCACCTGGAATGATCGGGAAATGCCCATACGGCAGATCGTGCGCGAGGGCAGGCCGGTCACGTCCTTTCCAGAAAACCAGATGCTCCCGCTGCTCGGCGTAATGTGCCCCGTGATCATGTTGACGAACGTCGTCTTGCCGGCCCCGTTGGCGCCGATGATGCCGACGGTCTGGAGTGCCGGAATCTCAACATTGATATCGCGGGCTGCGACGACGGAGCCGAATGACTTCTCCAGGTTCCGGACCGAGATGACCGGTGTCATTGTGCAGCCTCCTGCGCTTTCCGACGCCGGCGCATGAAGAGCGAGCCAATGCCGTCGGGCAGAAAAAGAATGGTGAGTAGGAGAACGGTCCCGAGTATCAGCTGCCAGGCTCCCGGCAGGAGTGCCACCGACATGGTCCGGACGATTTCGAAAACGACAGCGCCGACGAATGCGGCGGCGACCGATCCGGCCCCGGCCAGAATGGTGATGAAGACGAAGCCACCCGATGTCGTCCAGTAGGACATGTTCGGATCGACATGCGAAATCGCCATGGCGCCGATCGCACCGCCGACGCCGCCAAGTGTCCCGGCGATCACGAGCTTCAGGTGGATGAGCTTGGTCGCCGAGACTCCGAGATATTCAACGCGGATCTCATTGTCGCGCACGGGTATGGCGAGCGAGCCTGCTACGGAGCGCAGGTAGGCCCCGACCAGCACCGCGGCGATGGCGCCGAGCCCGAGGGCGTACCAGTAAAGCGCGATCGAGAGCTCCATCCCGTGCGGGGCATAGCCGAGGAAGGTCGGTTGCGAGACATTGAACCCGTCCGTCGAGCCGAGCGCTTCCGTCTTCACGAGAACGCCATAGAGGATCATCGACAGGGCGAGGCTCAGCATCGCAAAGAAGATTTCGCGATAGCGTGCCAGCAGGAAGCCGACGAGAAACGCCGTCAACGCCGCCGCCAATGCCGCGAGGATCACCGCGAGGAAAGCATCATGGATGCCGGTCCAGCGCATGAAGAGGGCGACGGTGTAGGCGCCGATCGCGTAATAGAGGGCCTGCCCGAACGACACGAGCCCGGCCCGCCAGAGCACGATGAGCCCCAGAACCACCAACGCGCTGGCGAATGCGATCGTCAGCAGCGAAATGAGCCACGGCGGCAGAAACGGCCCGACCACCGCCGACGCGGCAAACAGCGATCCGCCGAGGATATGTCGACGTTCGATCATCTCAGATCTTCCTCGGTTGTGCGCGCGTGAACAGACCGTGGGGCCGGAAAACGAGGACGAACGCCATCACGGCATAAATGACGAACAACTCGACCTGCGGGAGCATGTGAACTGCGGCTGCGCGGCAGAGCCCGACGATGAGCGCGCCGACGAGGGCGCCCTCGATCGACCCCATTCCACCGACCGCGACGACGGCGAAGGCGAGCACAATGACCTCGACGCCTATCCCGAGCGTCACCGAGATCTTCGGCGCCATGACCGCGCCACCCAAGGCGCCGAGCATCGCACCGATGATGAACGTGATCGTGAAGAACAGGGTCACGTTCACCCCGAATGCGGCAGCGGTCTCGCGATCGAAAATCACCGCGGTCAGCAGGCGCCCATAGCGGGTGTGGCGGAGCCCCAGGAAGCTGCCGATGGCCAGGAAAATGGCGAGCAGCACGAGGCCGAGGTCGTAACCTGAAAGGATCAACGGCCCCAGCATGAAATTTCCGGCGGCAATCAAGGGCTGATAAGCCGAAAGCGAGGACGGCCCCCAGATGATGATGATGACATCCTCGAGAATGAGGAAGGCAGCATAGGTGACGAGGACGATGATGACCTCGTCCTTCCCGTAGACGAACCGGAGGATCGTCCGCTCGAGCAGAAGCCCCAGCACGAGGCCGACAGCCAGCGCCGCCAGCGCCATGGCAAGGAAGCCGCCCGCTTCAGGCAGACCTTTGTCGAAGTACATGCCTGCGGCAGTCGCAGCGCAGTAGGCACCGAATGCGTAGAACGCACCATGGGCGACATTGAGAATTTTCATCACGCCGAAAATCAGGCTGAGCCCGATTGCGACGATGAAAAGATACGCGGCGTAAACGAGGCCGTCCGTCAGGATGGCGAGAGCTAACAGCACGAATGAGTTCTCCGGGTCGACCAGATGAAGCAATTCCGCGCCTCGCTGGTCACTTGGGGCGAGGCGCGGAACTCAGTCCAGATCGGACAAGTGCTATCGCGTCACTTCCGAAGGAAGCGATCCACTCAGTCGCACTTGGCGCCCTTCATGCCGCCCTCGAGCCACTCCTGGGAGGTGACGCCGTCCGGCGGATTCACGCACTCGGCGGGGTAGCGCACGATGTCCACGACCTCGGGACGATTGGCTTCCTTGTTGAACTTGAAGACGCCATAAGCCGTTTCGGAGATGCCCTGGTGGCCATTGGCACGCGCCATCGAGATCCGCGTGCTCGGACCGTCGAACTCCAGGCCCTCGAACGCCGCGATGATTTCGTCGGTGCTGGGGCGTGCTCCATTCTTCGCAGCAGCAGCCTTGTCCCAAGCAGCTTTCAAGCCGAGAATCGACTGGGCCATATGGTACGACGGGTAGGTCGGCGGCGTGCCGAAGCGCGCGGCATATTCCTTTTGGAACCAGGTATTCAGCTCCGATTCGCGGGCCAGCACGCCGTGCGGACCGCGTCCACCGATGATGGTTCCGTCAGGCATCCTGTTGCCAAGGCGGAACATCGCCGATTCCCCGCACGAGAAGATCATCGTCTTACGTTGTGAGAGACCGCGCCCGGTCGCCTGGGCGACAAAGCTCTCGAGGTCGCCGCCGTAGAAGCTGCTGTGCACCAGCTCGGCCTCGGAGGTCAGCAAGGATGTGATCTCAGCACCGTACTCGCCCGCCAGGAACTTGGGGAACAACTCGCGGTCGACAGTCGCATTCGGGGCCAAAGCCTTCATCGCCAGCACGAAATCGCGCCAGGAATCCTGGCCCCAGGCGTAGTTCTGGTTGAGGCCGGAAAAGCTCTTGATATCGCCCTTCTTGTCGACGACGTAGCGTGCTGCGCCGACGCTATCCATCGTCGCCGTCGGCGTCACGCGGAACACATATTTGTGGTTTGGGTCTTCCTCGAAAATGCGGGGGGTGCCGCAATCGTAGAGAACCGTGATCGTTTTCATTTCCTCGGCAACAGGTGCAACGGCCAGACAGTTGCCGGAGGATACGTAGCCCACCACCGCATCGACACCGTCACGCTGCACGAGGTTGCGGTACTCGGTCACCTGGTTGGCGGTCGAACCGGCCTCGTCGACATAGCGGGCCTCGATGCTGGCGCCTCCGAGCCCCTTGCTGTTGTAGGGGGCAGGCAGGGAGCCCTTGTTGATCGCGTCGATGATCAGCTCGGCCGCGTTGCGGCCGGGAACACCGAACGGCACCGCCGCCGGGCCGGTGAGGAACGAAACGATTCCGAGCTTCACCGGCTCCTGTGCATAGGCAGAAGCTGTTAGCGCAACCGACAGCGCCGCCCCGGCGCCTATCGCTGACAGTCTGCCGATCCCAAATCTAAGCCCCATGGCGTGTCTCCCTTTGTGAAATGCGAGGGCACTCGCTGACATTAGGCAAGCAACAGTCGTGCCACTGCAACCTATATCAAAACAAACCCTCAATCCGTAAGCCTTTTGCTGCCGATGATGGTCGAAGCGGCCCTCCGGATGTCCAGACCGTGGACGGTCGCCCTGGCAAACGTGTCCTCTTCGCGTACACATCGACCCTGGCAAACTCAAGCAGCGGTTCAGGACGGAGTGTTTTTGTCGAGGACAGATTCAGGTTGCATACCTTTCTAGCTCGCGTCAACATTGTCGCTATCGCGTGCAGGGAGGAAGGGATGGGGGCATCCGGCACCCCTATCGAGGGCGTCGTTGCTGCGGATGAAGCTGGAAACGTGCTGTTCGCGTCCGGGATCGGCAACGATTCCCGGGTCAAGGCTTTGGTTTCCGATCAGGCTTGGAGAGCCGAAATCCGCGAGCGCAGGCTCCAACCTCTGATCCTGGACCGCAACTCGTACGCCATTCTCGACGTGCCGATGAGCGGGGGCGATCTTCTTGTCATCAGCCGTCCGAAAAGCAATGCACTCCTGGAATTCATCGGCTCCGTGGAATTCGCCTACGACATCCTCGAGCACATGCTCACCGACCCGTTCGAAGCGATGACCATCGTCGATGCCGATGCGCGGCTCGTTTACATCTCGCCGGTTCACGAGAGCTTTTTCGGTCTGCAGCGCGGCGAGGCCAATGGCAAGCCGGTCAAGGAGGTGATCGAGAACACGCGCCTCGACCAGGTGGTCGCCACCGGCAAGGCCGAGGTCGGAGAGATCCAGAGAATGCGCGGGCTGGACCGGGTCGTGAGCCGGATCCCGATCCGGAGGGATGGCAGGATTTTAGGTGCCGTTGGCCGTGTGATGTTCAAAGGGCCCCAGCAGGTGGAGGAGCTGGGACGCCGAATCCATGCTCTCGAGAGCGAGGTCGAGTTCTACAAGCGGGAGACCGCGGCGCTGCGCAGCAAGAGCTACGGCCTGGATCAGCTGATCGGCGATAGCCCTGCCATGCGCCGGCTGCGCGATGAGATCGTCAAGGTTGCCCCATTGGAAATTCCCGTGCTGATCCGCGGAGAGAGCGGCACGGGCAAGGAACTGGTGGCGCAAGCGCTCCACAGGCTGAGCCCGCGTCGCGACGCGGCAATCGTCATGGTGAACGCCGCCGCCCTCCCCCCAACACTGGTGGAGTCGGAGCTTTTCGGATACGAGCCGGGCGCGTTTACGGGAGCCGCGCGCAAGGGCCGGAAGGGCAAGTTCGAACAGGCGGCAGGCGGAACGATATTTCTCGACGAGATCGGCGACATGCCGATCGAGGTCCAATCAAAGCTGCTCAGGGTCCTGCAGGACCGCATGATCGAGCGGATCGGCAGCGACCGGCCGCAGCAGGTTGATTTCCGCTTGGTAACTGCCACGAACCGTGACCTGCAGCAGTTCGTCTCCGAAGGCAAATTCCGGCTTGATCTCTATTACCGGATTTCCCCGATCACGATCGAGGTCCCTCCGCTGAAACGGCGCCTCGACGACATCCCGGCACTTGTCGCGCATTTCGTCGCCGACTTTTCGGTACGCCATCGCCGGCCGGCACCCGAGATCACCGAGTCCGCTCTGTCGTGGCTCATGGAACAGAGCTGGCCGGGGAATGTACGCCAGCTCCGGCATGCGGTAGAACGGGCCCTCATCTTCGCCGATGACAATATAATCACCGCGGAGTCGTTTGCTCCGCAGTCGAACGGCTTTTCCCGACCGATGCCCGAAGCAAGCGCCGCTACGACGCTTCGCGAGCGCTTGAGTCGGATCGAGACCGATCTCGTTCTGAAAGCGCTGCGTCGCCATAATGGAAACAAGAAGCGCGTCGCCCAGGAGCTCGGGATTTCGCGCTCCTACCTGTACAAGATCCTTGGCGAGATGAAGACGTAAGCGAAATCAGGCGCCATTCAGCGTCACTCGCGTATACGCGCCTTTGTAGTCGGGCAGATATTTGCGGGCTGCCTCCACCATCTCCGCTGGCGACACGCTCTCGATGTCGAGATCCTCGACCGCACAGCCCTCGACAATGCGGGCAACCAGACATTCGAGCATCGAGCTGCCACTTTCCGCGGTTCTGAGGCGCTTGAGCTCCCAACGCTCTTTGTGCAATCTGAGCTCGAGCGGATCGATCTCCTCCTTCACGCGCTCGATGGCCGAGAAGATTCGCTCTTCAACCAACTCCGGATGCTTGCTCGTTATGGCGCTGATCGTGAAAATTCCGCTGCAACCATCCGGTTCAAAATAGGCTTCGGGAGAATAGGAGTCGCCGTGCCTCTCCCTCACCTCTGAAAAGATCACGTCGTTCAGATATGCACCAAGTGTCAGGAGCACGCGAGCGTCCGGATCATTTATGGTCACTCCTGTATTCCATCCGATACGGATTTCGCTCAGAGGACGCTCGAGATCTCCGGACACGCCCTCGATACTCCGATATTCGCGAGTCGGTTGCGCTTTGGGTATCTCCAATACCGGTCCTTGCGCATGGGGGTAGCAGCCGAAGCACTTCTCAACGAGTTGGGAAATGTCGCCCGTCTCGACGTCACCGACCAAGACGAGATCCATATTGGCCGGCTGTCGGATGAGGCTCGCATATTCGGTCAGCTCTCTCGCCAACTCTCTGGCTGGAAGTTTGACCTTGGCGATTTCCGCGTCGCAGTTATCGACCGCGTAGGGATGATTTTCGCCATAGAGGGCAGCATTGAACTGCCTTCGGATCGCAGCATCGCCGCTATGCTTATCCAGTAGAAGCTCTTGAAGAACAATTTTGGCTTCACTCTCAACCGTTCTCAGGTCACATTTCTGATCCAGGCTTGTGATCGCGAGGAGCTCGATGGCCTCTGGAGCGTATTTGGGCAGAAACGACGCATACCATTCCAGCCTGCCGGGACTGGTGCTTGCGTTGCTGTCCTGAATGAAGGTCCTGTGCCGTCGCTTGAGCTCCTTGGCCGAGTAGTTTCCCGCCGCGCCGGTGAACGACGTGTGCTCCAGGATGTGCGCGAGGCCGCTGTGGTTCAAAATCTCGCAGCTCCGCAGCACCAGCGCGGCGCTGACATACTTCGAGCCGTTTCTATAGCAATGCACCCGCAAGCCGTTACCGAGGCGATGGCTCGTCAGAATCCCAGTCCGGCAAACGGCGGGACCTGCAACGGCAATTCTGGGAAAACAAGAAAGTAATCCGCTCGCGAGAATGAGCTGAAGCGCACTCCGCCGAGTGGCCTCCATTTGGCCCTCCAATTCAAATCGACTCGAAAATCAATCGGTCTGCAACAAGGCAATTCCGGCCTTTAGTAGCCGGTCATGCAATCTCTACACTGATCACACAACTGGCAGTGTTCGTCAACGGCCGAGATGGTGGAGAAAGACGGCCTGGCGCAGTGAGCTCCGGAAAGAGACTTTTTCGCCATAGACCTGGCTGGAACAGTTGGGAGGCCCCGCGCCCCTCACGAGCTCAATTCAGTGGACCGCTTACAGGGCCTGCCGAATGGTCGAATATCGCCCATGGAAGTTGCAGGTCAGAATCGGCCGCCCGTCCTCCAGCCGCCGCGATGCCCGTGATCGTGATCGTCATCGTCATCATCGTCGTCGCGGTCCCAACGGCTCCTTTTCCAAGACTCGTGAGTCGGAGACCAGCCGCCCCGTGAGTCCGCCCGCCGCCAATCCCCGCCGCGGGTATCCTCCCGGCGGTCCGGCATCGGAATGGGAAACGGGAACGGGAACGAAAGGCCGCCGGACCGCCGGCCACCCGGATAGCGCAGGCCGAAGCCGGACCGGAGCAGATCCCAGAGTACGCCACCCGTAACGACCCCTCCGAGAACCTGCCGAAGAATTCGGTCGAGATCGACGTCGTTGTCGAAGGTGGCGTCCGGATGATCGTAGCCGGACTCGCGAAAGCGGTCGCGTGCGCGCTCCACCTCGACCCGCCGTTCCGCAATCGCGCGTGCGGATTTGCGCAGCTCGGCGATCTCTGCTTCGATCCTGTCGATCCGCTCGTTCAGATCACCGATCCGGCGCACGATCGCGTCATCGGCCTCCGTGGCCGTGCGCTTCGCCTCCGCCACCAGGTTTTCGAACTGATCCTGCGCATCGGCGCTGGCGATCGTCTGCAAGGCTTCGCGATAGGCGGGATCATCGACCCCGGCGACGAGTGCATCGCGCTTCTGGTCGAGGTTGCGGAGCTCCGATTGCCGGCTCTCGATCGCCTCGTCGGCCGCTGCCAATTTGCGGCGCGCCTCCTCGACCTCGCGTGACAAGGTCCCCTCGCCGGCTGCGGCGATCGCCTTCTGCTCGATGGCCAGCAGCTCAGCCCGCCGTTCGTCCGCAATCTCGCGCTGCAGGCGTGCGTGCTCCCTCAGCCGCGCTGGAATTTCAGTCAGCATCGCGTAGTTGAGGCGAGCGTCCGGGAAACCGATGAAGCGCGCAGTCATGCGGTCCATGAAGCGCGCAAAGCTGCCGGCCCGATAGCGCGGGGTCCCATAGCCGATGTGCCACAGGTAGGCGAACAGAGGATCATTGTCGTAGGGTTGGCGCTTCTCACTCAGCTCGGCCTCCGACAGTGCGGCCTTGGCGTCGGCCGCATCGGCCACCTTCGTCGCTTTCTCGAGCGCAGCGCGTGCGCGATTCCATTCTTCTGATGAGCGGATCTCGTCCGCCACCTTGGAGCGTAGCTCGTCGAGGGCATCTATGGCCCGCTCGAGTGCGGCAGCGGCCTCAGCGCGTTCCGCCTCGGCCCGCTCCAGGGCGATGATGGCCTGTTCGCGCTGGGCGGTGATCGATTCGAGCTGTCGCCGGCGACCCTCGAGCAACTGAACAGCGCGCGTTTCCGCCGCGTCGAGATCATCGACCAGCCGCTGAGCCGTTATCTCGTCGAGCTTGATGCGCGCGAGCTCGCGGAAGGCGTCGCTCCGCTCGCGGCGCAGGCGCTCGGCATCGGCCGCGGCTGAGGCGAGCGCGCTGTCGAGCTCGGTCTCCTGCCGATGGAGGCCGACGATTGCGTTCTCGATGCGCTCGAACGCCTGACGTCCTGTCCACATCGATCGACGCTGCCCGCTACCAGGTGTTGATGGTTCCGCCCTCGAAGGGCATGCGGTAGTCGACCTGCAGCCTGCCGCGGAGCTTTACGCCGAACAGGTTGTTGTCGACGATTCCGTCCGGCCGCTTGTCCTCTGCGACCGCTTCATAGGTCTTCCGGGGAACGCGGACGCCGAATTGACTGACGTTTTTCGTTTCGCCGGTCACCTCGTCCCGGATGGGCAGCGTCAGCTTCTGCCCGTCGGGCGTGACCGGCTCGACGATCAGATAGTACCGGCGTTCCTTGAACCAGCCCGGCGGGCTCAGCCACAGTCCTGTGAGCTTGCCAGGCTCCGATACGATCCGCAGGGTGTATTCCCTGCTCACCGTATCCAGAAGCTGTGCGAGCTCGGCGTTGGCGCGGCGCATGCCCGCGACATCCCTGTCGCGAATGGCCCGCTCGCCGTCAGCCAGCAGCGCATCCGCCCTGCTCCGGGCCGCCTCGTCCGTTGCAATCTGCGCGATGTCGGAATGGGCTGTCCGGATCGCTCTTGGAAGTGTTTCGGTCGCCTCGATCAAGGCCTGTTGCCGCGCCTGCTGCACCGGACGGACGAGCCCGAAGTAAACAACGCCCGCCAAAATCAGAAGGACGGCAAGTGTGGCCAGGACCCGTTTGCCGATGACGCCCCGCCGCGCCCAGGCCTCGAGAATCGTGCGCTTCCAGGAGGGCGGCGGGGGAGTGTAGACGAAGCGGCTTTCCTTGAGAGCCTTGACGCCCTGCTCCAGCACGCGGTCTGGGACATCGATCCCCTGCTGCTGATAGATTTCCTTCAGCCGCGCGATCAACTCCGCTTCGCGTCCCGCCTCGTCGAGCTCGCGGCGTATGAGATCCTCGCGATGGCGCAGCGTGTCGACCACGTCCATCGCGATCATCAATTCGTCCAGCGTATGCGGCTTCGGCTCGACCGCAGTGTCGCTCACCATTCGCCCCTATGGTCCTCAGAACTCAATGCCGGGCCGGCAGAAGCTGTGCCTCGGCAGCCAGACGGGCGATGCGCCGCTTGCCATCCTCGACGGCTTCGCGGATCTCGGCCGAGTTCTGCGTGGCGAGCTTGCGCATCTCGTTGATGATCTCGCGCGAGCGCTCCTGGAAATTGATGACGCTGTCGATGAGCTGCTTGACGGCATCTGCACGGATCGTGGGGCCGTAGCCGGCCCGCAGCGCCTCTTCTTGGACCTTGTCTCCGAGCTTGGCGAGGTCCTCGAGACTCTTCGACATCCCCTCCTTCATGGCTTCGAGCGTCTTGGTCGACTCGTGCAGCCCGAAAACGCCGGTGAACGACGCCTTCAGCGCCGTCAGCACGCTGTCGTTCGTCGAGAAGAACGAAACCGCCTGCGCATAGACCCGCTCCTTGGCGGAGGTGGTCTGCATCAGGCGTCCCATGATTACCTCGGACGTATTGTAGGCGATCGTCAGGTTGTCCGAGAGGTCCTTTGCGATCTGATAGCGCTTCTCCTCTTCCTGAAGCGCCCGAAGCTGCTCGTCGCGGGCAAGCTCCAGCTTGGCCCGCTCGGCCGGCTCCGTGCCGGTGAAACCGGCCACCTTGGCGGAGGCCTCGTCCAGGCGTTTGCGTGCGGCCTCGAGCTTGTCTTCCGCTTTCTTGAGAACCTCGAGGGCCATCACCTCGGCGTGCTTGAGTGCGCCGCGAAAATCACTGTAGGCGTCCAGAATCTTCGCTTCCCGCTCGATCTGGTTCTTCGTCTCCGCGGTGACCGCTAGATAGACCTGCCGGATTTTTTCGAACCGGTCGGCGATATCCCCGCGCACGATCTTCATCCAGACATTGCTGCCGCGCTCGAAGATGTTGAGCTTGCCGTCACTCACCTGATCGACCAGCCGCCTTGCATCGTCGCGGATCGAGTTGAAGCCATCCGTGATTTCCTGATAGCGCTGCCCGATCGCCATCCCAGCCGTTTCCTGGCGCACCACCTCGTTGAACACCTCCGCCTGGCCGAGCGTGCGCGCAATAAGCGTGATCCGCTCCTCGTCGAGATCGGAAATCTTCTCCAGAAGCGCGTTTATCGGTGCCGGCTCGACCTTCGCCGGCATCAAGCCGATGTCGCGCAAATGGCGGGTCGCGCGATCGAGATATTGCATGGGGGTCGTCGCGGTGGCGTCAGTCATGGCTGTCCTCAATCCGCTCGCTGAAACAAGGACCAATCTCCCCCGGGGGCATATCGTGAGGAGGATCGACCCTTTCAATTGCCCGTACGCGGCGAATCGATGGCTATGATTGCTGGCGCCCTCTAGAAAAGGACGAGCTACGCTTCGGCAACCCGCCCCAGAGATGTATTCAGTTCGCCCCTGCGGAGCGACGCGCGACTTCAGCCTTGGAGACTTCGCCGGCGGCAACGAGGGCGTTGACGCAAGCGGGCGACAGTTTGTGGCCGTTGGCGCGCATGCACCGGCGGACCTGGGGGCCTTCGGTCGGATACTTGCTGCAGTAGGAGAAGTAGTCGCTCGCGCAGGCCATCTGCACGCGAAGGCTGACGGCCTTGGCAGAACTCGAAATGGCGGCAATGCCGACAATATTGACGAGAGCGATGGTGCTTACGGTTGCGAGTCGGCCAGCAGAGGTGCGGGACATCATGGTCATGGCTATCTCCATCGATCGGATAGCCTGATCGTGCCCGAAGCCTCGAAATCCCGCTGTTCCGGAGGGAACGTGGAAAAATCGAGACACTGCGCCCCGGATGCGATCGATCCAAGACCGCCTTTAGCCTTGTTACGGGGAAGACACGACAAAGTGATCGCTGCTCATTGTTCCGGATTTGCGACTGAGACAGATTGTCACTACGGTTTGATGAGCAAGTGGCTGCCCAGAGGACAGACGCCATGGGCACAATCTTCTTCCGCTGTCCGGTCACGGGTCAGGAGTACGCGAGCAACATCGAAATCGATGAAGCCAGTTTCAGCCGCCTGCCCGACATCAAGATGAAGACGCGTTGCCCGCATTGCGGGGCCGACCACGTCTGGTCACTGCGGGAAGCCCGGCTTTCTCCACAGAAGTTGGCTGGAGTGCCTCCCGCAACCGAGCAGGACGGTCAAACGAGCAACTGAGCTGCCGCTCGCCTGTCGGTCTGCAACTGCGCTCGATCCTATCAGCGAGCGCACGATTGAGCCGTGCGGCCACGATCAGGCGCTCGCGGTCCCAGCAACCCTCAGGATAGCGTGCAGCGCGACTGAGCCAGCCCTCCGCCTCGGAGCGGTATTTCTCGGCACTGGTGACGAACAGCATGGGCCCCGGTTGTATCCGGTTCATTATGGGCGGTCTCAATGCCATTGCGCCGCCGGTTTGACCAGCAGCCAAAACCGATTTGGTGACGCACACCTAAACGGCCGCCCCGCTTGCATGGATCGGCCGTGATCGGATCGGGCTTGGCCGGAAAATGCCATCGCTTGCGAGACATGCCCGGTGCTCGTTCCGTGCTGCGTAACATGAATGGCATCGGTGCAACTGCCACGCTGCTGGTGCATCACCCCTGCTTACATGCCGCACGAAAGCCCCTATAGAGGGGATACCCCGCCGCCGAGCGATCCTCATGCGCAAACGCCGATTGAAAATTGGACGGTATCTCCTGCTGCTGATGCTGCTTGCAGGAATCGGGCTGGCTTTCCGGCAGGGGCTGGTGCCGGCAAGATATAGTCCGTTGCCCGCCCTTGATCTCGAACGTCCTCTGCCGCTGATCGTCGACTGGCAGCTGGCCGAGCTGAGATACGATGCAAAGCTCTGCTCCCGCGTGCTCGTTCCGCCGCATATCGAATCGGTGCCCATTCGCGATAACCCATTGAACAAGGGCTGTGGCTGGATCAACAGCGTGCGTGTTTCGTCGGTCGGCGGCGCCAGGCTGCCCGTCGACAAGCTCTCCTGCCCGGCTGCGGCCGCACTCAGCTTGTGGATGGTTCATCAGGTGCAGCCGCTTGCCCAGTCCATGTTCGGCCAGCGGGTGAAGTCGCTCGAGCACATGGGCACCTATTCGTGCCGCAACATCGTCGGCAACGCGTTCTGGAAGAACAAGCGCAGCGAGCACGCAACCGCGAATGCCATCGACATCTCCGCATTCACGCTGGAGGACGGAAAGCGCATTTCCGTGCTGAAGGACTGGCGCGGCCAGACACCGGAAGCGGAGTTCCTAAGGCTCGTCCACGCCGGAGCCTGCAACTACTTCCGCGTGGCGCTGAGCCCCGAGTTCAATCGCGCACATCGAGATCATTTTCACCTCGACCGCGGCATTCTTTCGACGTGCAAGTGAGGGCACAAGTCTCCACGAAAGAAATGAAGGCCCGCCCTGCAGGGCGGGCCTTCAGCTCATTCTGCCCTTGGGGCGATCAGCCAGCCCGGCGGTTCTGGCGGTTGTTGATCAGATCGTCCACGACGCTCGGGTCGGCGAGCGTCGAGGTATCGCCCAGATTGGAGAAGTCGTCCTCTGCGATCTTCCGCAGAATACGCCGCATGATCTTGCCCGAGCGCGTCTTCGGCAGACCCGGGGCGAACTGGATGAGATCCGGGGCAGCAATGGGCCCGATCTCCTTGCGCACGTGATCGACCAGCTCCTTCTTGAGCTCGTCGCTTGGCGTCTCTCCGGCGAGCAGGGTCACGTAGCAGTAGATGCCCTGCCCCTTGATGTCATGCGGATAGCCGACGACGGCTGCCTCGGCCACCTTCGGATGCGCGACGAGCGCGCTCTCGATTTCCGCTGTGCCCATGCGGTGGCCGGAAACGTTGATCACGTCGTCCACGCGGCCCGTGATCCAGTAATAGCCATCCTCGTCGCGACGGCAGCCGTCACCGCTGAAGTACATGCCCGGGTAGGTCGAGAAGTACGTCTGGACGAATCTCTCGTGATCGCCGTAGACGGTACGCATTTGTCCCGGCCAGCTGTCGAGGATCACCAGGTTGCCGCTGCCGGGCCCTTCGATCAGCTCGCCCTTGTCGTTAACGATGCCGGGCACAACGCCGAAGTACGGCAGCGTCGCCGAGCCGGGCTTGAGCTTCATAGCGCCGGGCAGAGGCGAGATGAGAATGCCGCCGTTCTCCGTCTGCCACCACGTGTCGACAACGGGGCAGCGGCTTTCGCCGACGACACGGTAGTACCACTCCCACGCCTCGGGATTGATCGGCTCGCCGACGCTACCGAGCAGCCGCAGCGAGGACCTGTCCGTGCGCTTCACGAAATCATCGCCGGCACCCATCAAGGCGCGGATCGCCGTTGGCGCCGTGTAGAAAATGTTCACCCCCCACTTATCCACGACGTGCCAGAACCGCGACGGCGTCGGATAGTTGGGCACCCCCTCGAACATCAGCGTCGTGGCACCGTTCGCCAGA
>DASVDU010000031.1:0-7674 GCA_036380915.1 Hyphomicrobiaceae bacterium | reverse complement strand
GGCTGCATCTCCGCGATCACGCCGTTCAACCATCCGCTGAACATGATCAGCCACAAGATCGCGCCGGCCATCGCCACCAACAATCGCGTGGTCGCGAAGCCGACCGAGCAGACGCCGCTGACGGCGCTGCTTCTCGCCGATATCCTCTACGAGGCGGGCCTGCCGCCGGAGATGCTGTCCGTCGTGACGGGCAATCCGCGGACCATGGGCGACGCGATGATCACCGATCCGCGGGCCGACATCGTCACGTTCACCGGCAGCGTGAAGGTTGGCAAGTACATCGCCGAGAAGGCGGGCTACAAGCGGCTGATTCTCGAGCTCGGCGGCAACGATCCGCTGATCGTCATGGAGGACGCCGACCTCGACAAGGCGGCGGAGCTTGCCGTCCAGGGCGCCACAAAGAACTCCGGCCAGCGCTGCACGGCCGTGAAGCGAATTCTCGTGGTCGAATCGGTTGCCGACCAGTTTGCGGAGCTGGTTCTGGCGAAGGCGAGGAAGCTCAAGGCCGGCGACCCGATGGATCCGGCGACGGACATCGGCACCGTGATCCATGAGGGCGCGGCCAAGCTGTTCGAGGCCAGGGTGAACGCCGCTGTGGAGGCTGGTGCGAAGCTGCTTTTGGGCAACGATCGCAAGGGGGCGCTCTACCCGGCAACCATTGTCGATCACGTGCCTTACGACTGCGAGTTGGTCAAGGAAGAGACGTTCGGACCGGTCATTCCCATCATTCGGTGCCCGGATGACATCGGGGAGGTCATCAGGATCTCCAACTCGACCGCTTTTGGCCTCTCGTCCGGCGTGTGCACGAACCGGCTCGACTACATCACGCGCTTCATCAACGAGCTCCATGTCGGCACGGTCAACATCTGGGAGGTGCCAGGCTACCGTATCGAGATGTCCCCATTCGGCGGCATCAAGGACTCAGGCCTCGGCTACAAGGAAGGCGTGTGGGAGGCTATGAAGAGCTACACGAATATCAAGACCTATTCACTGCCCTGGCCGCAGGGCTGACCAGACGACGGCAGCGGGAGATTCAAGATCGGGTGGGGGCGACCCGGTGAGAGGCGGCGCGTTCGATGAGGGCGGACGGCCGTCTCTCACCTATCCCCAAGGAAAATATCCCCAAGAAAAGGAAGGGGATCCTGCTCATATATCCAGCGAGTCGCCTGATAAATTCGCTAGCCAAGAGCAGGTCGATGCGATTTTCTATGTTGGTTTTCACAACTTCGGCATTGGGCTAAGATGCAATCTGAACAACACGGGCTGAAAGCGATCATTGCGAATCCCGGCGTCATCGGAGATTGGTGTCATCAGAGATTCATGAGTAGCGAGCATGTCTGCCTGCGGCAGTCGGCCGGGGCGGGCCTGGTCGAGCCAATGTGCGTCCAAATGGAGGGAGTGAAACAGCATGTTCAAGCATTTCGTAAGAGTGGGCGTTGCCGCCTGCGCGGCCGTTCTGATGGCCGGTCTGCCGGCTCAGGCACGTACGCAGCTCACGATCTATACGGCGCTGGAGAACGATCAGCTCGCGCCGATCAAGGCGGCGATCGAAAAGGCCGTTCCTGAAGTCGAGGTGGTCTGGGTCCGCGACTCGACCGGGGTCATCACTGCGCGGTTCCTGGCGGAGAAGGACAATCCTCGCGCCGACATGGTTCTGGGGATTGCCGCCACGTCGTTGCTGATGTTCGAGAACGAGGGATTGCTCGAACCATACAAACCCAAAGGCGTCGAGCAACTCAAGGAGGTCTTTCGCGACGCGAAGGAGCCCTATACGTGGACTGGCATGGACGCCTACCTCGGCGTGATCTGTTTCAACACCGCCGAGGCGGCGAAGAGCAACGTGCCCGTTCCGACTTCGTGGAAAGACCTCACCAAGCCTGAGTACAAGGGCAAGCTGGCCATGCCGCACCCCGCCTCCTCCGGGACGGGCTTCCTGATGGTCGGCGCATGGCTGCAGACCATGGGCGAGGAAGAGGGCTGGAAGTTCATGGATGCGCTCCATGAGAACATGGCCGTCTACACTCACTCGGGCAGCGCGCCGTGCGTTCAGGCTGCCAAGGGAGAGCGGCTCGCGGGCATTGCGCTCGACATGCGCGGCGCCAAGGAGAAGACCCAGGGAGCGCCGCTCGAGGTCATCATTCCGGCCGAAGGCACCGGCTGGGAAATGGAAGCTACGGGCATCGTCAAGGGCACCAAGCACCTCGAGCTGGCGAAGAAGGTCGCCGACTGGGGTGCCACGAAGGAGGCCAACCAGATTTACGGGAAGACCTATGCGGTCGTTGCCTATCCAGGCGCGGCCAGCTATCCGCCGAACTACCCCGCCCATGCGGAAGAGCGCATGATCAAGAACGATCTTTCCTGGATGGCTGAGAATCGGGACCGTATCCTGGCCGAGTGGACGAAGCGCTACGAAAGCAAGGCGGCGCCCAAGAACTGATGCAGAAACAACGGGCGGCCACTTTTCATGTGGCCTCCCGTATTTCCCTTTCGAGAACGCAATGGGACTGCACTATGCTGCAGACGCTTGAACGTCCTTCCTCTACTCCGGCAGGGGACACCAATTTGCGTCCGGTTCATCTGAGAATTAGCAATCTCACCAAGAGGTACGGCGCGTTCACCGCGCTGAAGTCCATTTCGCTCGAGGTTTACGCCGGAGAGTTGATCTGTTTTCTCGGCCCATCCGGTTGCGGCAAGACTACGCTTTTGCGCGCCGTGGCCGGGCTCGACATGCAGAACGAGGGCCGCATCGAGATGGGCGGGCGGGACGTCTCCCACCTGCCGCCGTCAGCGCGCGACTTCGGCATCGTCTTTCAGTCCTACGCCTTGTTTCCCAACCTGACTGCCGCGGCCAACGTCGGCTACGGTCTGGTCAATCGGCGGATGCCGCGCGCCAAGGTGGAAGCCCGCGTGAAGGAGCTGCTGGAGCTGGTTGGTCTGCCCGATCAGGGATCGAAGTATCCGGCCCAGCTCTCGGGCGGACAGCAACAGCGCGTCGCGCTGGCCCGCGCGCTGGCAACCTCGCCGTCGCTGCTGCTGCTCGACGAGCCGCTCTCCGCGCTGGACGCCCGTGTCCGCCTGCGGCTCAGGGACGAGATCAAGGCCCTGCAGCGGCGCCTCGGCGTGACGACGATCCTGGTGACCCACGACCAGGAAGAGGCCCTCGCGATGGCCGACCGGATTGTGGTCATGAACAATGGAGTCATCGAGCAGGTTGGCACGCCAGCGGAGGTCTATGGGGCGCCGGCTACGGCCTTCGTTGCCGACTTCATCGGACATATGAATTTTCTCGACGCGGAGATCGCCGGGCCCGACCGAGCCCGAGTCGGCAATGTCTTGCTGCGCTCTACCAATGTCGGTGGCCGCCAGAGCGGCACGCGCGTGAAGCTCGGCTTGCGGCCGGAAGAAATCCGTGTGCGTGGCGTAGGCCCCGACACGGAGAATACTGTGACGGCACGCGTGATGCTGCTCGATTACCTCGGCGCCTTCTGCCGTGCGACATTGGACATCGAGGCGGCTCCCGGAGTTCAGCTCTTGGCGGACTTCTCGGCCAACGCGATCCGTGATCTCGGCATCTGCGAGGGTCAGGCGCTGACCGCGGCGCTGCCGCCCGAAAGCCTGCGTGTCTTTTCGCACGAAGAGGTCGTTTCCGAATGACCATGGCCGCCGTAGCGGCGCCCGCTGCCGCACGTCAGCTCTCGCGTGAAGACTGGGTGATGCGGATCGGCATCACGATCCTGTGCGTGCTGCTCGTCATCGCTATCGCCCTGCCGCTGGGGCTCCTTCTTTTCAAGAGCTTCCAGCGCGACGGCCACTTCGTCGGGCTGGCCAACTATGCCGTCTATTTCTCGACTCCGACGCTCGTCGCCTCCATCTGGAACAGCCTGTTCGTTGCTATTTCGGCGACGGTTATCACCGTGCCGCTCGCCTTCGCCTATGCCTATGCGCTGACGCGGACCTGTCTGCCGCTGAAGGGCGTCTTCATGGCGGTTGCGATGCTGCCGATTTTTGCGCCTTCGCTGCTCTCGGCCATCTCGTTCATCTACATCTTCGGAAACCAGGGCTTCCTGAAGGAGCTGTTGTTGGGCGCCTCGGTCTATGGGCCGATCGGCATCCTGATGGCGCTCGTCTACTACTGCTTCCCATTCGCCGTGCTCATTCTCGTGACCGCGCTGTCGCTGGCCGACGGGCGGCTCTATGAGGCTGCGGCGGCGCTCGGCACGTCAGCCTGGCGCGTCTTCTGGACGGTCACGGTGCCGGGGATCAAGTACGGCCTCGTCAGTGCCAGCTTCCTCGTCTTCACGCTGTCTATCACAGACTTCGGCATCGCGAAGGTCATCGGTGGCCAGTACAATGTCCTGGCGACGGACGTCTACAAGCAGGTCGTGGGCCAGCAGAACTTCGAGATGGGCGCCGTGGTCGGCTTCGTCCTGCTGGTGCCCGCAGTGGTGGCCTTCGCCGTCGACCGCCTGATCCAACGCAAGCAGATCGCGTTGCTATCGGCCCGCGCCGTGCCGCTGGAGCCGAAGCCGGTCCGCCGGCGGGACGTTGCCTTCCTCGTCTACTGCTGCCTGATTGGCGCGCTCATCATTGGAATTCTCGCCGTTGCAGTTTGGGCCTCGTTCGTCACGTACTGGCCGTACAACCTCTCGCTGAGCCTGAAGAACTACAACTTCGACGAGTTCGACCCGCACGGCTGGGAGACCTACTTCAACTCACTGGAAATGGCCTCGCTGGCTGCCATTCTCGGGACGGCGGTCGTCTTTGTTGGTGCGTATCTCGTCGAAAAGGGGCAGGGGTTCCGGGCTGGTCGGGCGCTGGCGCATTTCCTGGCCATGCTGCCGATGGCCGTGCCGGGGCTGGTGCTGGGCCTCGCCTACGTGTTCTTCGTCAACGCGCCGTGGAACCCTCTCAATGTATTCTACGGCACGATCCTGGTTCTGGCGGTGAACACGATCGCGCATTTCTATACGGCAGCGCACATCACTGCCGTGACGGCCCTGAAACAGATCGACAGCGAGTTCGAGTCTGTATCCGCATCGCTGAAGGTGCCTTTCTGGCGCACGTTCATCCGCGTGACGGTGCCCATCTGCATGCCGGCAATCCTCAACATCGCCGTCTATATGTTCGTCAACGCGATGACGACCGTTTCAGCGGTGATCTTCCTATACGGGCCATCCACGAAGCTTGCTTCCGTGTCGATCGTGCACATGGACGAAGCGGGCTTCACGGCAGGTGCAGCCGGAATGGCCACGCTCATCGTGTTGACGGCACTTGGCGTGAAGCTTCTGCACTTTGCGCTTGACTGGCTCGTATTCGGGAAGCTGCAGGCTTGGCGCAAGCGGTGAGGCGGCCCATGAGCATGGTGCCCGAGCGGCACGGCGGTGTCGCCCAGTCCGAGAGCGATACGAACCTGACCAGCCGCCGCGCTGAATGGCAACGCCGCGCCCTCGACGACCGCACCCGCGTGCTGCTGGCGGAAGACGAGCGCTATTTCTTGCGCCAGTCCGTCTCGACGCCGTGCCTCAATGCGATTGCCAAGGCGGAGGGCATCTGGATCGAGGATGTCACCGGCCGTCGCTACATGGATTTCCACGGCAACAACGTCCATCACATCGGCTATGGGCATCCGCGCCTGAAACGCGCCATTGCGGAGCAGATGGAGAAGCTGTCCTTCGCACCGCGACGGTACGCGTGCGAGGAGGCCGTAGCGCTCGCCGCGAAGCTCGCCGAGATCACGCCGGGGCCGCTGTCGAAGGTGCTGTTCACGACCGGTGGCTCGGACGCCAACGAGGTGGCCATCAAGCTCGCCCGCACGGCGACCGGCCGGTTCAAGACACTGTCCTTCTGGGACAGCTTCCACGGTGCGGGTTTCGGGGCGGCCGCGCTTTCCGGCGAGGCCCTGTTCCGCTCCGGTCCAGCGGCTCCACTGGTGGCTGGGGCATCCCACGTTGCGCCTTTCGCCTGCTATCGCTGCCCCTATGGCTATCCGGTCGACGAGCGCGGCCAGCCGCGGATCGAGCTGTGCCAGATCGCGTGCGCACGGATGGTCGATTACGTCCTTTCCCGAGAAGGCGACGTTGCGGCCGTCATCGCGGAGCCCTCGCGTGTGGTGCCCTACCTGCCGCCGCCCGGGTTCTGGAAGATCGTCCGTGAAGCCTGCGACCGGCACGGCGCTCTCCTCATCTTCGACGAAATCCCTGCTGGCCTCGGCAAGACCGGCCGCATGTTCGCCTGCGAGCACGACGGCGTGGTGCCCGATATTCTGGTGGTCGGAAAAGCATTGGGCGGGGGCATCCTGCCCATTGCGGCGGTGATCGCGCGGCCGGAGCTCGACGTCGGCGGTGACTGGGCGTTTGGCCACTACACCCATGAGAAGAACCCGGTAACGAGCCGAGCCGCTCTCACCACGATCGAGATCATCCAGGAGGAAAATCTGGTCGAGAACGCGCGCCGGGTCGGCGAAATCGCCCTCGAACGCCTCAAGGAAATGAAGCGCAAGCTGCCCGCCATCGGCGATGTGCGCGGCCGCGGTCTGCTCCTCGGCATCGAGCTGGTGAAGGATCGCGCCTCGAAGGAGCCGGACAATGATCTCGCGGAGGCGGTCATGTACGCCGCGCTGGATGGCGGGCTGTCCTTCAAGACGACAATGGGCAATGTTCTGACCCTCACGCCGCCATTGACGGTAACCGCCGACCAGATGCTTCGGGCGCTCGACATTCTCGAGGAAGCGATCCGTGCCAACGCATGAGGGCGTCGGACCCTTTTTGCCCGAGCTCGGATTGGCTCGCCGCCCCCGCTCGATCCAGTTGAGAAACGTGCGCTGCGGGGCCGAGGAGCAGACGACAGAGCATGCGCCTACGCTGGCCTCTTTTCTGCTCGAGGCCTCGAGCAGTAATATGTGCACAGGAGACAAGAATTTTCGGTCAAGTGGGAGACGTGGATGGCGGGCAATCTGAGTTTCGAGGACCTGAAGCAGGCCGTAGCATCCGGCGAGATCGATACCGTGCTCGTCGCCTTCACCGACATGCAGGGGCGCCTCATCGGCAAGCGGTTTCACGCGGAGTTTTTCGTCGACGGCGGCGCGGAAGAGACCCATGCCTGCGATTATCTGCTGACCGCTGATATCGATATGGAGCCGGTGCCCGGATACGCGGCCGCGAGTTGGCAGAAGGGGTACGGTGACTTCGTCATGAAACCCGACCTGTCGACGCTGCGGCGCATTCCGTGGCTCGAGGGCACCGCGCTCGTGCTATGTGACGTGCTCGATCATCACCACCATGAGCTGCCACATTCGCCTCGCCAGATCCTGAAACGTCAGATCGCCCGTCTCGACGAGCGGAACATGCGGGCCTACTTCGCGTCGGAGCTCGAGTTCTACCTTTTTGACGAGACGTTCGAGTCCGCACTGGCCAAGCGGTATCAGGATCTGAAGACCGCGGGCTCCTACATCGAGGACTATCACATCCTGCAGACCACCAAAGAGGAGGGCGTGATGCGCGCCATCCGCAAGGGTCTGCACGCCGCGGGCATTCCGGTCGAGAACTCGAAGGGCGAGTGGGGCCCCGGCCAGGAGGAGATCAACGTCCGCTATGCCGATGCGCTGGAGATGGCCGACCGGCACGTCGTTTTGAAGAACGGCATAAAGGAGATCGCGCATCTGCAGGGCAAGGCCGT
>DASVDU010000030.1:0-5134 GCA_036380915.1 Hyphomicrobiaceae bacterium | reverse complement strand
GCGCTCGAGTACGCACTGAAGCGGAGCGGACCCATGTCGATGGCTCCCTCCCAGCTCGGCTGCTTCACCAAATCCGATCCGAGCCGCGACACGCCCAATCTGCAGTATCACATCCAGCCGCTCACGCTGCCGAAGTTCGGCGAGCCGCTCGACCCGTTCCCGGCCTTCACGGCAAGTGTCTGCAACCTGCGGCCGACGAGCCGCGGGCACGTTCGCATCAAATCGCCCGATCCTTCCATGCACCCGGAGATCAGGCCCAATTACCTTGCGACGGAGGAGGATCGCCGCGTCGCGGCCGACAGCATCCGGCTCACCCGGCACATTGCGAGGCAACCAGCATTGGCGCGCTACAAGGCCGAGGAGTTCAAGCCCGGCCCTCACATCGACGGGGACGAGGAGCTGGCCCGTGCGGCAGGTGACATCGCAACGACGATATTCCACCCAGTCGGCACCGCCAGAATGGGCACTGACGCGGTCGCAGTCGTCGACCCGCGCCTGAAGGTGCATGGCCTCGACGGCCTGCGTGTGGTCGACGCCTCGATCATGCCGACGATCACCTCCGGCAATACTGCCGCGCCGACCATGATGATCGCCGAAAAAGGGGCTGCGATGATCGCCGAGGATTGGCGGGCTTGACGCCAATCTTGCGCCGCACAAGTTGCGAGCGCTCAACACATCGGCAATTGACGCCCGCCGTTTAGGCGCATCGCATGATTGCGCAGTTGGAAGGCGTCGGGCATACTCCGCAAATCCGTTCGGGAAATGGCCTATCGGATTACGACGGGCCGTTCCGCCATAATGAATTTCGAGTCCCGGGAGGGATCATGGCTCAGCCGTCTGCCGCAGCAACGCTTGCGGTACAAAACAGTGTACCCGCCGTCGAGCTTATCGGCGTGAACAAATGGTTCGGCGAGTTCCATGTTTTGCGTGACATCAATCTCTCAGTGGCCCAAGGCGAGAAAATCGTTATTTGCGGCCCCTCTGGCTCCGGCAAATCGACACTGATCCGCTGCATCAACCGTCTCGAGGATCACCAGCAAGGCAAGATCATCGTCGAGGGCATCGAACTCACCAGCGACCTCAGGAACATCGAGAAGATCCGCTCCGAAGTCGGAATGGTGTTCCAGAGCTTCAATCTTTTTCCGCACCTCACTGTTCTCGACAATCTGTGCCTCGCCCCCGTATGGGTGAAGAAAATGCCGCGCGCCGAGGCCGAGCGCGTGGCCATGACGTACCTCGAGCGGGTGAAGATTCCGGAGCAGGCACACAAGTATCCGGGGCAGCTTTCCGGTGGTCAGCAGCAGCGCGTCGCCATTGCACGCGCCTTGTGCATGAATCCGCGCATCATGCTGTTCGACGAGCCGACCTCAGCGCTCGATCCCGAAATGATCAAGGAAGTGCTCGACGTCATGATCGAGCTTGCCGGGTCCGGCATGACGATGCTTTGCGTCACCCACGAAATGGGTTTTGCGCGCTCGGTTGCCGACCGGATCATTTTCATGGACCGTGGAGAGATCGTCGAGCAGGGAGATCCGGTCACGTTCTTCAACGACCCAAAGTCTGAACGTACCAGGCTGTTCCTGTCGCAGATCCTCAATCATTAGGAGAAGCCATTAATCGGAAAGGTCACCGCGAACGCCAAAGGAAATGAAATCGACTCAAATCGGACCGTCAAACGAAAACCGAGATGCTGTGTCTCATTGGAGGGAATGCGCGATGAAAAATCTGATCAAGTTCGGAATGGTATCCGCGCTTGCGGTAGGCCTTGGCAGCGCAGCTTTGGCCCAGGAGAAAACACTCGACGCGGTGAAGCAGCGGGGCGTGCTCAATTGCGCCGTCAATATCGGCCTCGCCGGCTTCTCGAACCCCGACGACAAGGGTAACTGGACGGGCCTGGACGTCGACTACTGCAAGGCGATCGCGGCTGCCGTGCTCGGCGATCCGAACAAGGTGAAGTACATCCCTACGACGGCCAAGGAGCGCTTCACGGCGTTGCAGTCTGGTGAGGCCGATGTGCTGATCCGCAATACCACTTGGTCGATGGCGCGTGACAGCTCCCTGGGGCTGAGCTTCGCCGGCGTCAACTTCTATGACGGCCAGGGCTTCATGGTGAAGAAGTCGCTCGGCGTGTCATCGGCGAAGGAGCTGAACGGTGCGACGGTGTGCGTCCAGACCGGAACCACCACCGAGCTCAACCTCGCCGACTTCTTCCGCAAGAACAAGATGGAGTATCAACCGGTCGTCTTCGAAAAGGCGGAAGAATGCCTGCAGGCCTATGAAGCCGGCCGCTGCGACGCCTACACGACCGACGCGTCCGGTCTCTACGCCCAACGCCTGCAGATGCGGAACCCGGACGAGCATATCGTCCTGCCCGAGATCATCTCCAAAGAGCCGCTGGGTCCCTCCGTCCGTCAGGGCGACAGCCAGTGGTTCACCGTCGTGAAATGGGTTCATTTCGCGCTCCTCAACGCCGAGGAGCTGGGCGTCACCCAGGCGAACGTCGAGGAGATGAAGTCCTCCAGCAATCCGGATATCCGCCGCCTCGTGGGCGTCGAGGGTGATTTCGGGCAGGCGATCGGCCTTGACAACGACTGGGCCGTGCGAGCGATCAAGGCCGTCGGCAACTACGGTGAAATCTACGACCGCAACGTCGGCAAAGGCTCACGCATCAACATCGATCGCGGCCTCAACGCGCTGTGGACGGAGGGCGGCCTCCAGTACGCGCCGCCGATCCGCTAGCGCGCCCGAGACTTGTGCGCCGGCCGGCTCAACGGTCGGCGCACTCCAATCCGGCGGAGGTGTGCGCCAGCAATCCTGATCCTGAAAGATCGTCGACAGAGATGGAAACAAGCCAAACCAAGCCCGTCTCCAATCTCACTCCCCCTGGAGGAGAGGGGGGCGGGGTGAGCTGGTCTCGCCGGCGGCAACTGTTGCAATCCCAAGGGAATGACCGCTGCCGCCGTTTCCACCGCGTTCGAAAAAGCCACAGGGGAAATGCAGCAGCATGGCGGTGACCACCCCAAATCGATCCAGGGTTTCGGCCACCGAGCAACCGAGCCTCTTCTATCGTTCGGAGGTGAGGCAGGTCATCTATCAGGTCCTCCTGCTGGTGGGCCTTGCTTTCCTCATCTGGTGGGTTGCGAACAACGTCGCTGAAAACCTGCGACGGCAAAATATCGCCTCCGGCTTCGATTTCCTCGGCAGGACGTCCGGCTTCGATATATCCCAGAGCCTGATTTCCTATTCCAACGTCTCCACCTACGGCCGCGCGTTCTGGGTCGGGCTGCTCAACACGCTGCTTGTTTCAGCGATCGGTATCGTAATCGCGACAATCATCGGTTTTGTCATCGGCATCGCCCGGCTGTCGTCCAACTGGCTCATCGCGCGGCTCGCCACCGTTTACGTCGAGACCATCCGCAATGTGCCGCTGCTCCTGCAGCTCCTGTTCTGGTATTTCGCTGTCCTGAAGAACCTGCCACCGCCCAGGCAGAGCATGCTGCTGGCCGGGGGGGTGTTTCTCAACGTGCGCGGTCTTTACCTGCCTGTTCCCGTGGCGGATCCAGGGTTCGGAGCCGTCGTCGTTTCCATTCTCATAGGCATCGTCGCCTCGATCGGCCTCTATTTCTGGGCGCGACAGCGCCAGATGCGGACCGGGCAGCAATTTCCCGTATTGTGGAGCAGCCTTGGCCTGATCGTAGGCTTGCCGCTGCTGGTCTACCTGATCTCCGGATCACCGCTGCACCTCGAGTACCCGGTTCTCAAAGGCTTCAATTTCCAGGGTGGGGTCGTCGTCCAGCCCGAGTTCCTCGCCTTGCTCCTGGGCCTATCCATCTATACGGCGAGCTTCATCGCCGAGATCGTTCGTGCAGGCATTCTCGGTGTGCCGAAAGGCCAGAAGGAAGCGGCCATGGCGCTCGGTCTCACGAAGGGTCAGGTGCTGCGGCTGGTCGTCATTCCGCAGGCCGCCCGCATCATCATTCCGCCACTGACGAGCCAGTACCTGAACCTGACCAAGAACTCGTCGCTGGCCGTCGCCGTCGGTTATCCGGATTTCGTCAGCG
Organism: Hyphomicrobiaceae bacterium; assembly: GCA_036380915.1. Classification (GTDB taxonomy): domain Bacteria; phylum Pseudomonadota; class Alphaproteobacteria; order Rhizobiales; family Hyphomicrobiaceae; genus ZC4RG25. The sequence continues at coordinate 1,073 of DASVDU010000030.1, read as the reverse complement.
TGTTCACCGGCACGGTCCTCAATCAGACCGGGCAGGCGGTCGAGGTGATCGCCCTGACGATGCTGGTCTATTTGACCATCAGCCTGCTCACGTCGGCATTCATGAACTGGTTCAACCGCCACATGGCCCTGGTCGAGCGGTAGGGGAGGGAAGCCGATGTCGGATATCGCCGCCGAAGTCTCCCTCTCGAAAATGCGCCCGCCGCCACGCGCCACGACGGGCCCAGTGGGCTGGGCGCGGGAGAACCTGTTTTCGAGCTGGACCAACACGCTCCTGACCCTGATCGGCCTCTACATCGCCTATGTGGCGATTTCTGGTGCGCTGAACTGGGCGTTTTTCCACGCGACCTGGACAGGAGAGAACGGTTCCGCCTGCACGCGTCCGATGGCGGGGGCCTGCTGGCCATTCGTGACGGCCAAGTTCAGCCAGTTCATGTACGGCCGCTACCCCGAGGCGTATCGCTGGCGCGTTGATCTCACCTACATTCTCGCCGTCGCGGGTCTCGTCCCGCTGATGATCCCGTGGGTTCGCGGCAAGCTCTACCTCACCATCTACATGGTGGCGATCTTCCCGGTGGTGGCTTTCATCTTACTGTATGGCGGCCTGGGTCTCGAGAAAGTGCCGACAGAACTGTGGGGCGGCTTGCTCGTGACGCTGGTGGTCGCGAGCGTCGGCATCGCCGGTGCCTTCCCCATCGGCATTTTGCTGGCGCTGGGGCGGCGATCCAAGATGCCTTTTGTGCGCTGGGTGAGCGTCTGCTTCATCGAGTTCGTGCGCGGCGTCCCGTTGATTACGGTGCTGTTCATGGCTTCGGTGATGCTGCCGCTGTTCCTGCCGGACGGCTGGACCATCGACAAGCTCCTCCGGGCGCTCATCATGGTGGCCCTTTTCGCGGCGGCTTACCTCGCAGAAGTCATTCGCGGCGGGCTGCAGGCCATTCCGCGCGGCCAGTATGAAGCCGCCGATGCGCTCGGGCTGACCTATCCGCAGAAGATGGGACTGATCATCCTGCCGCAGGCGCTCAAGCTCGTGATCCCCGGGATCGTGAACACGCTCATCGGGCTGTTCAAGGA
>DASVDU010000029.1:0-16001 GCA_036380915.1 Hyphomicrobiaceae bacterium | reverse complement strand
TCCCATGTAGCCGAGCGCGCCGATAACCATGATGCCGACTCCCGCCCCGAAGTATCCTCCGTAGAGCGCTATGACGAACATCGCCACCATGGCGACCGGCCACGTCCATGGTCCGAGATTGGGCTCAACGCGCCCGCTGTTGGCGTGCGAGGTGAGGTAAGGGCGCAGGAGGATCAGCAAGGTTGCTCCCAGCACGAGCCACGGCACCAGATCGAGCAAATCGCGATCGCCCGCCCACGACAGCACCAGTGCACCCGCCAGGCCGCCGAGAACACAAGGGATCAGCAACAGCCAAAGCCACACGCAGCGTATCGCTTGGGTAAGCTCGTCGCGCGTGCGCCAGACGGCGGCCGGATAACCCGTGACCAACGCGATGGCACTGGTGGCGTCCGCCGCCACAGGATGCACAACGAGCAGCAGTAGCGTGAACGTGATCAGGCCACCCCCGCCGGCCAATGCATTGATCACGGCCGCGACGATGGTGGCGAGAAAAAGGGCGAGGATCTCCATGGCGCTCGGCATGTCTGCTGAACATGTCCTCACCTAAACTCCAGAGCGGGGCCACGGGGTGAATGTTTTAATAAACCATTAATATCGAATTTGGACGCTTGCCGTTCACGCGCGGAAAATGGGGTGAGATCAGGATAAAGGCGAACAGATCGCATCAGTCGCCCACGGCCACGCCCTCTCGCCGAGGGTCGGCGCCGCCCTCCAGACCATCCTCACGCACCACGATGATATGCAGGCCGGAGGTCAGCAGATCCGGCGCAATCGAGTGGCCGAACGGCTTGAGGCGCATGGCGTGCCATAGGGACGGGGTGGACAGCCAGGGCCGCAGGAGAGCCTGCCAGTCCGTCGCGGGGTCGTACTCGATCTCGAAGGCATCCCCGCGGCTGCCGAAATTAACGAGCGCCGCTGCGGACTGCGCGTCCATCTCCCAGTCGATGAGGGCGACCAGAGCTTTCACGACGTACAGAATGATCCGGCTCCCGCCCGGCGAGCCCAGGACAGCCTTGAGGCGGCCCGCCTCATCGAAGACGATCGTCGGCGCCATCGAGCTTCGTGGCCGCTTGCCCGGCGCAACGGCGTTGGCCACAGGCCGGCCGTCCGCATCCGTGGCACGGAAGGAGAAATCGGTCAGCTCATTGTTGAGCAGAAACCCTGCCGCCAGCACACGTGAGCCGAATGCCGATTCGATGGTGGTCGTCATCGCCACCGCATTGCCAGCGCTGTCCACGATGGAGATATGGCTTGTTCCAACGCTCTCTTGCGTGCTGTCGACGCCGAAGGCGTGGCGGCGAACGCCGGGCGGGATGCCAGGAGCTGGCCTCGGCATGGCCCAATCCGGGTCGATGAGCTTGCGACGGTCCTCGATGTACTGCGGATCGAGCAGCGTTTCGGGCACGTCAACGAAATCGGAATCGCCGATGTATCTGTTGCGATCCGCGTAGGCCAGTTTCTCCGCCTCGGCGATCAGGTGCATCGCCCGCGGGTTGAGCGCAGCCTCGGGGCCACGACCGAGGTCGAAGGGCTCGAGCAATTTCAGCGTTTGCGCCACGGTAATGCCGCCCGACGACGGCGGTCCCATCCCGCACACGCGATGGCGCCGGTACGTAATGCAGACGGGTGGGCGTTCCTTGCTCGTATAGCTTGCGAGATCGGCCAGCGTGATGTCGCCCGGGTGATTGGGTGCGCCGGCGGCCGCGGCGACGATCGCCTCGGCGATTGGGCCTGAATAGAAGGCGCGCGATCCTGCCTCGGCGATCCGGCGCAGGCTGTCCGCAAATGCAGGATTTTTGAGAACGAAGCCTGCGGGACGGGGGCTTCCTTTCTCGTCGAAGAATAGCCGACGGGCGGCGGGGTCGAAATTGCCGGCCCCCATCCACGTCAGCAGCAGATTGAGGCGGGGCGAGACCGGAAAGCCCGTCTCGGCGAGTTCGATCGCGGGCTCGAACAGGCGCGCCCAGGGCAGCTTTCCATGCCGCTGGTGCACTTGCTCGAGCATATGCACGAGCCCCGGAACGCCGATGCTCAGCCCCGAATGCACGGCCTCGTCGAAAGGCAGCGGACGCCCGTCCTGCAGAAAGCGGTCAGCGCGGGCGGCTGCCGGGGCCGTCTCACGACCGTCATAGGTTTTGAGCTCATGAGCTGTTGCATCCCAGTGCAAAAGGAAGGCGCCGCCTCCGATGCCCGAAGACTGCGGCTCGACGAGGTTGAGGACGAGTTGCACGGCGATGGCCGCATCGGCGGCGCTGCCGCCTTCCTGCAACACGCGTCTGCCCGCCTCGACGGCAAGCGGGTTGGCGGCCGAGACCATGTAGGAGCGCGCACGGGCGAGTTGCTTTTCAGACTGCCCCGTGCCTGGCTCGGGCGCAATGCGCGCGCGCTGGGCCGCTACCTCCGCCGGGCTGCCGATGAGCGTGGTTACGGCGATCACCGCCGCCAGAAGGGCGACGCCGAGACGTCGGAAGCTCATTCGCGCGCTCGCAACACGTCCTATCGTCATCAACTCGGGTTTCCTGCGATCGGCGTTGTTTCGAAAGTAATTACAGCATTCTCGCGAACGCTGGAGACTTGCCTTCCTGCATCGCACGAAGCACGCCGGCCCGAAAGTCACCCTGGCCGGGTTGTCGAGAATGGCGCGTCCGACATTCTGTTTGCTGTTGTCTGGTGTCACTTCTCTACACCAAGTAGCCTCAGCGCGTTGCCGCCGGCGACCATACGCTGCTCGGCTGCATCGAGGCCGCAGGCCGTCAAAGCACGCTGCAGGCGGTCGGCAACGGCCTTTTCGGAAAATATCGGCCAGTCGGTTCCCGCAAGAACGTGATCGGCACCGAGGAGATCGACCGCACTGCGGATCAAGACGGGATTGAGCCCCATCGTGTCGACATAGACATGCCGCCGCGCCAGCTCCGGTACGTCGCGCCTGATCTGCGCCCCGTCTCCGAATGCACCCGCCAGCAGGACCCCACCGATGGCAAGCGTCGTGACGACGACGCGAAGCCCAGGCAGCTCTTCGAATGTGCCGCTTTCCAGCAGAGCAATCAACGCGGCCGCATTGATGGTGCCGCGCGAGAACATCGATCCACGACGTCCATAGCGGCCGAAGCGCTGCCGGAGCTGCTGATCGTTGATCGGATGTACGAAGACCGGCACGCCGAGAGAGGCTGCCATCGCAAGTGTCGGGCGGGCCTGGGGCGCGTCGAGAAGAAGATCTCCTTTGGCGCTTTCGACGAAAACGCCACGAAGGCCGAGGTCGCGGACGGCACGGGAGAGTTCCCGGGCGGCATCATCGCCGCTGTACGCATCGACGGTTGCCAGTCCGTAGAGCTGGCCCGGGTGATCTCTCACCAGCTCGGCGAGGTGATCATTGATGCGCTGGACCAAGGAGGTGTCGACCCTAACGTCGGCACTGCGGATGAATTCAAGCGGTGTATTGACGATCCTGCCCGTGATCCCGGCTTCCTCGATGGAGGCCAGCAGAGCTTCGCGGCTTGCCAACTTGCGATTGATTTCGCGAAAGAAGTCTCGTTGCGCGGGCGGTGCCGCAGCGCCGGCCACCGGAGTGAATGCGGGGCCGACGAAGTGGCTGTGAAAGTCGACGACGCGCAATTCGAGACCGCTCGCCTCCCCGTGGCTTGCGGCCGCAGCGCTGACAGTGCGTCCATGAGAGCCGGCGGCCAGCCCAGCAGCACCTGCAGCAAGGTAACCGAGGACTTGCCGGCGTTGGGGCTTGCCCGAACTCAATACGCTTCCTCCTGCCGAACCGTTTGATGCCAGAAACATAGCCGATCGCCAGGCAATCCGTCAGCAATCTGACGAGCAGGGTTCGCCCCCTCTTCGCCTCCAGTGTGCGGCCTTCAACCGACATGTCCGGCATGCTGGAGGACCGCAGGAAAGGCATGCGTGCGAGTGAACAGTCGGGTGAGCGTCAGCAGCGTGGTCAGGAAGGTTCCGGCGGCGAGGCCGATCCAGATGCCGATCGCGCCCAAGCCATGCGCCTCGCAGAGATAGATGCCGAGCGGCGCACCGACCGCCCAATGACCGACAAGCACGTAGATCATGGGGGCTCTGGTGTCCTTGCGCCCGCGCAGCAGTCCTGCTGCAGCCGATCCGGGACCGATCAGAAGCTCGACGAGGCCGAGGAGGATCAGCAAGACGACGGCGAGCTGCATCGCCGCCATGCCCACTGCGCTGTCGTCGAAGAAGGCCGTGGCGAAGGGTTCAGCGACGATGGCAAGCGTTAGGAAAATGGCCGTCCCGAAGGTGGCTGAAAGTCCCAGGCTGCTGAAGATCAGAGCCCGACAGGCACCTGCATCATGTAGGCTTTCGGCACGCGCCATACGGACCATCGATGCCTGAAGAAGGGCTGCCGGCAGGGCATAGACCACGCCGGCGGTGCGCAGCGTCAACGTATGCGCAGCCACATCGGCCGCCCCCAACGTCGCAGCGTAGAATGTTGCGCCGAGAAAGATGCCGAGCTCGGCAACCGTGGCGATGCCGATCGGGATTCCGACGCGCAGCACCGCGACCAGGCCGCGCCAGTCCGGCTTCGCCTCGGATATCTGCGAAACCGAGTGGGGCGTGCCGCGGCGGACGACGATAACGAGAACGGCGAGGCTTGCCAGGGCGACGATCAACGACGAGATGCCGGCGCCTGTCGGACCGAACGAAGGGATAGGACCGACGCCGGTCATGAAAACATAATTCCCAATGGCGTTGAGCGGCAGCATCGCCAACGTGACCTTCAGAAAAACCTTCGGCTTCTCCGCCGCCGTAAGCACAGTGCGATAGAGAATGACGGCGAGCATAGGAACGAGCGTCAGCGCCATGGCGCGCGTGTAACCCTGCCCGTCTGTGAGCAGGGTTTGCTGGATACCGAATTCTTCCAGCCAGCCCGGCGCAAGCCAGATCAGCGGGACGGCGGACACTGCCAGCAGGCCCACCGTCATCCAACCGATGCGCTCGATACGCGCGCGCTCCAGCGCATTCGCCTGCGCGACCGCCGTAGTATAGAAGGGTGCGATGCCCGCAAGGATGCCGGCACACAGGTAAAAGACGATCGAGTAGAGATCGCTTCCAACTGCTATTGCCGCGAGCGCCTCTGTGCCGAACAGCGCCGAGACCATGATGGTATCGGTCACGCTCATGCCCATGTTGACGAGCGAGATCAGCGCGATTGGCGCCACGAGCCGGAGAAGTGCGAGCGCCTCTTCGAGGCGCTTGGCCCATTCAGCGTTCTCGGCGGTAACAAAGGTGGGATTCGTGTTGGCTTGTGCAGGGGAGCTAGACATATCGAAAACTCTTGTTCGTGCGCTGAGGACGGAAGCACCGGTGGCACCCCAGGGGCAGGCCCTCGGTCCGGCGGTGCTGCGTTTTTTTCTGGGTTGGGTTCAGTCGACCCTAGAGCCCGGCCTCAAACGGTGCCGAGTGCGCAGGTGACCCGCGCATTAATTCCGGGACGGCTATGATGATTGAAGTGCGCTCCATGACCGACTCTGCGCCCGGGAGTGGGCGCCGGCGCGATATTGCAGAGGCGGCGGGCAGGCGGCAGAGCCGAACGGACCAGAAACGGGCCGTTTGTGCCAATCAACTATGCTCGGCGATCTGTCTGTACGGCTACGGGATATGAGTATTTCGGAGTCGCCAAGGCCGGGCGGCCGGTGGTCTCCCGTACGCCTCCGTCGCCAATTGGCTACACATTCGAGCGCTAATTCGGGATGTCCCCCTCGGGCGGTGTCGGCCCGACAGCCGGCGATCGGCGAAAAAGGCAATCTGGTGCTCACCGTCGTCTGCTGAACGCTACTACCGCGAGCTGCTGTTGCGCATCAACTCGCCTGCCGGAAATGCCGGCGGTTGCCAATCGATTCTCGATCGTGCATGGTGCAGGAAATGCCGGATGAACCGGCTGCGAGCTGTCATCTCATCACGACGCTGAAACCTGGCAGCCATATCGGGGGGACATCGCTTTGGCCAGCAATGCTCGTATCTCGCGTCGAGTTCTGGCCGATCAGGTCCACGAGATCCTGACAGAGCGTATTCTCGACCGGATCTACAGGCCGGAAGAACGCCTCAACATCGATAGGATAGCGCGCGAGCTGGGCGTCAGCTCCTCGCCAGTCCGCGAAGCTTTGAGCCGCCTCACGGCCGAGGGGCTCGTCATATCCTCGTCCTTCATCGGATTTGCCGTCGCGCCGATGCCGGATGCCGCCTGGTTCGAAGAACTCTATGATTATCGCGAATTGGTCGAGACATGGGCTGTACGGATCGTCGCCGACCTGCAGCGAAACGACGTGATCGCCGCTTTGCATGCGGCCATCGTGAGGCTTGAGGAGGGCAGCTATGGTCCGGCCTTTCGTGAATATTGCAGCGCCCACGGTGCCGACGAGGCATTTCACCAGATCATGATCGAAGCTACGGGCAACCGGGTTGTTGCCAGGACTTACCGCGAGCTCAATCCGCATCTGCAGCATGCACGGCTCTACCTGAGCCACCCGCAGGATGCTGGCCTCGTTGCTGCCGAGCACCGCGCGATCCTCGACGCTATCGAGAAAGGTGACGGCGACGCAGCAGTCGCAGCGATGCGGTCGCATCTAAAAAACTCGCGCGCCCGTCTGCTTGGCGGCCCGGGCGAGGATCAATCCACGAGCAACTTGACGGGAGAAATCAGCTTATGAAGGGTTTTGTTATAAAATCTCTGGCGCTGGCAGCGGTGATGTCGCTTGCGATGCTGCCGGTAGGGGCCTCCGCGGAAACTCTGCGTTTCGGACACGCGAATAACTCCTCAGAAATAGCTTACGATCTGTTTCAGGAATTCGCCGACCGCGTAACAAAGCAGACGAACGGGGAGGTGACCATACGGGTCTTCCCGGCCGAGCAGCTCGGCAAGGAGGTCGATCTTGTCAAGCAGGTCAAGGAGGGAGCGCTCGACCTATCGGCGCCGTCCATGCCGGCCGCTTCGACTCTGGTCCCTGCACTCGAAATGGCGAGTGCGCCTTTCCTGTGGAACAACTGGACCGAAGCCGAAGCAATCATCACGAGCGCCGCTTTCGATCCGGTTTTCGACGAGTTGCGCGACAAGCACAATATCGTGCCGCTGACGCGCATCTGGTATTGGGGCTGGCGAAATCTGACGACCGCCGACCGCGAAGTGCGCAAGCCGGAGGATATGGAAGGCCTGAAAGTCCGAGTTCCAGAGAGCCCTGTCTGGGTGGAGATGATCCGGGCCTTCGGCGCGGCACCAACGCCGATTCCGTTCGGTGAGGTTTACACCGCCTTGCAGCAGAAGACGGTCGATGCGCAGGAAAACCCGATCCCGACCATCTACGGCCGCAAGTTCTACGAGGTTCAAGGCGTGTTGGCCATGACACAGCACATGCTGCAGAACAACATGATCGTCATCAATAAGGACAGCCTCGCCAAGCTCAAGCCCGAGCATCAGATTTTGCTGTTCCAAGAGGCCGCCCGCGCTTCATCGATGAACACTTATTTGCAGCAGAAGCGTGAGAACTCGATGCTCGAGGACATCCGCGCATCAGGCAAGACCAAGATCATTGCCGATGTCGACAGGGCGGCCTTCGCCGAGAAGGCGAAAGCCGCGTTGCCCGCGCTGGAGGAGCGGTGGGGCAAAGAGAATCTTGACCGGCTCCTGGCTGCCATCGAACAGGCGCGCAAGCGCTAGATCCGGTGCATCATATGCGTGCATTCCTCCGTCGTTTGGATGATGCCGCAGCTCGCGGCGAGGAGATCTTCCTCGCCGCAGCGTTGGGCTTGTTGACTGTTCTGGTCGTTGCAGCGGTCGTCTTCCGTTATGCGCTGCACGATCCGCTCACGTGGTCGGAGGAATTCATCGTCCTGCTGTTTGGCTGGGCGATCATGATCGGTACGGCCTACGCGTTCCACCAGCGCAATCACATCGTCATCGACGTAATCCTGCTGTTCGCGCCGCGCTGGCTGCGCATCGTGCTCGGCACGCTCTCGACGATAGCAACTTTTGTGGTGCTCGCAGTGCTGGTCTGGTTCGGCTGGCAATACACGATGCGCGAGTTTCCAAACCTCACCCCGATGCTTGGCATTTCCGCCGCCTGGTCGATCCTGCCACTGACGATCGGGTGTGCGCTCTCGATGCTTCACGTTTTGCGCAGACTTCTCGACGACGGACCGCAATCGGCCCTTTGGGTCGAAATGATATCCCGAAAGACTGACGAATGATCACGACGCTGCTTGTCGTCTTTGCAGTGCTCTTGGTTATTGGCACGCCCATTGCCATCGCGATGGCGGGATCTGCCATCCTGCTCATCTGGGTTGACGGCATTCCGCTCACTGTCGTCGCGCAAAGGGTCGTTGCGGGTGTGCAGTCGTTCCCGCTTCTCGCCATTCCGCTGTTCATCCTGGCCGGTTCTCTGATGAACGAATCGGGCATCTCCGAGCGGCTGTTCGGCTTCACACGTGCGCTCGTCGGGCACATCCGCGGCGGGCTTGCCCATACGGCGATTGTCGGCAACGTCTTCCTGGCTGGAATCTCTGGCTCGTCGGTCGCCGATACGGCAGCCACGACGCGCGTGTTCGTCCCACAGCTCCAAAACGCTGGCTATCCCAAGGCATTCGGTGCAGCGGTATCTGCCACCGCTGGCACGCTCGGCCCAATCATCCCACCATCGATCCTGATGGTGGTTTACGCTTGGCAGGCCAATATCTCGCTCGGAGCCCTGTTCGTCGCGGGCGTGCTGCCAGGTCTGGTGATGGCCGCATCGATGATGACGGCGATTGCCATTCTTGCGCGCGTGCACGGCTTCCGGCCCGATGGCGAGTTCTCGCTGGCCAACGTTTGGCTCCAGTTCAAGCGTGCTTTGTGGGCACTCATGATGCCGGTGCTCATCCTGGTCGGCTTCCGGATGGGTTTGTTCACCGCGACCGAGATTGCCGGCGTCGCTGCGGCCTATGCCCTGATCGTAGGTTTTTTGATCTACCGATCGCTGTCTCTCCGCGACCTGCCGCGCATCCTGGTACAGACGGCCCGCGAGACGGCCGTCATCCTTTTCATCGTGGCCGCGGCCACGCCGTTCAGCTGGATTCTCGGCATCGAGCAGGCGCCTCAGCTGGTCGTCGAATTCGTATCAAGCATTTCCACGAACCCTTGGGTCGTGCTGCTGATCCTGAACGTCGCCCTGCTGCTCGCTGGAATGGTCATGGAAACGCTCGCCATCATGATCATTCTCGTCCCGATCCTGCTGCCATTGCTGACCAGTCTCGATATCGACCTCGTGCATTTCGGCATCATTCTGCTCGTCAATCTCGTGCTCGGGCAGCTGACCCCGCCCGTGGGCGTGCTTTTGTTTGTCGTGATGGCAATGACCGGGTTGAAACTGACGGCGCTGATCAAGGAGCTATGGCCGCTGCTGATCGCGGTGCTGTTGGCGCTCCTCTTTATCACCTACGTGCCCGGGCTAAGCCTTTGGTTGCCCAGAGTTCTCGGGTTCTGAACGGCAGGAATGGACACCGGACAAGGATTGGTTTGGGACATGGCCAGGATCAGTGAAGTCGCGGTCATCGAGTTCAAATTCACGGTCGCCAATCTCGGGCTTTCGGCAGAGTCGGCGCGTGCCGTCTACAACATTGGATACAAGCCCGGCGGCAACCTCGAGCTGACCAAATACGCCGTCGTCATTCGCAGTGATGACGGCGCCGAGGGGCAATATGTGACTCACTGGGGCGGCACGCGCGCGTCGATGGCGCAGACGCTCGCTCTCGCGCCCAACCTCATTGGCCGCGATCCAGATGCCCGGGAGGAAATCTGGAACGACATGAAGCGCGAGCTGCGCCAGCACGATGGCATGGGCATCGGCCCGATCGACATTGCGCTCTGGGACCTTGCCGGTAAGCGCTTTGGCGCGTCGGTCTCGCAGCTCCTTGGTGGATTCCGAACCCGCCTCAAGACATACGCCTCGACTTACCACGGCGACCGCAATGGCGGACTGGATTCTCCAGATGCGTACGCCGATTTCGCCGAGCGCTGCTACGAGATGGGCTACCGTGCCTTCAAGATCCATGGCTGGCACGACGGCGATCCGCGGGAGGAAGCGCGCAATGTGCTGCATGTTGCCAAGGCCGTCGGTGATCGTATGACGCTGATGCTCGACCCCGCTAACGAGCTGCGGACATTCGCTGATGCGCTCTACGTGGGGCGGGCTTGCGATGAGGGCGGCTATTTCTGGTACGAAGACCCGCTGCGGGACTGCGGCGTGTCGGCGTTCGCGCACAAGAAGCTGCGCGAAATGCTGAAAACGCCCATTCTTCAGACCGAGTACCTGCGCGGGTTCGAGACCAAGGCGGATTTCCTCATCGCCGGTGGCACCGACATGCTGCGCTCCGATCCTGAGTACGATCTCGGAATTACGGGCGCGATGAAAATCGCGCATCTGGCAGAGGCGTTCGGCGTCGACGTCGAGATCCACGCCTGCGGGCCGGCGCACCGGCACTGCATGGCGGCGACACGCAACACCAACTTCTACGAGCTGGCCTTGGTGGGGCCCGACACGCCAAACGCGGTGCCGCCGGTCTACACCTGCGGCTATTCCGATCAGCTCGACGCGATCGGTGAGGACGGCTGCGTACCGGTCCCGACCGGACCCGGTCTCGGCGTCACTTATGATTGGGAATTCATCCGCAAAAACCAGACATTCGCCCAGGTATTCAGGGCGTGAGGCCTAGCGCTGCTGAAAAACCGGTGTACTCGGTTGCACACTAGAAACAGTCGCTCTCGCTGAGCAAAACGCAGGCGGATGCTTTCAAGATGGCTTCATCAGCGAGAGCGTTTCACCGCGACCATCACATCGTCGCTCCGATCTGCCAGGGCACGTATTCGGCATCGCCGTAGCCGAGCAGCTCCGACTTGGACCGTTCGCCTGAGGCAACGCGCAGGATGGTTTCGAAGATCTCCTGCGCCTTGGCCTCCAGTGGGACTCCATCGAGTATGTCGCCACAGTTGATGTCCATGTCGTCGATCATATGGTGGTAGACGGTCGAGTTGGTGGCGAGCTTGATCGAGGGGCTCGGTTTGCAGCCATAGGCGGACCCGCGCCCAGTCGTGAAGCAGACGATATTGCAGCCACCAGCCACTTGGCCCGTGGCCGAAACCGGATCGTAGCCGGGCGTATCCATGAAGACGAAGCCCTTGGCCGTGATCGGCTCCGCATACCGGTAAACGGCGTTGAGCGTCGTCGAGCCGCCCTTGGCTGCCGCACCGAGCGACTTCTCGAGAATCGTCGTGAGGCCGCCCGCCTTGTTCCCGGGCGAAGGGTTGTTGTCCATGCTCATGCGGGCGCGCGCCGTGTAGTCCTCCCACCACTGAATGATCTCGACCAGCTTCTCGCCGACCTCGCGAGTCGCGGCGCGGCGGGTCAGCAGGTGCTCGGCGCCGTAGATCTCGGGCGTTTCGGCCAGCACGCCCGTGCCGCCGTGCCGCACGAGAATGTCGGTCGCAAGCCCAAGAGCAGCGTTGGCGGTGATGCCGGAATAGCCATCGGAGCCGCCGCACTGCAGCGCCACCATCAGCTCGGACGCGGGAATCGTCTCGCGCCGCGCCTTTGCCGCGATCGGAAGCATGCTGCGAATTGCATCGACGCCGGCCGCGATCGTCTTCTTCGTGCCGCCGGTCTCCTGAATGGTCATCGTCCGAAATGTATCGCTCTCGGTGATGCCATAAGCTTCCTTCATGCGGGCGATCTGAAAGCCCTCGCAGCCGAGACCGACAACGAGAACGCCGGCCATGTTCGGATTGCAGGCGTAGCCCCAGGTCGTGCGTTTCAGGATCTCGAACGTCTCGCCATTATAATCGATGCCACAGCCCGTCCCGTGCACCAGCGGGATGACGCCATCGATAGTCGGATAATCGTCGAGCAGCCCGGAACGCTTGACCTCCTCGGCAATGAAACGAACGACCGTCGCCGAGCAGTTTACGCTGCTGATGATGCCGATGTAATTGCGTGTACCGGCGCGGCCATTGCTGCGACGGAACCCTTGAAACGTCGCGCGGGCCTCCGGCGGCAGCAGCGGCTCGGGCTTGGCGTCCTGGCAAAATGCGTAATCCCTTTCGAAGGCGGCAAATCCGCAGTTTTGCGTGTGCACGTGCTCGCCGGGTGCGATGTCCTCCGTGGCGAAACCGATAATCTGCCCGAACTTCAGCACCGGCTCGCCCTTGGCGATCTTTGCGATGGCCATCTTATGGCCGCGTGGGATGCGGCTGCTTGCGGTGACGCCCCGCGCGACCGCGCCGGGTGCAAGGCCATCCACGGCAACGATGACATTGTCCCGATCGTTGAGAAGAAGTGTACGCGGTTCGGCCGAGGCAGCCGTCAAATTGTCCTGCATCGGAGGACTCCTCCCGTCATTCTGGGCTTGCAGGTTAGAACTGCCGCCCACATGACCATGGCGCCCGGCTTCTTGCAATGGCAATGCGCCGTCCACGAGGAATGTCTCCTCGAGTTTGAAAAGTTCCTTTAGTTTTCGTCAGCGTAACGCCGGCGCAGAGTCCAAATCGCCTCGAGGTTACCCGCCAGGGGAGAAGCGAGGGCGCCGTGAATGCGGCTCGCGCCATCCTCCTTCAATGAAAATCGCGCGATTTGGGTAGGACGGCTTCGAGCCGTTTCGGAATGGTGCGTTCCTCCCGCGGGTGGCGGGCGAAGCGGGGGTGGCCCGTGTTCCTGGCCGAGCCGGGGTCAGGTCGCTTGACTTCGTCTGCGTTGGCCAGGGCCAAGTTGAAATCCTCTTTCCATTCGGACAGCTCAAGCAACAGATCGCTTCGGTCCGCGAGCGAGGTCGCAACGACGTGAATGATGTCCTCGTGGCGCTGCACGCGGCCGCGCACGAGAATCAGCCGTCCTCCCATGATGACCTTGCGGAAGCGCTCGAGCATTTTCGGCCAGACGACGATATTGGCAATGCCCGTCTCGTCTTCCAGGGTCATGAAAACGACGCCCTGGCCGGAGCCTGGCCGTTGGCGCACGAGAACCACGCCCGCCACGGTCACCCACTGGCCGTCCTTGAGATTGCGGAGCGCGGCACAGGGAATGGCCCGCTCGCCCGCGAGTTGGGGGCGCAAAAAACTCACGGGGTGGGCTTTGAGCGACAGCCGCAGGGTCTGGTAGTCGTTCACGACGTGCTCAGGGAGCTGCATTTCCGGCAAGGCGACTGCCGGTTCCGCGCCAGCTTCCCGCGCTTCGCTCCAGGCGAACAGCGGCAACGGACGAGCGGCCGTCAGGGCACGCACCTCCCACAACGCCTGCCGCCGATCGAGTCCCACCGAGCGGAACGCATCGGCCGCGGCGAGTTTCTCGATGGTCGCCAGTCGAACGCCGGCCCGCGCCCAAAGATCGTGCACGTCGCGATAAGGCCTGACTCTCTCTCCCCGGTGGGGAGAGGGTCGGGGTGAGGGGGGTCCGGCGATTGCGGACACGGTGCGAGCGGCAACGATCTTCTGGGCGTCATCCTCGATCAGGCCATCGACTTGGCGCAGGCCAAGCCGGAGCGCGAGTACGGGCCTTTCGCCTCTCTCAGCGACGGGCTCCAGCGTGCAGTCCCAGTGGGAGAAGTTGATGTCCACCGGGCGCACCTCGACACCATGCTCGCGGGCATCGCGGACGATCTGGGCCGGGGCGTAGAAGCCCATGGGCTGCGAGTTGAGGAGCGCCGCGGCGAACACCGCCGGGTAGTGGCATTTGATCCAGGCGGAGACGTAGACCAGGTGGGCGAAGCTGGCCGCGTGGCTCTCCGGAAACCCGTACTCGCCGAAGCCCTTGATCTGGCTGAAGCAGCGCGCGGCGAATTCAGGATCGTACCCGCGTGCCACCATGCGGCTCACCATCTTGTGCTCGAGCTTCCCGATGGTGCCGGCGCGGCGGAACGTGGCCATCGCCTTGCGCAGCTCGTTGACCTCCGCGTCCGTGAATTTCGCCGCCACCATGGCGATGCGCATGGCCTGCTCCTGGAACAAGGGCACGCCCTTGGTCTTGCCGAGGATCTGGCGCAGCTCATCCGGTGGTCCGTGCTCGGGCGCGGGCGAGGGATAGACCTCCGGCTCGATCCCCGACCGGCGCCGGAGATAGGGGTGCACCATGTCGCCCTGGATCGGCCCAGGACGGACGATCGCCACCTCGATGACAAGATCGTAGAAGGTGCGCGGCTTGAGGCGCGGCAGCATATTCATCTGCGCTCGGCTTTCGACCTGGAACACGCCGATTGAGTCCGCGCGGCAGAGCATGTCGTAGACCTTCGAGTCCTCGCGCGGAATGTTGGCGAGTGTCCAGTGCTCGCCATAGTGAGTCTCGATGAGATCGAAGGCGCGATGGATGCAGGTCAGCATGCCGAGGGCGAGCACGTCGACCTTGAGGAGGCCGAGAGCTGCCAGGTCGTCCTTGTCCCACTCGATGACGGTGCGGTCCTCCATCGCTGCATTGCCGATCGGCACCACCTCCGATAGCAGCGAGCGGGTAAGCACAAATCCGCCGACGTGCTGGGAGAGATGTCGCGGAAAACCGATCAGCTCGTCGGCGAGGGCGAGAACCGTAGCGAGCAGCGGATCGCGAGGATCGAGGCCCGCCTCGCGCACGTGCGACTCCGGCACTGTCCCGCCCGAGATGCCCCAGACCATTCCGGCCAGCGCCGCGACCGTATCCTCCGACAAGCCCATGGCCTTGCCGACCTCGCGTACGGCCGAGCGTGCGCGGTAGGAGATGACGGTGGCGGCGAGCCCTGCGCGCTCGCGGCCATAGCGGGCATAGATGTACTGGATCACCTCCTCGCGCCGCTCGTGCTCGAAATCGACGTCGATGTCGGGCGGCTCTTTGCGCTCGGGCGAGACGAAGCGCTCGAACAGAACATCGATCTCGGTGGGATTCACCGCCGTGATGCCGAGGCAGTAGCACACGACGGAGTTCGCCGCCGAGCCGCGGCCCTGGGCCAGGATGTTCTGGGAACGGGCGAACTTGACGATGTCGTAGACGGTCAGGAAGTAGGGAGCGTAGTTGAGCTGGGCGATCAACCCGAGCTCGCGCCGGATCAGAGCGGCGACTTTTTCCGGAATGCCTTCAGGAAAGCGCCAGCGGGCGCCCTCCCAGGTCAGCTCCTCGAGGTGGGATTGAGGGGTCTTGCCTGGCGGCACCGGCTCGTCGGGGTATTCATAGACGAGCTCGTCGAGCGAGAAGCGGCAGGCCGCGGCAATTTCGAGGGTGCGGGCGACTGCTGCTTCGTAGCCGGCAAAGAGCCGGGCCATTTCGGATGGTCCCTTGAGATGGCGCTCGGCGTTGGGAGCGAGCTTGAGCCCTGCCTCGCGAATGGTCGTGCCCTCGCGGATGCAGGTGAGCACGTCCTGCAGGGGCCGGCGCTCAGGCACATGATAGAGGACGTCGTTGGTGGCTACGAGCAGTGTGCCTGCGCGCTCAGCTAGCCGGGAAAGGGCGGCAATGCGCGCCCGGTCATCGCCTTGGTAGCGATGCGAAGCGGCAAGATAGACGGGGGCCGGTGCCAGTGCCGCCTTGATGCGCCGCAGCTCGGTTTCGAAGGGCCTTTCGCTCGCCTCATGTGGAGAGGATTTGGGGGTTGGGCCAATCCCGCTGACTGCAACCGCCGGACCCCCCTCACCCCAACCCTCTCCCCGCCGGGGAGAGGGGGTCTGTTGTGCGCGGGCCGGGAATGGAACCACCGTGGCGCCATGGCTTTGTTTTTCCTGAGATATCGCCTCGCGCCAATCCCAGTCTTCCGGTGGCAAGGCGATGAAGATCTGGCCTTCGCGGTGGGCCGCGACATCGTCGAGAAATAGGGTGCATTGCCCTTTTTCCGCCCGCCGCTGCCCGAGCGTCAGGAGTCGGCAGAGGCGGCCGTAGGCGGCCCGATCAGTCGGCAGGCAGAGCAGGCTCGGCGCATCCTGGAGGTCGAGGCGGGCGCCGACGATCAGCCTCAGCCCGGCCTCCTTGGCGGAAGTATGGGCCCGCACAACGCCGGCCAGC
>DASVDU010000028.1:0-6081 GCA_036380915.1 Hyphomicrobiaceae bacterium | reverse complement strand
CGGGGATGCCTCAGTGATCACGATCGAGTCGGCCATGCTCGTGGTACTGGGCTTCCTGGTGGCCACGCTCATCGCACTGGCGTTTGCGCCCATTTACCGGGCGCGGGCCATGCGCCTGACCTACAAGCACATCCGCCGCGTCCTGCCTTTGACCGAGAGCGAGATCCAGGTCGATCGCGACAGGCTCCGCGCCCAGTACGCCATCCGTATCCATGACCTCGAAACCAAGCTGGAGAAGGCGAGACTGGCGGCCGCTCGCCAGCAGGTCGAGGTCAACAGGCGCGATGCGGCGGTCGCCGCCTTGGAAGCCGAGCTGGCGCAGCTTCGTTCGGACCTAGAACAGAACGTCAACGCGCGCCGTGTGCTCGAGCAGACCGTCATGGACCGCCTGCCGGCGGTGGAGCAGCGCCTCGCGGAGACGCGGCGGCTGCTGGAGCAGCGCGATCGCGAGCTTGCGGCCATCACCGCAGAGTCCGGCAAGACTGTCCGCGCCCTCGACGAGGTCATGCAGATCAATGCCCAGCAGCGGGCCGAGATCGAGCGCCTCCACGGCATGATCGCCACCCGCGGGCTGCGCAGCCGTGTCGGAGCAAGGGACAGCCGGTTCGAGAGCGAGGTCGCCCTCAGGTCCGAGCTGGAGGCCTTGCGTGCAAAAACGCGCGAGCAGGAATCCCTCATTTCGCGCCTGCAAACGCTTGTCACCGTGCCGTCAGCCTCGAAACGGCCCGCCCAAGCCAATGGCGGCGCGGCCGGTCACGAGCAGGATCTGGAGCTCGAGCGGTTGCGGCGCGATCTGGCCGAAGCCGAATCGGCTCTCAAATCGGTCAACGAGCAAGCGGAGGCAGGCGGGGCCGACAGTTCGGTGCGGGCAAGGCTGCAGTCGCTAGAGAACCTGGTCGAGAACCAGGCCTCGAAGATCCGGGAGCTCGAGGCCGCTCTGGCCGAATACGAGAAGGGCGGCAGCGACAGCCAGTCGATGCTGAAGGACAGCAAGATCGCCATGAAGGCGCGCATCGCTTCTCTGCAGGCCCAGGTCGAGAACCGGACTGCGATGGTCGAAAAGCTGCGCGCCGAGCTCGCGTCCGCAAACGAGCGTTTGGCCCTGCAGTCCGCCCAGTTCCGGGATGAAATGCGCCGGCTCCGGACGTCTGCGCCGCCCCCAGCCGAAAACGTCGACGAAAATGCATCGGCACGGCGGTCGCTGGCGAAACGGATCGGCGAGGCCAATCCTGCGCTCGCAGCCTCGCTCCGGTCCGGGTCGTTGCGCAGCGTCACGAAGCGTCCGTCCGAAGCCGATCCGGTTGCGACTCAAGAAACCGCAGAGGCGGCAGGCGAGGCCGCCCATTCCGTCGCTCACGCCAGTCTCGCGCAAGCCAACGGAAGCGAGCTGCGGCCGTCGGAAGTGAAGGAGTCCGCCCCTGAGCATCAGCAGGCGGAGACTGACGGTCAGGCCAGGACGCGACTGCTGGACAGGATCGCCAGCATCAGCAAGTCCTGACTTGGGACGGGCGTTCCACTGGCCTTAATTTTGTTACTTATTTTCTGAGATTTTCGCTTTCCGCGCGAGCTCCAGGCAGTTAGATCAACTGTCAGGGGAGGCGTCGTTCGCAACAGACCGCGGGTCCAAGAGCATGTCCAAGCACATCTCTGATCTGAATGAAGCGAAAGTCGCCCGTGCTTCGCGATCTATTCGATCAAATCCATCGGCTGCCGCCAGGCCGCGTCTGGCTGAGCGTCTGGTGGAGCTGGCTCCGCTGGCGAGAGCTCCGCTGGTGGCCGAGAGTGTGGCGGAGGACAGCGACGGTCTCAGCCGGCTTCCACGTGATCCGGTGACAGGGCATCATATCACCAGCTCTTCCACAGGACAGGCAAACGCACTTGTCCCCCTTCAGGCGCCGCCACTGCCAAAGGGGCGGGAGCCGGCGCGCCTGTCTCCGGTCGGGATCACACCGCCGGCGCAGTACTGGGCAGATGAGTTTGCGACGGACGTGCGCCGGCACATCGGCGGATTTCTGATCGGGCTCGCGATCGCCTCCGCCATGGGCATCGGACTCTACGCCGTGCTGACCTGAACGGCTGCACTCCACCTGCGTGCAGGAGCTGACACCCTTGCGGCGCGGGCACTTCCGTTCGCGCCCGCCTCGTGCAACATTCTTCACATCTTTGAAGCACGGGGAGTCACATGCTGCAGCTCGCTCAGAATCTTGATCGGTTGGGAACAGAGACCGCGTTCGAAGTGCTCGCACGTGCCGCCGAGTTGCAGCGACAGGGGCGCGACATCATTAATCTCGGCATCGGCCAGCCCGACTTTCAGACGCCAAACCACATCGTCGAGGCTGCCGTGAAGGCGCTGCGGGACGGGCACCACGGCTACACGCCGGCGCAAGGCATCCTGCCCCTCCGCGAAGCCGTCGCCGCGGACCTGAAGCGTCGCCACGATGTCGAGGTCAACCCGGACAATATCGTCATCATGCCCGGCGGCAAGCCGACGATGTTCTTCTCCATTCTCATGTTCGGCGAGCCGGGGACCGAGATCATGTACCCCGATCCGGGCTTCCCCATTTACCGGTCCATGATCGAGTACACCGGCGCCACACCCGTGCCGATCGCGCTGAAGGAGGAGAACGGATTCGCCTTCAGCGCCGAGGAGGTGCTGACGCAGATCACGCCGCGGACGCGCCTCATCATCATCAACAGCCCAGGCAATCCGACGGGCGGCGCCGTTCCGGAGGAGGAGATCAAGCGCCTCATCAGTGGCCTTGAACGGCACCCGCACGTCGCGGTGCTGTCGGACGAGATCTACAGCCAGATCCTCTACGACGGCCGCGAGCACGTGAGCTTTCTCAAGTTCCCCGAAATTCGCGACCGGCTCATTCTACTTGACGGCTGGTCGAAAACCTACGCGATGACGGGCTGGCGGCTGGGCTTCAGCGTGTGGCCAACGAATCTCGTCGAGAAGGTCGTGCGGTTGTGCGTGAACTGCCATTCCTGCGTGAATGCGCCGACGCAATATGCCGGCATCGCCGCGCTCGAAGGGCCGCAGGACGACGTGCTAAAGATGGTGCGGGCCTTCGACGAGCGCCGCCGCGTCATCATTCCGATGCTCAACCAGCTCCCCGGCTTCCGCTGCGTCGAGCCCGGCGGCGCCTTCTATGCGTTCCCAAACATCACCGGCACCGGCATGACGGCGAAGGAGCTGCAGAACAAGATGCTGGAGGAAGCAGGCGTTGCGACCGTCGCCGGCACCAGCTTCGGCGTCTACGGCGAGGGCTACATCCGCTTCTCCTACGCCAACTCCGTCGAGAACATCCGCGCCGCGATCCAGCGGATTGGGACGTTGTTGACGAAGTGAGGCGTTCGTCAGCCCTCCCCGGATGGGGAGGGTTGCGAGTGATCTTAGGTCGGAGCGATCTGATCAAACGAGTTGGGAAGGCGCTCAGACCACTGCGGGTTGCAGGCGAGGTCCGTCCGTTTCGCGACCAGCGCGGGAACACGATGCGGTTCCCACCTTATTTGTTCAATCTCCCCTGGCCTGTTCCGACAACCGATGCCGCTTTCATTGTGCCTGTGTTGTCAAGTGGTTCCCCGCCCTCGTTTAGTATGTCGAGGTATGCCTTGTATGCGTAGACGCGTCCTCGACGTTTCTTCGTAACTTCTTCAATTATGCCGAGTTTCAACAGCTGATCTAATGCAGCGTTGATAGTCGGTTTCGTCAAACCCGTTTTTTGTACAGCCTTGGAGGTCGTCAAAAATGGCGAAGTTTGCATTATTTCGTGAACGCGTAACGCCGATGAAGAGCGTTCTGCCTCAGAGCTAATGCGTTCACGATCGTTCCTAATTAGATCATGTATGCGAGTGGCAGTGTTGAAGGCTTCGTTAGCAGTCTCAGCGACCCCGTCGAGGAAAAATTCTAACCACGCCTCCCATGCTCCCCTCTCGCGCACTTCCTGAAGGAGCCGATAGTAATCGGCACGTCGCTTTTTGAAATATAAGCTGAGATATAGAAGTGGCTGTTGAAGAACTTTCTGCGAGCAAAGATACAGAGTTATAAGCAGCCTGCCGAGACGCCCGTTACCGTCCAAAAACGGATGAATAGTCTCAAACTGGACGTGGATGAGGCCAGCTTTTATCAAGGGGGGGAAACCAGGCGACTGATCATGGATGAACTTTTCGAGGTCAGCCAGACAAGTGACTACCTCTTGATGTGGAGGAGGTACGAACATAGCGTTGCCAGGCCTGGTCCCTCCGATCCAATTCTGTGAGCGTCGAAACTCACCAGGATTTTGGGTTCTCCCACGTCCGCTTTGCAGAAGTCGCTTGTGCATTTCACGTATAAGGCGGAGTGAGATTGGCAACGTGGCTAGGCGTTCTAGGCCATACATCATGGCATCGACATAGTTCGAGACTTCGCGAACATCGTCGACTGGCGTCCCGGAAGCTGCTGATGCTTCAAAGCGCAGTAGATCTGATAAGGTCGATTGAGTGCCTTCTATCTGCGAAGACAGGACTGCCTCCTTTCGTACATACATGTAGAGGAAGAGGCTCCTGTCAGGGAGAAGGATGGAAATGCCATCTAATCGCCCAATAGCTTGGTCTGCTGCACTGAGTCTCGGCAACAGTGACTGAAGCTGGAGCGGAGGAGACGGAGGAAGTGGTGGCGGCACATACGCTCGCACCATCTCTCCGCCAGCAACCGTTTCGATGTAGCGACCTAGTCGGGAGTTCTGATCTTGCATGGCCCTGTCGCACGCTAGGAAAGCACGTTTAACTAACACATCTCGTTAGTAAAGGGAATGGCGATCTGCTTTACTTGCGTGCGCCAGAGGGGAACGCACCTTTACTAGCACCGGCCAGGGAGGGCCGCTGTTGGTCCCCTTCCCAGTCCCGGGCCAGTCCAGTGCAGCGACGTGAGTCAGGGACAGGTCCTCGACGACTTGCCAGGCCCGCTCCTCGGCCTCACTCTGCAGAAGCCCCAGCGCACAACCCGCAACCATGAGATTGTCGATGACGCTCATCCGCGGAAAAACACGCGTCAGCTGGAACATGCGCATCACGCCGCGGCGCGCCAGCTCCGCCGGAGCGAGGCCCTCGATCGAGTTTCCATCGAGAAGCACGCGCCCGGAATTCGGGGCGAGCTTTGCGAGACCCACGCCGTAGTCGGTGTTCTCGGGGAAAGCGAGCACGTTCTTCGCGCCGAGAGCCGCGATCGTCTCCGCCGCGGCGATGGCCACGCGGCTGTTGAAATTGCCCGGGTTGAAGACCTGCGGGTAGCCCTTCTCGCGGATGACGTCGGACCAGCCGTTGGTGTTGACGTACGGCACGTTGTAGCGGTGGGCCACCTCGATGCCTGCGAGCGCCGCGGAGCTCTGGTGCTCGCCCGTCACCGCCACCACCTTGTCGCGCGTGATCAGCTTCTCGACCGCTGCGCGGGCCTTTTCGGGAATGCCTTGCGTATCCTCGACGACCAGCTCGAGCGGCCGCCCGAGGACGCCGCCGGCATTGTTGATCATCTTCACAACCACTTCGGCGCCATCCCTCACCTGCACGCCCTGGGACACCGATCCGGGTGGCGAGAGGGTCACGGTGAGCTCGATCTTGATCGGTGTTCTTGTTTGGGGTGCGACCTAGAGCGGCGGACAACAAGAATAGCACAAGCGTGCTTCAAGATGTGTCGGAATGTCGCGCAAGAATTGCGCCCTATATCTCACCCTCTCGCAAGTTGAATTGGGGCCTTTCGCCGAAGCTCGACTACGGAAGACTTAGGCACGCGTCAGAAAAAATACCGGCGCGCAGGCGCTAACCACAACTTCGGGAGACGTCGTATGAAACCTTCTACAGCATGTTCCTTGGCCGCAGCAGCGGCCTTGCTTGTGTTCGCTTCACCACCCGTGGGCGCAACGTTGTCCTCAGCGGCCGTATCGAAGCTCGGGGTGAGCAGCAGCTCGGTCATTCGGATACAGGGCGCCGGCGGGCAGCAAGGCGGACAAAGGGGCGGCGGAGGCGGTGGGGGTATGCAAAGCGGCCAGGGCGGTGGTGGAGGCACCATGGAGAACAGGGGTGGCGGAGGCGGAATGGCCGAGC
>DASVDU010000027.1:0-4217 GCA_036380915.1 Hyphomicrobiaceae bacterium | reverse complement strand
GGCCCGCCATCGGTTCGCACCGGAGGGGGAAACAGGGTTTGTCGTGACGGCAGCGGCACGCCAGGCGATGATGGCGCTCAAGCCAGTTGCCGGTCGGGTCATGGCCGCTGCTCCGCCCAGCGGATCAGCGCACAGATTTCTTCGGCCGATCCCGATCTCCTGAGGTCGTCGGCAAGTCCCGGGCGCCGCAACAGCCGCCAGGACCGGGCCAAAGTCGGCACGAAGCCGGACTGATGCGCTGGCCACAGGATTGCCAGCACCAGGTCCACGACTTCCCCGTTCGGGGTGCGAGGGGAGACAGGGTCGCGCAGGCGCGCCAGCACGACCTCGGGCCTGCTTAGGCCCTTTATCCGCGCATGAGGCAAGGCAACACCGTTTCCGATGAAGGTCGGACCAAGGCGCTCGCGCCTCAGCAGCGCGGCCTGGACCTCGCCGCTGCGGAGCCCGGCCTGCATGGCGAGCTGGGTGGCAATCAGCGCAAGAACCGAGCGCTTGCTCCTCGCCTGCAAGTCAAGCAGCACGCCATCGGGAGAAAGAATGTCTCCCACATTCCCAGCGGATGTCGCAGGCTCGTCCGGTGCATTGGCAGCGCCTGTGGCAGACCGAAGCTTCTCTGCAGCCGGCGACGCGGCGCGAGGCGGCCTCCAGCCGCGACGGATGCTTGCCGGAAACGACCCGGCGCTCATGACGGCTGCGCTCATCGCAGCACCTGCGGGGGCGTCGTCCGTCCGGACGGCGCAATGCGGGGCACGGGTTGATCAGCGTGCGTAGCTGGCACGACTACGGAGTCGATGCACCAGGGGCACCGGGCTGCCGCTCGTGGCAACAGACGACTGCAGGACAGGCACACGCGTCTCGATCGGAAGTATCTCATGTCACGCTCCATTGATGCGGCGCGTGGCGCCGCAGGAATGAACCGCTTTGCTGTTCGGAAGCCCCGGAGCAGGATTAGGTGCGGGACAGAGGGTTAACGAGCCTGCTCCGGGCAAGGTCGCGACCTTCGCCGGCAAGCCTCGTAATCCTGATGAACGTCTCCAAGCACATGACCGTTCCTAACCGGGTATCGGGCCTACCTCAACCCCATCCGCCGCCGTCACAGCAGCACGAACGCGATGAGCATCAGGCCGAACAGTCCGGCGGCTACGACCATCTTGGTCGGCGCATCCATCATCGCCTCCTTCGCGACACAGCGGCTCAGGCGGCCCTGCGCAATTGCGCCGCCACGCTGCGCACATGGTCGACCGGCGCCTGATGGACGAGGATACGGTCGAGCTCCCGCTTCTCGCGAAAGAACCTGTCGACCAGGCCTGGAATGTCGCCGCGCTTGATGCCGATGTCCCTGAGCTGCCTGTCATCCAGCCTCCACAGCTCGTCGATCACGCGGTTGCGCTGCCAGCGCCTGAGCACCCGCAGCACAATCCGGGCGACAACTGTGAGAGGTTTGCGGAAGGTGACGGCTTCTCTTGCCTGTGAGGTGGTGTGTTCGATTGCGGACATGGCGTGGCTCCTTTCGTTCGCGCGATGGCGACCCGCCCGACAGTGCGAGGCTCGTTGATGTGCGTTCCGCCAGCCGAGGGCTCGGTTGGAAGAGGCATGCGATTTCGTTCTGAAAAGTTTCCCCGAGCGGGCAGGCGAACGCGCCGTGCCGCTCGGGGTTACGAGCGCGTCAGGAGGGACGCCGAGACGACCAGATGCTTCTTGTGTTGACCTGGACTGAACATGGCTCGGATATGGGAAGCCAGGCCTTGAGAATCAACGGATGCGCGGGCGTGCGGCCTTTGGGCGCACGGGCCATGTGCAGCCCCGATGCGTGGCACCGGCGGCCTGAGCTGCTGGCAGGCGGCCGTTCAGATCGCGCCGCTCTCGTGGCTCGCCTCGCCGTTTCCGTTCGGGCGCCGCAGTTCCGATTGCGCGGGCACGCCTGCTGCCCCCTCCGCCCTGTCGCGGTAGAGTGCCGCGCGCGCAAGCAGCATCAGGGTCACCGGCGTCGTCACCGTCACGAATACCGCGATCAGCAGCTCGTGCAGGACAAGACGCGAGCCAAGGGCCGAGAAGAATACGATGGAGGCGAGCGCCATCGCGCCGGTTCCCCAGCTCGTTCCCAGAGTTGGTGCGTGCACCCGCTCGTAGAAGCTGCGGAAGCGGAGCGTGCCGATGGCGCCGGCAAGCGTCAACGTGGCGCCTGCAAGCAGCAGTGCGGCGGTGAGAAGGGCCGCCCAGACGGGCAGGTCGGCGGCGTGGCTCATTCGATCACCTCGCCACGCATGAGGAACTTTGCGAGCGCCACGCTTGAAACAAAGCCCAACACGCCAATGATCAGCGCGGCTTCGAAATACACGTCGCTGCCGGTGCGGATGCCGACTGTGAGCGCCAGCAGCATGGCGCAGACATACATCGCATCGAGGCTGAGCACCCGATCCTGTGCACGCGGCCCGCGTACGACGCGAAAGGCGTAGCAGGCCATCGCCGCGACCAGCATCACCTGCGCGGCCGTGACCGACCAGAGGAGGATATCGACGATCATTCGAAAATCTCCATCAGCAGCGCCTCATAGCGGTTCTTTATCAGGGCCACCCATTCGTCCTCGTCGACGAGGTCCAGCACATGGATCACGAGGATGCCGGTGTCGGGCGCGAATTCGATCCAGGCGGTGCCGGGCGTGCTGGTGATGATGCAGGCGAGCAGCGCCAGCGCAGTCTTGTCCCGCAACTCCAACGGGATGCGCACGAAGCCCGAAACGCGCTCACGGTGCCGACCCCTGACGATGATGCTGAACACGGCGGCGTTGGACCGCAATATGTCGGCCGCGACGATGCCTGCCAGTCGCGGAATGAGACGCCACCGCCTCAGCCGCGGCTTCGAAGGCTGAAGGGCGGCCATGGCCCGGGAAGCCGCTGTCGCGATCAACGCCCCGAGCAACAGCTGCCCGAGCGAAAAGCTCGTGAGCAGCAGCCACATCAACAGCAGTCCGGCAGTCAGCAGAGGATAAGGGAGGACGCGGCTCATCGGCCGTCTCCTACCGGCAGGCTCGTGTCGAGCACCCCGCCGACGTAGCTCGCAGGGTCATGCAGGGAACGGGCGGCCGCGTCGGTGTAGCTGACGACCGCTCCGCCGCCTACAACCATTGCCAGGCAGATGGCCAGCAGTGCCAGGATCGGCGCCATCTCCATGACCAGGACACGCGGGACGACTTCCTCCAGCGGCGCCCAGAAGGTCCGGATGCCGGTGCGCGTCATCGCAACCAGCGTCGCCAGTCCCGACAGAATGACCAGTGCCATGAGCAGCCAGGTGCTGGCAGGCACCCCTCCCAGTTCGGCAAGCCCCTCGACGTCGAGCAGCCCTTTCAGAATTGCGAACTTCGCAATGAACCCCGACAGCGGCGGCAGCCCGGCAAGCAGAAGGGCGATGCACGCGAAGGAGACGCCGAGAACGGCGAGCGCTCCCGGCAGGACCACGCCGACTTCCTCGTCCTCGGGCTCCTCGGTTTCCTCGCGCTCTTCACCGAACGCTTCCGCCGTGACGGCCAGCAGGTCCGCACCCGGCTCGCGCGCGCGCTCCACGAGCTCGATCAGCATGAAGAAGGCGGCGCAGGCGAAAGTCGAGCTGACGAGATAGAACAGGGCGCCCGACACGACGGTGGCGTCCCCGACGCCGGCGGCCGCGAGCAACGTTCCCGATGAAATCAGGACGCTGTATCCGGCGAGCCTCCCCATGGCCTGCGAAGCGAGGACGCCCGATGTCGCAAAGGCGAGGGTCGCCAGGCCACCATACAGCAATGCGGTGCTACCGAAGCCGGCCAGCTGGCCGGAAAAGCCACTGAAAAGCAGCAGGGTGAGCCGAAGCAGCACGTAAATGCCGACCTTTGTCAGGATGACAAAGATGGCGCCGACCGGCGCGGCAGCTGCCATGTAGGCTGGCGGCAGCCAGAAGCCGAGCGGCCACATGCCCGCCTTGACCAAGAAGGCGACGCCAAGAATGCCTGCACCCGCCTGGAGCAGCATCCTGTCGTCGGCGGGGACCTGGGGGATCCGCACGGCGAGATCCGCCATGTTGAGCGTCCCGGTTACCCCGTAGACGAGGCTGACGCCAATCAGGAACAGCGCGGAGGCAGCAAGATTGATGGCGATGTAGTGCAGACCCGAGCGTACTCTGAAAGCGCCGCCGCCGTGCAGAAGCAGCCCGTAGGACGCCGCGAGCGTGACCTCGAAGAAGACGAA
>DASVDU010000026.1:0-10750 GCA_036380915.1 Hyphomicrobiaceae bacterium | reverse complement strand
TGTCTACGTGACGGGCGAGCAGCAGACGGCATCTGGCCCTTATATGAAATACATCCTGCTGTTCCGGGAGCCGTCTGCGACGGCTCTCGTCAGCATCAACGTGCCCCGCAGCTCTTTCGAGAACGGCAGCGCCGAGCCGCGCACCTTCGAGCAGATCCTGGCCTCGGCGCGGATCGATCCCAAGGCCGGCGAGAAGCCGTTCGAGCTGGGCTACATGGGGCCGTTCAGGGATACCGGCGCCTTCATCGGCCAGTCCTATTTCTTCGCGATCGAGGACCGGCCGGCGGGCGGGAATGGCGCTGCCGCCAGTCAGCAGCCGAGCCTCGTCATCGCGGCCTCGCTCGATGGCCCCCATATCGACGACCTGGACGCCACCGGCCGCGCCGGGATCGCGGCCCTCGCGGGTGGCCGGGAGCCGCAAGGCCTCGAGAGCCGGCCCCTCGAGGTAGCGGGGCTCGAAGGCATCGAGCAGGTCGTGCCGCCGAGCGGAACGGGCCTCGATACCGGGATCTATCAGGTGATTTTGCGCCGCAAGGACGGCGGCTATTACCGCATCGTCGGTCGGGCCCCCGCAGCCGAATGGCCGGCATTGCTTCCGGAATTCCGGAAGATCGCGCAGGGCTTCACCCCTCGCCTGAAGGCTTGACAGCCGGACCGGCTCTCTCCCATAAGTCCGGTTCACTTCCCTGGTTTTCGGGCGGTTAGCTCAGCGGGAGAGCACACGCTTCACACGCGTGGGGTCACTGGTTCAATCCCAGTACCGCCCACCATCTGCTCCTTGGCTCCGTCGAAAATGGGAAGCCTCCCCGCTTATGCGCAGGGAGACTTGGTCAAGCCGCCTTCTGTTGCTTATTTCGCTCAGCGGCTGCGCTCCTTCTTTGGCTTGACGGTCTTCGAAGCCGGGACGGCTTTCATTGGCACCGAATCCGGCTTTTCCTTCGCCTTCAGCTTGGGTGGGCAGACGGCGTACTTGTTCGGGCATTCGGGGTTGATGGCTTGCGCCTTGCTGCCGGCAACTGCTGCATCCGCAGCTGCGAGGCTAAGGAGAGCAGCGGCGAAAGCGCCGGCCAGAACGGTGTGATTGATCATGGCTCAATTCCTCTGATTTGCGTTCGACGGTTTCGTTTCGGGCCCGGCGGCCAGCACGCTTTTGCGCCGGCAACAGATCTGTCGCGGCGTGGCCGGTGAAGGTTCAAAGCCCGTGGATTTTTTCGAACGCAGGCGGGTCGCCTTGCTCGCTTGGCCGTTCAGGACGATAACTTGATTTGCGCCCATCTTCCCCGACGGCTCCGCAGCAACCCTCAACAGCCGGCTCCTTCCTCACCGAGCCGCGGCCGCCAACCCACCACCGAATCGCGCTCGCCGCTTGAGCTGCGCTCAAACGAGCGGTGCGACTACACGTCATGCTGAATGATGTCCGAACCCCGCGAAAAGCCCGAGTTGGGTCGGGCGGTTAGCTCAGCGGGAGAGCACACGCTCCACACGCGTGGGGTCACTGGTTCAATCCCAGTAACGCCCACCGTTTCCAGCGCTTTCACCAGGGTTTGTATTGTAGCCCGGCAGCTTGAGCCGCCACTTTTCGTTTTAGCCCCGAAGCCGCAAAAAATGGCTGCCCAGAGCGAGCAGCCAGCATTTAAAGGCTCTCGGAGGCAGCAAGTCTTAGAGAACGACTTTTTCCTTCTCAAGGAAGAAGGGCGAGACAAAGCTCGATGCGGTGACATCCTGCAGCTTGACGCCTCTGACGAGCGTCGGCTTCTCGTATGTGCGCATTGCGTCTATTCCTCGGCCTGAAGTTGGAACACGGACGCTGGACACACCGTAAAGTTGTAATACGCGATTCGCACACGCCCAACAAAGGCGCGTGCCTCTCGGGTGAAAAGCTGCGCCAGGAATGACGGAAGATCCAGGCTGGCCTCTCGATCCCGGATCCCGTGTGCGGGTGGCGCGAGGTTCTACCCTCGCACCACTTCAGCATCAGCTGTCGAGCTTTCGCTTCGCAGGTCCAAGCCGGCTCAGGAACAGGCCGAACCGCATCAGCCCTTCGGGCCAGGGGCCGTGGCCTGATGCGGCATCGATATGACCGGCATCGCCGGCCGGCACCAGCGTCGCGCCCCAGGCGTCGGCAAAGGTGCGCGCCCGCTCCATCGAGCAATATGGATCGGAAGACGAGGCGACCAGGACAGCCGGAAAGGGAAGGCGATCAAGCGGCATCGGCGTAAAGTCGCCGCGCGCCACCGGCCAGTCCTCCGTTTGCTCGAGGTCCGCTGGAGCGACGAGGTAGGCGCCCGCTACGTCGAGCCCCGCCAGAAATGGCGCCGCGTGCGCCACCGCGGCAACGCCGCAGCTATGCGCCACCAGCACCACCGGCCGCCTTGCCTTCCGCACCGCCTCGACGATCCGGCCGACCCAGTCGTCCTTTCGCGGCGTATCGAAGTCACCCTGAGAGATGATGCGCGCCGTGCTCAGGCTCCGCTCCCAGCGCGACTGCCAGTGATCCGGGCCAGCGCCGGTCCAGTCGGGCACGAGCAGAATGTCGACTTCGGATGTGCGCATCGAATGCTCAGCTCTCTCCAAACACGCGCCTGAAGATGGTGTCGACGTGCTTGGTATGGTAGCCGAGGTCGAAGAGAGACTCGAGTTGCGCCCGCGACAGCTTGGCGCTCACCTCGGGATCGGCAGCGAGAAGACTCAGGAAATCCCCCTCCCCGCGCCAGACCGGCATGGCGTTGCGCTGGACGAGGCGATAAGCGTCCTCGCGCGAGACGCCGGCCTGCGTCAGCGCCAGCAGCACGCGCTGCGAATGGATGAGCCCGCCGAGCCGGTCGAGGTTCTTCTGCATGTTCTCCGGGTAGACGACGAGGTTCTCGATCACCCCGGCCAGGCGGTTGAGAGCGAAATCGAGCGTCACCGTCGCATCCGGCCCGATCATCCGCTCGACCGAGGAATGCGAGATGTCGCGCTCGTGCCAGAGTGCCACGTTCTCCATGGCCGGCAGCGCATAGGCGCGCACCATGCGCGCAAGTCCCGTCAGGTTCTCCGTCAGCACGGGATTGCGCTTGTGCGGCATGGCCGAGGAGCCCTTCTGGCCTTCGGAAAAGTACTCCTCGGCCTCCAGCACCTCGGTGCGCTGCAGGTGCCGGATCTCGATGGCCAGTCGCTCGATCGACGATGCGATGACCGCCAGCGTCGCGAAATACATGGCGTGCCTGTCGCGCGGGATGACCTGCGTTGAAACGGGCTCTGGTGTCAGGCCCAGCTGCTTGGCGACATACTCCTCCACCCGCGGGTCGACGTTGGCGAAAGTGCCGACGGCTCCCGATATCGCGCAGGTCGACACTTCCGAACGGGCGTGCTCCAGGCGCTGGCGCGCGCGAGAGAACTCGGCGAATGCGTAGGCCAGCTTGACGCCGAACGTAGTCGGCTCGGCGTGAATGCCGTGGCTGCGTCCGATCGTCACCGTGTTCTTATGCTCGAACGCCCGCTTCTTGAGAGCCGCCAGCACGCGGTCGAGATCGGCCAGCAAAATGTCTGCCGCACGCACGAGCTGCACGTTGAGGCACGTGTCGAGCACGTCGGAGGACGTCATGCCCTGGTGGACAAAGCGCGCCTCCGGCCCCACATGTTCTGCCAGATGCGTCAGAAACGCGATGACGTCGTGCTTCGTGACGCGCTCGATCTCGTCGATGCGGGCAACGTCGAATTCGGCCGCCGAGCCCTTCTCCCAGACCGCCTGGGCCGCTTCCTTGGGGATGATCCCGAGATCGGCCATGGCCGTTGCGGCGTGGGCCTCGATCTCGAACCAGATGCGGAAACGCGTCTCGGGCGCCCAGATCCGGACCATCTCCGGGCGGCTGTAGCGGGGGATCATGCGGCTCTACCTCCTATTGACAGGCGCTGGCCTAGCAGACGACAGGGTGGGCATCAATGCAGCCAGATGCGCTGAGCTTTCAGTCGTAACAATCGCGATCGGTTCACGAGCTCCATGACCTCCGATGTTCTCGTCCTTGGCGCCGGCATGGTCGGCGTATCCGCCGCTCTGCACTTGCAGAAGCGCGGCCGCTCCGTCGTGCTCGTCGACCGCCGCGGCGCAGCCGAGGAGACCTCGTACGGCAACGCAGGCCTGATCCAGCGCGAAGGCATCGTGCCGTACGGCTTCCCGCGCGACATCAAGAAGCTGTGGCGCTACGCGCTCAATATGCTGCCCGAGGCGCACCACCACTGGAGCGCGCTGCCCTCGAACGCCGTCTGGCTCTTCAAGTACTGGCGCTATTCCACGCCGGCGCGGCTGGCAGCCTCTGCCCGGGCAAATCGCCCCCTCGTCGAGCGCTGCATCATCGAGCACCGCGCGCTGATGGAAGACGCGGGCGTCACCGACATGATCCGCGAGACGGGCTACCTCAAGATCTTCCGCACGCACGAGCGGCTGGCCGAGTATACCCGCGAGCAGGAGGAAATCCGGCGCGAGTTCGGAATCAACTTCGAGGAGCTCGATCCGGCCGCAATCCGCAAGCGCGAGCCGTACCTCACGGGCAACGTCGTGGGCGGCCTGCTGATGACGGACCCGGTCAGCATCGCCGATCCCGGCGCCCTGGGCAAAGCCTACGCCGATCTCTTCGTGAAGCGCGGCGGCAAGTTCATCACCGCTGACGCGCGCACACTCGAAGCCACGATGGATGGCTGGCAGGTCCACACCGTCGATGGGCCTGTAAAGGCGCGCGAAGCCGTCATCGCGCTCGGGCCGTGGTCGGACGACGTCCTGAAGCCGCTCGGCATCCGCGTGCCTCTGGGCGTCAAGCGGGGCTATCACGTCCATTTCCGGCCGCGCGGCGATGCGGTTCTCAACGGGCCGATGTTCGACATCGAGAACGGTTTCGTGCTGGCGCCGATGACTCGCGGCATTCGCCTGACGACCGGCGCCGAGTTTGCCCCTCGCGACGCGCCCCGCACCCCCGTGCAGCTCGATAGGCTCGAGCCGGTGGCGCGCGAGCTGTTCCCGCTCGCGGATCGCGTCGAGCCCAAGCCATGGATGGGTGCCCGGCCCTGCCTGCCCGACATGCTGCCCATGATCGGCCCCGTCCCAGGACATCGCGGGCTGTGGGCCGATTTCGGTCACCACCACCTCGGCTTCACGCTGGGCCCCGCCACGGGCCGCTTGCTCGCCGAGATGATGACGGGAGAGCCGACCTACACCGATCCGTGGCCGTACCGGGTCGACCGGTTCAGGTAAGCCCAAGCGGCGGTTAAAGCCACTTGACCAACTCATAACCAATCGGCTATGCATGACCCATAACCGATGAGTTATGGATCATTGATGCACGTTCCGCCGGATCATCTTTTCGCTGCGCTCGCCGACCCGACCCGGCGCGGCATCTTCGAGCGGCTGAGCCGTGGAGGTGAGCAGTCCGTCCGTGCGCTCACCGCCGAGGCCGGCGTATCCCAGCCGGCAGTCTCCAAGCATCTGGGCGTGCTGAAGAAGGCCGGCCTCGTACGCGATCGGCGCGCCGGACGCGAAACGCACTACAGCGCCAATCCGAAGGCGCTGGCGCCACTCGTGGCTTGGCTCAGCTTCTACGCCGCCTTCTGGAGCGCGCGGCTCGACAAGCTCGAAGAGCTGCTCGAGCGCATGGATCAGTAGCCGGAGAAATACCGATGAGCGAGACCGGCACCACCCGCTCACTCGTCTTCGAGCGGCAGATGAAGCATCCACCCGAAAAGGTGTGGCGGGCACTGACACAAAGCCACCTGATCGCCGAATGGCTCATGGAGAACGATTTCGTTCCCAAGGTCGGCCATCGCTTCACCTTCCGCGCTACTCCCCTGCCCGGCTGGTCCGGCATTGCCAATTGCGAGGTGCTGGCCGTCGATCCGCCGCATCTGCTCAGCTACCGCTGGGGAGACGGCACGGAATCGGCCAGCGGCCTCGTCACCGTCGTGACCTGGACGCTGATGCCGCGAGACGGCGGCACGCTCGTTCGGATGGAGCAGTCCGGCTTCAGGACGCCGGACGAGCTGGCTTTCAAGCGCATGGGTAAGGGCTGGCCACGCGTCCTCGAGCGCCTCGAGGACGTCGTTGGCCGCGTAGATTTGGATGCTTAATTCGGAGGTTGCCATGCCGCTCGCCCGCATCGCTATCGTGTATCACAGCGGCTGGGGTCACACGGCCCGACAGGCCGAGGCCGTGAGGGCCGGCGTCGAGGACGTCGAAGGCACCGAGGCGCTCTTGATGAGTGTTGAAGAAGCGCAGAACCGCTGGGATGATCTGGCCTCGACGGATGCCATCATCTTCGGGTCACCAACCTACATGGGCGGCGTCTCCGCACCGTTCAAAGCCTTCCAGGAAGCGACCTCTAAGGCGGTCATGAGCAAGGGGTTCGCATGGAAGAACAAGATCGCTGCCGGTTTCACCAACTCGGGCGCCCGCTCCGGCGACAAGCTGGCGACGCTGGTTCAGATCTCGCTTTTCGCTGCCCAGCACGGCATGCATTGGATCAATCTCGATCTGCCGCCTGCCAACAACTCCACAACAGGCTCGGAGCAGGACCTCAATCGGCTCGGCTTCTGGCTGGGCGCCGCAGCTCAATCCAACACGGACCAGGGCGCTGACGTCGCACCACCCCAATCGGATCTCTCGACGGCGCGTCACCTCGGGCGACGCGTCGCCGAGGTGACGCTGCAGTTCATCCGGGGTCGGATCGATGAAGAAAGGGCTGTAGGCTATGGGCGGATCGCCGCATCGAGCTGATGCTACGTGCGATGAAGGTCTCGCTGCAGGATAGGGCGCGCCGAATCAGGAACGCAGCGCGAGTTCGGACCATCCCAGATACCGCCAGCCTCGAGGCAGCGCCTGATCTCGCGTTGCCTCGTCTGCTGCCACGCCAGCAGCCCGAGCAGGATGACGGACACGGCAATCACGACAGCCCAGCGCGCCCGCGTCACGGGTAGAGATCCCGATACGCCGGCGGACCGGCCCAGCTCTCGCTTGGCACGGCGGCCTCATAGACTCCGCGGGCGATGGCGCGTGCCACGCAGTCGGCTGCGGCCGCACCGATCTCGGCGAGTTCGACGCTACGATTCTCCAGCGGCTCGTCCTGGGTGGAAACCGCGATTACCGTGTCGCCGTCCATCGGTGCGTGCGAAGGGCGGATGGCGCGGCTGAAACCATCATCGGCCATGATGGCCAGCCGCTTCGTCTCTGCCTTGTTGAGCTGCGCATTGGTAGCGACGAGAGCGATCGTCGTCGAAGGAGGTGCTGCCCCCTTGATCCTGAACTCACGCGCTTTCGGCGGCACCCGCGGGGGCAGCCCATGTCCTCCGAACTCGCGTCCGATCTCGTAGGCGCCAGCCCAGAAGTGCGGGCCATCGCCGATGGTCGTGGAGCCGACAGCGTTCACGACCACGAGGGCGCCGACCTCGAAGCCGGATCGCGTGGTGACGCTGGCAGAGCCCAGGCCGCCTTTGAAATTCACCGTGCTGGCGCCGTATCCGCCGCCGACGGTGCCGAGCGGAAATCGGCCAGCAGCAGCTGACTCCGCCGCCTGCCAGCCGAGGTCCCAGTACGGCGGCATGCGACCCCAGTTCTTGTCGCCACCGTTCAGGAGATCGAACACGATGGCCTGCGAGGCGATCGGGACGTTCGCCGACCCGATGCGAACGCCTCGGCCTTGCTGGCGCAGAAAGGAAACCACGCCTCCGGCCGCATCGAGCCCGAACATCGATCCGCCAGAAAGCACCACCGCGTCCAGGCTCTGGATCGTCATCTCCGGCTCGAGCAGCGTCGTATCGCGGCTGCCCGGGGCGCCGCCGTGTGTAACGCCCGAGGCTACATTCGGCTTGTCGAAGATGACGACCGTAACGCCGCTCAGCACGCGCTCATCATGCGCATTGCCGACCCTGAGGCCGCGGATATCGGTGATGAGATTGAGGCGCGCCGGCACGACCTCTCCCTCTACTCGTCGACCGAAGCCAGCACCGCGCCTTCCGTCACCTGCTGGCCCTCCGTTGCCGTCAACTTCGTGACCGTTCCGGCCCGCGGCGCCACGAGCACATGCTCCATTTTCATCGCCTCGATGACCACGATGCGTTGCCCCTTGTCGACGGTCGCGCCTTCCTCGACAAAAACCTTGACGATCCGGCCGTTGATGGGGGCGCGAAGGGTCCCGCCGTTGCTGTGCTCTTCCGCTGCGAGCGCGTCATAGACCGGCCAGCTCACCTCCGTATGCCGCAAATCGTGCAGCACGAAGACGCGATCGCCATCCGCGACGGTAGCAAGACGGCCCTGCGGTGCAACGGCAGCCTGGCCGGGCATCGCAATGGACAGGCCGTCCTCTCCCCAACTGGCCTCGACCGTCGTTTTCGCGCCTTCGACGACAACGTCGAGTGGATACCGGCGCGCGGGCCCGAGCTGAAAGCCGTCGAGCTTCGCCCAAGGCGAATGCCGTTCGGGCGAGAACCGCTGCCGCTCCAATTCCAGCGCCTGCTGCCTGGCCCGGATCAACGCCGCAGCCCCTTGCGCAATAGCTGTCGGGTCGCTCGTATTTGACGACAGGCTGGCGAGGTCTCGCCCGATGAACCCCGTATCCATCTCGCCGTTACGAAAAGCCGGATGCACCAGCAGCTCGTGCAGGAAGGCGGCGTTTGTCTTCACGCCGGCGACTGTCGTTTGTTCCAAGGCTTCGATCAGTCTTGCAAGCGCGGTCGCGCGGTCGGGGCCGGAGCCGATCAGCTTGGCGATCATCGAATCATAATAAGAAGAGACTTCCGACCCGGCCTCGACGCCGGCATCAACCCGCAGGCCGTCTACCGCTGGTGTTTCGAAGGCGACGATGCGCCCGATCGCGGGCAGGAAGCCGCGCGCCGCATCTTCGGCGCAAAGCCGCGCCTCGATCGCGTGCCCGGAAAACGTGATCTGATCCTGCTCCAGCGGCAACGGCTCTCCCGAGGCCACACGAAGCTGCCACTCGACCAGATCGAGCCCGGTAATCTCTTCCGTGACCGGATGCTCGACCTGAAGCCGCGTGTTCATCTCGATGAAGTACCACGGCGCGTTGGCGCCAAGGCCACCGCCCTCCACCAGGAACTCGATCGTGCCGGCGCCCTGATAGCCGACCGCCTTGGCCAGCTTGACGGCTGCGGCTGTCATCTTCTTCCGGAGCTGCGGCGACATGCCGGGAGCGGGTGCTTCCTCGATCACCTTCTGATTGCGTCGCTGCAGCGAGCAGTCGCGCTCGAACAGGTGAACCACGTTGCCATGGCTGTCGCCAAAGACCTGAACTTCGATATGGCGCGGCGCCTGGACCACCTTCTCGAGCAGAATCCGCGGATCCCCGAACGCAGCCTGGGCCTCGCGCTGAGCGCTCGCGAGGAGCTGGGCAAAGTCGGCTTCCTGCTCCACCAGCCGCATACC
The DNA here is from genome assembly GCA_036380915.1 of Hyphomicrobiaceae bacterium. Lineage (GTDB taxonomy): Bacteria > Pseudomonadota > Alphaproteobacteria > Rhizobiales > Hyphomicrobiaceae > ZC4RG25. Next base: position 1,347 of record DASVDU010000026.1, on the reverse strand, counting down.
CCGGCCGCCACCGCCGGCAACAGCTTTGATCATCACCGGAAAGCCGATCCCGCGTGCGGCTTCGGCGAGGATTTCGGGGCGCTGGTCCTCGCCCTGGTAGCCCGGGACGACCGGCACGCCGGCCTTGATGGCGATCGCCTTCGCCTCCGCCTTGCCGCCCAGCTTACGCATCGCGTCGGCAGTCGGCCCGATGAAGATCAGGCCCTCGGACCTAACCGATTCGGCAAACGCGGCGTTCTCCGCGAGAAAGCCATATCCGGGGTGAATGGCCTCCGCGCCCGTCGCCTTGGCCGCCGCAATGATCCTGTCCTGGGCGAGATAACTCTCACTCGCCGGCCCCGGCCCGATCGGCACCAGGACGTCGGCCGCGCGCGCGAAGGGCATCCGCAAGTCGGGCTCGGACGCGACGGCGACCGTCTCAATTCCGAGCCGGCGCGCCGTGCGGATGATGCGCAGCGCGATTTCACCCCGGTTGGCGATCAGAATCCGCTTCAGCATGGCCGGCTTCCAAATCCCCTCCTGGTCTCCTCTCAGCCCGGTGTGCAGAATCCATAGTACTGCGCAACGACAGGCTCGCCGAGCAGGCCCAGATGGCGGGAGTGTACCGCGGGATGTGCCTTGCGCTGCGGATCGATGTCGTAGACGGTCGTTATATTGAGGAAGCCCTCGTTGACGACCTCGAGGAAGTGATTGGCGTTGACGGCCCGCACGATCTTGAGGTGGCCCTGGCCACCACTGCCCGTCTGCAGCACGGCCTCCTGGCGCTCGAGGTCGATGTCGGCGATGTTGAACGCCAGCGCCTTCGCCGGCGAAGGCTCATAGGAGCCGCCGGCGTAAGCGATGCTGGTGCCGGCCTCGAAGGTGCATCTGAGCGGCCCTGTCTGCCCCTCGCCGGCTCCGGCGCCTCCCGGCAGGAACACAGCCAAGCCTGCGAGGGCGCTGCAGAAAGCAGCTACGACTAGATAAGCTCTCATGAGTAGTGAGGCCTTCCCCGATTTCCAGTGCGCCGCATTCAACCCGCGCGGGGGCCCGGGTGCAATAGGCTGATTGTGGCGCTCAGTAACGCGCCAGCGCCGGCACCGACGCTCAACACCCGCCATATGCCCCGCCTCACATTCGAGATTGTGGCATTTAAGCCACGGTTCCTGTCTGAATTAACCAACACCCCCGATTCTCCGTGCGCCAATCATTGCCGGTGCAAATGAATCTGGATATTAGCAAAAAAGTAAGCATAATATGTCGGGCACGGAAGGACCCGAGTTCCGCAGTTTCGCTTGGGGGCTGATTTTCATGCGGCGTTTTGCAATAGCGCGGATTGCCATTTTCGCGGCCAGCGGGTTCATTCTG
>DASVDU010000025.1:0-28811 GCA_036380915.1 Hyphomicrobiaceae bacterium | reverse complement strand
CCAGTTCGCCCGATCCGATGTCGAGGCTCACGTCGCGGATCACTTCGACGCTTCCGTAGCTCTTCGACACCCGTGAGAGCGATATCTCCGCCATTCATATCCTCCACGTCTGCTTCATTCATTTCGGATATATATCCGATGTCAAGGTTTGGTCGGGTTGCGCCGAGCGCTTAAGGCCTTGGTCGCCGGTCAGGCGTTTCCCGTCGACGTACACGAGACGATCAACCGGTGGCGGTCATTCCAGAGACGGGGTTCGTTGCGGCACTCCTACATGACCAAATTCAGGACGCTGCTGTCCGGGTTGGAGGCGAAGTCGTACCCCAGCAGCGAAATCTCCGAGGTGCGGACTATTCAACGGACAGGGTATCTTTCGGCAGGCACGGCAGAAGGCACCCGACAGCGGCAGGAAGATTGCCAAAGTCAGCAGCAACAGAACGACGGTCAGCGCCGCCGACTCGCCGCGCGTCCGCCCAGAACTGGAAGATGAGCACCGACAGCGTCGTCGTGCCGGCCGATCCTCAATCCAGGAACAGCGGCGTATCGATAAAAACGGCGCCTAGCATCCAGACCCTAGTATGCTGCCGCCAAACGTTTGTCTGCATATCTTTGGCACGTGTGGCAGGATGAACCAGCCTAGTCCGCCACCGGCCGTATTCGCCGCCGCCCCTGACACACCCTCGCCGAAGGCAAACGTGGTGTTACAGGTCATGCACTTGCAGTGCTCCCTACCTACTGTCCGGAATTGAAACTGCAGAATTGACCGTTTCCGGTTCTCAAAGCAGGTGGGGAAACCCGATGAATCTGTTCGTCTTGGCTGGCCACTTCTTTGCGGAGCTCATAGGCGAAGGTTGAGCCGCCGAAGTCTCGCAGACGATACCGGGCTGCGGTTTCTTCCCGGCGCTCATGCGGGTCGACCCGGCCATGCCGGCGGCACCGCACGCCGGTACTGCGGAGGTACGTCGACCTGCGCGCCCAATTTGCGTGCCGCCTGCCAAGGCCAGCGCGGATCATCGAGCAGAGGACGTGCCAGGGCCACAAGATCGGCCTTGCCCTCGGCTATGACCGAATCGGCATGTTCGGCTGTCATGATCATTCCAACGGCCTGGGTGGGCAGACCCGATTCCCGCTTCACCTTCTCTGCAAATGGCACCTGGTAGCCGGGGCCAGCCTTGATCGGCGCGGGGGCGACACCACCCGAAGTCACGCAAACCATGCCGATCCCCGCGGCCTTCAGAGCCGTTGCCATGGCGACGGCATCTTCCGGCGTCAGCCCGTCCTCGCGCCAGTCGCTTCCCGTAATGCGTGCGGAAACAAGGACCGATTCAGGGACAGCTTCTCGTACTGCGCGCGCCACGGACAAGGGAAAAGCGAGTCGGCGTTCGCCATCGCCGCCCCAGGCATCGGTGCGCTGGTTGGCGAGCGGGGAATGGAACTGGTGCAGGAGGTATCCGTGTGCAAGATGCAGGTCGATCACATCGAAGCCGAGCCGCACCGCCCGCCTGGCAGATTCGACGAACGCATCGCGGATGCGCCTCAGACCGGCCTCGTCCAGCGCCTCAGGCACGTGCCAGCCTTCGGCGAAGGGGATGGCGGATGGAGCGACCGTCTGCCAGGGATTTTCCTCCGCCGCAAGCGGGCCGCCGCCTTCCCAGGGCCGCTGGGTTGACGCCTTGCGGCCTGCATGACCGAGCTGGATGGCGAACCTGGTTCCGGCTGGCGCCACCGAGCGCGCGGCTTCCAACACGCGTTTGATCGAACGTTCGTTTTCATCGGAAAAGAGGCCCAGGTCGCCATGGGTGATCCGGCCGGCGGGCTCCACTGCGGTTGCTTCGAAGCTCACCAGTCCGGCTCCCGACATCGCCAGCGTCATCAGATGCTGAAGATGCCAGTCGCCCGCGCAGCCATTCTCCGCGGAGTACTGGCACATCGGCGAGACGACAATCCGGTTGGGCAACTCGAGCGGTCCGCATTCAAACTTGGAGAACAACCCCGGCACTTTTCAGCTCCCTCTCAGCGACGGTATCGGGAACGTCTGCCAGTCGGCCTGTATCCCGATCGCATTGATAGACGTCACGGCCGGATCGGATCTGCCGGCCACCGTAAACCCACTTAAATCAGCCTCAGAAGAATGTCAGGACCTGTCCGCAGCCTTCTTGGCTTTGCCCCGAGCAGGCCGGCCTGCCGCATGATGAGGGCAGCTCCCCACGGCGCAGGGGCTGCTGATCGAAGCCGTCACCCAATCATCCTCCCCAAGTGAAAATGCAAAGGCAGCGGCACCGGATCAGGCTTCCTCCAGCGCCATTTCCTGAAAGCGGCGCGACATGAACATGCCATGGATCAGCGCGTGACGCGGCGCGATCGTCGATATGAGAATGTGCTCATCGACCGCATGCGCACCCGCCCCGTTGCAGCCGAGACCATCGAGAACCGGCAGTCCCAATGCGGCCGCGAAATTGCCGTCGGACACGCCGCCGCGCGAAGTCTCGGCCATAGGCAGGCCAAGCTCTTCGGCGAGCGCGCAGGTCGCCTCGTAGAGCCGGGCCACTTTGGCGCTCCGCTCGAAAGTCGGACGATTCAGGCCCCCCTCGACTTCGATCCTGATGTCGGGATCGAAGGGTCTGCGCGCCAGCATTTCGTTCACCAGCCGCTCGGCGGTGGCCATGTCCTCTGCGCGCATGTCGATCTCGATCCTTGCCTCGGCCGGCACCACGTTGAGGAGCGTTCCGCCTTTTACCGTGCCAACATTGAAGGTGGCTTTCTCTTCCGTGTCGTTCAGTCCCTCGATGTCAAGGATGTGTCTGGCGATCTCGCGGATGGCGCTGCGCCCGTCTGCGAGATTGCCACCGGCATGCGAGGAGCGGCCGTGAGCGGTGATGGAGAATCGCGCCCAGCCCTTTCGTGCCGTGATCACGGTTCCCGGTGCCTCGAAGGCCGGTTCGGGAACCAGCACGAAGGCGGCTTTTTGTGCCAGCTCCTCGATCGTGTCGCGCGATGTCGGGCTGCCGATCTCCTCGTCACTGTTCAGGAAGACCGTGATCGGCCGCGGCGGAACGAGGCCGGCCGCAGCGATGCGCCTCATGGTCTCGGTGGCGAGGTAAGAGCCCGCCTTCATGTCGAAGATGCCCGGACCGTAAAGGCGATCGTCCTCGCGGCGCACGGGGCGCTCGGAAAGCGTGCCGGCAGCCCACACCGTATCGACATGACCCATGATGAGTGCCGGTTTGCCTTCGCATCCCGCCGGCGCATAGGTGAGCACGAGCTGCCCGCCGCAGCCGTCGCGGCCGGGAATGCGGCGCACCGTCACCGGCAGATTGTCGAAAGAGCGTTCGACATGGTCCAGCAGCCGGTCGATCAGATCCGGTCTGTCGGAGGGCGTCTCCATTTCCACCCAGTCGATAATGCCCTGCATGAGCGGAGCAACGTCGATATCGGCGGGATGCAGGAGTTCATGACCGCTAGCCTGGTTACGCATGCTCAACCTGTCGTTAATTTCGTGTCTGCGGACCGATCCTCGACCGGAGCCCACCGGTCGACATCCAGCCCGTATCTGTCGCGGGCGAAATCGCGGGAGATCAGCCCGTCCTCCAGATCGCGAACGACCAGTTCACGATCGCGCTCCCGCGGATTTCCCCAGCCACCGCCGCCCGGCAGGCGGATCTCGACCAGATCGCCACGCTTTAACGCGAAGGTGCTGGTAGCGCCGAGTTCGATCCTCTCGCCGTCGCGCAGCACAAAAAGGCTGGCGCACGTTCCGTCACATCCGCCCTCGCGCCCTTTCGGGGGCAGACGGAAACGGTCCGAGTAGAGGCTGAGGGTGACATCCTCCTTCAGAACGCGGAACCGGCGGAACAGCCCCATACCGCCGTTGAAGGCGCCAGCGCCCCAAGAATCCTGGATGAGGCCGAAACTTTCGATGAGCAGATGCGGGCTTAGCTGTTCGATCGACTCCGTCGGCGTCAACCGGCAGGAGGACAGAACATGGTCGGTAGCATGGATGGCGTCATAGCCCTTGGCGGCTCCCCATCCCCCACCCAGCACATCGAGATGGATGTCGACGCCGCCATCAGGACGGGCATGGGTGAGGAAGAAGCCGGTCGTCGAATTGGCGCCCTGCGCCGGCGTCCGCTCCGGCAGGACCTGCCCGAGCGCGGCGTGCACCGCGTCGAGCGCACGGCAGCAGGCGGTGGCGCGGGCTCTTACCGGCGCGCCCGGGCGCGGGTTGAGCAATGTGCCCTCCGGGATGATGAGGGTCAGCGGCCGGTTGCATCCGTCGTTGGCGGGCATGTCGCGATCGCCGAGGATGCTGCGCAGGGCCGTCACGCCGCCGGCGATGCTGCTGGCGAGCGGCGAATTGAACATGGTACGCACCTGGGGATCGGTGCCGGTGAAATCGAGGATCGCCTCGTCACCCTTGATGGTTACAGTGGCGACGATGCGGATCGGCGGGCCTTGCGGATCACGGCCGTCGCCGTCCAGGAACGCCTCGCCGCGCCAGCTACCGTCGGGAATCTCCTCGATCGCCGCGCGCATTCGCCGCTCGCTGTAGTCAAGGACCTCGCGCATGGCGTCTGCCACCACTTCGGGCCCGAACCGCCTTGCCATCTCCATGACGCGCTCGGCACCAACGTGATTGGCGGCAAACTGGGCATCCATGTCGCCGAGGCCGATTTCCGGCGTGCGGATATTGGCGAAGATCAGTCGCTCGACCATACCGCCATGCCAGTCGCGCTCGATATCAAGAAGCAGCGGCGGAATGACGATGCCTTCCTGGATCAGGTCGGTTGCCGAGGTGTTGACGCCCGCGGAACCGCCGCCGATGTCGAGATGGTGCGCGGTGCTGCCGCTCCAGCCGATCAGGGCATCTTCGAAGAAGATCGGGCTGAACAGAATGATGTCGTTGAGATGCTGCCCGCCGCTGTAGGGATCGTTCATGAGCACGAACTGCCCCGGGCGGACGCCGGACAGATCGAGCTGCTCCGCAGCGGCCTGAAAGGAGCCGCTCAGGGCCGCAGTCTGCATCGGGATCATGTCTGCCTGTGCGACGACGCGCCCCTGGGCGTCGAGAAGCGCGGTCGAACAGTCGCGCGCCTCGCGCACCACGGCAGAAAAGGCCGAGCGAATCAGATTGGCGGCCATCTCGTCGGCAGCCGCCTGCAGGCCGCGTGCCAAGATGATCAGCCGGGTCTTGTCCCGAGTCATCGCGCATCCCTCAAGAGCAGGTCGCCCGTCACCAGGCATTGGAGCCGCCATCCGGGCGGTACGACAGTCGTCGACGTGGGCTCCTCCACGACCGCCGGGCCATCGATGCAGGCGCCGGGGAAAAGCGAGTCGCGCGCCATGAACGAGACATTCATCCTCTGCCCACCGATGGTGGCAGGCAGGGAGATGGGGGCCGGCCCTCCGCCAGCGGGGACAGGGGTGGACATCGCCCCGCCCGACCTGCGGATGACGCGGATCCGGTATCCCACGACTTCCACTGCGAGCGTGGCGCGCGCATAACCGTAGCGGCGCTCGTGCTCGGCTTCGAAGAGCCCCCGCAATTCCGCGGCTGCGGCGGCGCCGGTGCCCGGCCAGACAGTCAGTTCGAAAGCCTGCCCGGCGTAACGCATGTCGAGCCCGATTGCGACTTCGTAGCTTCCCTGTGTCAGCCCGTTCCGGCGCGCCGCCTCCGTCGCGGACTCCTTGAGTTCGGAAAGGCGAGTTTCGTCCAGAGTCTCGCCGGACAGGCGATGCAGGCTGCTGCGGGCCACGTCGATCACCGTGTCGGCAATCAGCAGACCGAAAGCGCTGGCGAGGCCCGGCGACCACGGAACCAGAACCTGACGCACGCCGAGTTCCTCGGCCACCATGGCTGCATGAAGCGGCCCGCCGCCACCATAGGCGACGATGGCGAAGTCGCGGGGGTCTATACCACGCCGTGTGGAGACCAACCGCACCGCATCCGCCATGCTGCTGTTGACGAGCCGCAGGACCGCATCCGCCGCCGCCTCCGCTCCTCCAGACATGCCGAGCGCGTCGAGAGCGGCTCTGGCCTTATCGGTTGACAGTGTGATCCGGCCGCCCAGGAAGTGGTCGGGTCGCAGGAGCCCGGCCACGACCTGGGCGTCAGTCACCGTCGCCCATTCGCCGCCGCGCCCGTAGCAAGCCGGTCCGGGCAACGCGCCCGCGCTTTCGGGACCGACGGCGAGGAAGCCGCCCCTGTCGATGGAGGCGATGCTGCCACCTCCGGCGCCGATCGTGGCCATGTCGATCGAGGCGGTCCGCACTGGCAAGCCATCCACTCGAAGCTCCGGAACGATGCCGGGTGTCAATCCCGGCGCGATGGCGACATCGGTGCTGGTGCCGCCCATATCGAGCGTGATCGCATTCTGGATGCCATTGCGGGCGGCAAACCACATGGCAGCGCGGACCCCGGCGGCGGGCCCCGAAAGCAGCATGCGCACGGCGTTCGCGCCGGCGGAAACCGCCGGCATGCTGCCCCCGTTGGACTGCATGATCTGCAACACGCCACCATAGCCCCGATCACGCAGCGCCGCATCCAGGCGGTCGACGTAGCGTTCGACCACCGGACCGACAAAGGCGTTGACCACCGTGGTCATGCTGCGCTCGTACTCGCGGAATTCCGGCGACACCTCGTGGCTCGCGGCCACCGCGACATGCGGCGCGCGCTCCCGGATCATCTCGGCAAGTCGACGCTCATGCGCCGGATTGCAATAGGAATGCAGCAGGCAGATCGCGATTGCCTCGACGCCCTGATCGATCAATTCCGAAATCTCCCGCCAGGCGGCCTCTTCGTCGAGCGGCAGGAGCACCTCGCCGTGCGGGCCAATGCGCTCGGGAACCTCGCGGATCATGCTGCGGCGGATCGGCGGTGCAGGGCGCCGATACTGCATGTCGTAGATGTTGTTATCGCGATCGCCCCGCCCCACGATGAGCACATCGCGAAAGCCGGCGGTGGTGACAAGGCCAGCATGCGCGCCGCGTCGCGTCAGAAGCGCATTGGTGGCGACCGTCGAGCCGTGGGTGACCTGCTCCACCGAGGCGAGCGGCGCACCGACTTCGTCTATCGCCTTCAGCACGGCCTCATGAATCGCCTGCGGCGTCGACGGCGTTTTGCCGGTGCGCAACTGTCCGTCGGGTGCGACCCAAACCAGATCGGTGAAGGTGCCGCCGATCTCAACGCCGATGCGATTCGCGCCGTTGCCTGACGCGCTGATCCCGCGCAATTCCGTCATTCTGGTTCCTGGAGCAAGATGCCGCCTAGCCCGGTCCGGGGGCGGTCTCCTCGGCGACCGGCGTGCCGAGATAGGCGGCGATGACCTTCGGATCACTGACCACCTGCTGGGGTGTTCCCTCGGCAATCTTGCGGCCGGCATCGATGACAATGATCCTGTCGCAGATGCTGGTCACTGCCTTCATGTCGTGCTCGACCAGCCACACGGTGACACCGTGCCCGCGGATATTGCGCAGGCAGGAAACCATCTCGGCCGTCTCGGTGGGATTAAGGCCGGCGCAGGGCTCGTCGGCCAGCAGCAGTTTCGGCCGCGTGGCGATGGCACGGGCGATCTCCAGCTTGCGCAGCGCCCCGACAGTGAGACCTTCTGCGGTGCGGTCGGCAAGATCCTCGATGCCGGCGATGCGCAACGCCTCGGTGGTCACATGCTCCACATCCGTCCGGTCAGGGCTGCCGAACATTGCGCCGACGGCGACATTCTCGCGCACCGTCAGAGCGGGAAACGGCTTTGAAATCTGGAATGCCCGCGCAATCCCGAGCTGGTTTCGCCTGAAGGTCGGCACCCCTGCCAGCGACTTGCCGCGGAAGCTGATTTCGCCCGCGCTCGGGTCATAGTAGCCGGTGATCAGGTTGAACAGCGTTGACTTACCGGCACCGTTCGGGCCGATCAGGCCGTAGATTGCGCCGACAGGTATCTCAAAGTCGACAGATTCAATGGCGGTAAGCCCGCGGAAACGCTTCGTGACACCCCGCCCGGAAAGGATGATCTCGCTCATGCGCTTCGCTCCGCTTCCGGCTCAGCCGCCAGCTTGGCGCGGCGGGGGCGCCGCCGCAGGATGCCAAGGATGCCGCCTGGCGCCACCAGGGTGATGGTCACGACAATCAGGCCGGTGATCAGAAGGTGGATGTCGAGGAAGCGCGACAGCAGCACCTGCGTCAGGAACAACATTACCGCGGTTCCAACGATCGGGCCGAACAGCGTGCCTATGCCGCCGATGAGGCAGAAGACGATCATGTTCAAGCTGAAGTCGAGCCGGAAAACCGTGTAGGTCGTAAAGTAGCCGACGCTGTAGGCATAAACGGCGCCGAGAACTCCCACCAGAACAGATGAAAGCACGAAAGCGGCTATCTTGAACCGCTCGGTCGGAACCCCCAGCATCATGGCCGTGTCCTCGTCCTCGCGGATCGCCAGGAGGCCATAGGCGAAGCGCGTGCGTCGTATGGCGACGCTGAGAAGGAACGTCACCAGCAACAGCGCAGCGAATACGTAGTAGTAGAAGTCCTCGGGAGCCATGCCACTCGGAACCGGCGAGGGCAGGTACACGCCGACGCCGCCCTGAAACCAGTTGACGTTGTTGACAAGCTCGCTGACAACCTGGGCAACGCCCAGCATCACGATTGCGAAATAGATGCCGCGAAGCCTGAGCACCGGATAGGCAAGCAGGGCGGCGAAGACGGCACAGACCAGCGCCGCCACCAGTACCGGCAATACCATCGAGACGGGACCAGTGCCAAAAGCGCCGAACTGCATTACGAAATGGGCTGCGGCAAAGGCGCCAATGCCGATGAAAGCAGTGTGGCCGAAGCTCCAGTAGCCGGCAAATCCGCCCAGAATATTCCACGCAATCGCAAGCGCTGCCGAAAAGAAGAAGAACTGAATAACCCGGGTGTAGAATGGACCGAGCCACAGCGGCAGCAGTGCGATGACCGCAACGGCAGCCAGCCCTGCAAACGCAGCCAGAAAGCGGTTCATCTGGATTCCCCAAAGCTGTTTCCAAGCAGGCCTTGGGGACGCACGACCAGCATGATGACGAGAACGAGAAACATCATTGCCGTGGTCAGCGCCGGACCGACATATTGGGCCGTGTAAGCGTTGATGAGGCCAAGCAGCAGGCCGCCCAGCAGAGCGCCCGCAGGGCTGCCGATGCCGCCGAGAACGACGACGATGAAGGCGTTCAGCGTCCAGGCGACCTCACTTGCCGCCGAGAACGGCTGGACGATGCCGATGATCGCCCCGGAGGCGCCGGCCATCGCGGCGCTGACGCCGAAGGTGAGACCGTGCAGGTTGTTCACGTTGAGCCCCGACAAGGCGGCGGCAAGCGGCTGCTGCGCCGTCGCCCGTACGGCCCGTCCGAAATGCATGCGCGACAGCACCAGCGCCAGAGCGGTCAGCAGAACGAGGCTGGCACCCAGGGCAAGGAGGCGTACGAGGTCGATCCTCAGTGGCCCGAGAGCCAGGCTCGTGAAGCTGTAGCTTGGCGTGATCGTCTGAACGTCAGGCCCGAAGCCAAGCTGAAGCAGGTTGCGGGCGACCATGGCCACGCCGAAGGTGACGACAAGCGACGCGACCAGCGAGGCCCGCGAGATCGCCCAGTGGATAATCGTTCTCTGGTAGATATATCCGACGGCGAAAAGCACCGCCCCAATCGGGATCACAGCGAGCAAAGGATCAAGCCCGACTTCGCGATAGAGCAGCATGGCTCCGTAGGCTCCCGCGACAACAAAGATCCCGTGGGTGAGATTGACGATACCCGTGACACCGAAGATCAGGGAAAAGCCGACAGCGGCCAGAGAATAGATACCTCCCAGCACCAGACCGTTCAGCGTGGTTTGCAAAAACAGTATCACCGCTGCCGACTCTCGATCACGCCGTTTCCTTTGCCGCCCACGCCTCGGCGACTTCGCGTCCGGTGGCGAACCAGACGCCGGGTGAGCGCCGCACGAAAGCTATGAACTCACGCAGCATCGCCAGCCTCGACGGCCGTCCGATGACCTGCGGATGCGTGACGATGTTGACCAAACCGCCCCAGCGGTAGATTTCGGTGAACTCCTGCTTCCAGATGCTCAGGATGTGCTCGTTGGTCATGATGGCGCGCGGCGACTTGATCGCGAACAGCGCGTAGGGAGCGTCGTCGAGGCTCCAGTGCCAAGGCAGTTCGACCGGCCCGCGCCCGCCGTTCTGCAACACATGCCGGTAAGGGCTGACCTGATCCATGAGCGAGCTGTCGTAGAGGAAGCCGTATTCCTGGAGCAGGCTGATCATGTTCGTGGACGTTTCGCCGGCAGGCGAACGGTAGCCCGCGGGCTTCACACCGACCGTCTTCTTCAGCGCTTCGAGCCCCTTTTCCAGAGCTTCGCGCTCCTTGTCCGGGTAATCCGGATCGATCCATTCGTGCAGGTAGCCGTGATGCCCCACCTCGTGGCCACCTGCGACAATGGCCTCCACGCGCTCGACATGCTTTTCTGCAGTCCACCCCGGAACGAAGAACGTGGCCTTCAGGTCCTCTTCCTTGAGAAGCTCCAGTATCTTCGGGACACCGGTTCTGGCGCCATACGCGCCCTGCGACAGCACGCCGGGGCGGCGCGCATTGTCTGGATCGCGCGACAGCCACAGCGTTTCGGCGTCAAAGTCGAACGTCAGCATGACTGCGCAGCGCGCCCCGTTCGGCCACGGAAATGGTGTCATATCGTTCATTGAAGCCTCCTCACGCTGCGTTGCTGATGGATGTCTCGGTACTGAGGGGAAACGCCTGAAAATCCGACTGGCAAGGCTGACCGTCGGTCGCGTAGAGGACACGTTCCTTGAGATCGAGCACGATTGCGGCCACCGTGATCACTCGCTTGGGCTCTGGCAAGGCCGTATCGGCGTGGCGGCAGATCGCAGCGGGTGCCGAAAAATGATCGGACATGCATTCGCGCAGGACGTCGAAGTCGATCCTGCCCAGTTTGGCGCGCAGCAAGCGCTCGAGGCGCGGCCCCCTGTAAAGGGTATTAGACGAGATACGCTCCATCTGTGAGCCGACGCGGCCTTCCTTGACGAGATGGTTGGCGTGCACGACGAGACCGTCAACCGGATAGATATAGGAGCAGTGGTCCGGAGTGGCCTCGATGTTGATGATCTCGCCGTCGGCATGGCCGATGAGAAAATTGCTCGACGCGGTCCGGTCGGTCTGGACGACCGGGGTAAGGGCCTGGTCGAAGCGCCACGCGTCGAGGATTTCCTTGCACCGTACATGGAAGGGCTTGCGGATGCCGTTCGCGCCGTCGCGCGGCGTAACCAGGCCGTTCACACACAATCCGATGCCGGCGGCGTTCACCCCCATCTTGGAGCCCACGATGCCGGCTTCGCTGAAGCCCACGAAATCCGGCTTGCCTTCACCCGGCGTCGAGGAGCGGCGAACGCGCTGCACGAATGTGCGGCCCCTCACCTTCTCCAGCCAGTCCCAGTTCTGGCACAGCAGTGTACGTCCGCTGGCCGTCGCCTCCGGCATCAGACCGAAGGATGTACAGCCTTCCTGTTCAGGGCGGGAGTTGGCAGCCTTCGCTTCCGCGCCGAAGATCGAATATGTGATCTCGTACCGCGCGTTGAGCATCGCGATCTCGGTCAGCGAGATGCCCGACGCCTCGGCCAGAGCGGCCATCTCCTCCGCATATTCGGGATTGTCGCCCTGCATGAAAGCCAGCCACTGCCCACTCTGCTCGAGCACCGTTCTGCGGCTGACCCCGCCGGCCTCGAACCGGGCCAGATAGGTCTCGACATTGTCGCGGACCGCCGCTGCTAGCGTGGAACCATGAATGCGGCCGCGTTCACGAGGATCTGGTCCCAGTTCGAGCAGGGGAAGTGATGTCATGGCGCGTATCCCTTCATCGACGGTGGATCGGATGGGCCCAACCGAAGCCGGGCCCAACCTGAGCGGAAACTGACACCGCTCCACGAACGGCTCGGACCGTCCTCAGGCCCGATCTGCCCAGTCCGGCGCGGGATAGATCGGTTTGGCCGTGGCCGCGTCGGCCGGCGAAATGACCTCGATCTCGCCCTTCTGCCGCTGGATCAGGAGCGGCCCGAGCAGGTCCGCGGCGCCGTCGCCTTCCGGTGCGAAACGGATGTGTCCGTAAAAGCACTGGAAGTCGAGCGCGGCGAGCGCATCGCGCACCGGATCAAGATCCAGCGTTCCCGCGTTCCTGGCCGCCTGCAGATAGCAGATGATGCAGGCCGCGCCGCTGGCCATGTGGTAGGTGAGTTCGCGGTCGAAATTCGCGCGGTAGTATTTGGCAAAATCCTGAGCCGACCCGAAGTACTCGCCTTTGAAGGGCGCCCGCTCGGACCAGTATGCTTGGCAGACCACGCCGTTGGCGTAGTTGCCCAGCGCCTCCTTGTAGGCGGCCGTCTGCGGGCCCAGCGTCTGGTAGAGCATCGGCACATTGGTATTTGTGGAGATCATCTGCCGCGCGATGAGGATCGAGGCATCGTCATGCGTGGTGCAGACCAGCACGTCCGGGGTATTCTGCCGGATGGTCGTCAGCACGTTGGTGACGTCACTGACCTGCGCCGGAAGCGCGATGAAGTCCAGCACCTGCATGCCGGCTTCCTCGATCGAGGCCTTGGCGCCCTCGGCCTGGAACTTTGAGAACGGGTCGTTGGTGTACATGATGCTGACAGTTTTCACGGCCGGCTCAAGTTCCTTGAACATGTTGACGGACGACACGAACTGCCGCGAGGCGCGCGGGAATATACCGAAGACGCGCTTCCGGCCCTGGGTGAAGATCAGGTCGGAGCCGCCACCTGCCTGGACCATGATGCGACCGGCAGCTTCGGTGATGGCACAGGTCGGAAGCACGATGTTGCTGCCGAACGAGCCGAGGAAGAAGCCGATACCCTCGTCCACCTGACGCTGGATGAGCGTGGTGGCGCGAGCAGGATCGCTCGCGTCGTCGAAGAGATTGAGCTCCAGCGTGTATTTCTGGCCACCGACATCCACGCCGCCCATTTCCTCATTGATGAACTTGACGGCGCATTCATAGCCGCGGAGAACATTGAGCCCTGTCTCGGCCGCCACACCGGTCATGGGCACTGAGCCGCCGAAGACAATCTTGCTTTGCTGCGCCCTGGCGATGCGCGGCATCGCGCCGGCTAGGGCCAAGGCGGTTCCGGTTTTCAGAAATTCGCGTCGGTGCATGTCCTTTCCTCCCATTTCGGCGGCTGGCCAGCCTAAGCCAGACCCAGATAGGCTTCCTTCACTTTCGGGTCGTTCAAGAGGCCCCGACCCTCGCCGCTCTGCACCACGCGTCCCTTCTCGAGCACATAGGCATAGTCGGCGATTGCCAGCGTCTGGTGCACGTTCTGCTCGACGAGAAGGACGCTCATGCCCTCCTCGTTGAGCCTGCGCACCAGCGAAAAGATGGTAGTGACCAGAATGGGGCTGAGCCCGAGCGACGGCTCGTCCAGGATCAGCAGACGCGGCATGGTCATCAGGCCGCGGCCAATTGCCAGCATCTGCTGCTCGCCGCCGGAAAGCGAACCGGCATTCTGCGACTGGCGCTCGCCCAGACGGGGAAACAGGTCGAAAACGCGATCCAGGTTCTCCTGCAGCCGGCTGCGAGCGCGCGCCACCCTTCCACTGACGAGCAGATTTTCGCGCACCGTGAGCTGCTGAAACACAAGCCGGCCTTCTGGCACCAGACACAGACCCTTCTCGACGGCGTTGTGCGCGGGCAGCCCGGTGATCGACTCCCCGTCGAAGAGAATGTTTCCCCGCCTCGGACGCAAGGCACCGGCTATCATCTTGACGCTGGTAGTCTTTCCCGCGCCGTTACCGCCGATCAGCGCAACGATGCGCCCCCGCGGCACTTCAAAGCTGCAGTCGGCTACGGCGCTGACGCCTGCGTAGTCGTACGCGAGCCCAGCAACGCTGAGGAGTGGAGCCGTGTGCGCAACTTCCCTGATCGTGCTGGTTCCGTTCATCATAGGATAGGCGATAGGCGCTTCGACGATCTCGTATCGCACTGCGATACGAGCACACTGTAGCTTTGCACCCATATTCACCCTTGTCAAGCAAGCTGCCGGCGAACCTGCCATCAAAGCGGTTCGTTGCAGAGCGGTCCGGCGAGGCCGTGCGGGGATCTAGGACCCGCGCAGCGCGTTGGCAGCGGCGGTGGCAAGCGGCCCCATTCGTTTCATGAAGTCCTCCGGCTTCCATTCGGCCAGCGAACCGGCCACATGGATCGCGCCGATGGGCGCGCCCGATGGGTCGAGGACCGCCGCTGCGACGGCCACCTCACCGACCAACACCTCCTCGATCGCCAGAGAGTAGCCTGTTTCGCGCACCTGCGCGATCCGTTCGAGGATTTCACCAATATCTGTCGTCGTGCGCGGCGTGAGCTTTCGACGGTCGGACCGTTCCAGGATGTCGAGCACCTGGTCGTGAGGCAAATGGCTGAGCACCGCGCGGCCGCCGGACGTGCAGAAGGTGGGAACGCGCCGGCCGATAAGATGCGCGAAGAAGGTTTCGCGCTTGCTCTGCATGCGGACGAGGTAGAGCATCGTCAAATCATCGAAGAGGCTGAGATCGACACGTTCCTGCGCCGCCTTTCTGAGGTCGGCGAGAACGGGAACAGCGCGGTTCACCAGCGGTGTCGTGCGCAGGTAGTCGAACGAACGGTCAAGGATGCGGCGACCCGGCACCAAGCCGCCCGGAGCCTTCTCCAGATATCCAAGCTTCACAAGCGTATGCGTGAGCCTCTGGGCGGCGCTCTTGTCGATCCTTGCTGCCGCAGCGATCTGCGACAGCGACATTGGACCGTGCGCCTGAGCGAAGGCTTCAAGCACATGCAAGCCCCTTGCGAGGGATTCCACAAGCAGCCTGTCCTGCTTGCGCCTTGTCCCGGTTGGCTCGGCGGCGGTCGGCTTCTTCACCATAGGCCCGGTGCGTTCCATGTTCCAGGGTGTGCGTTTGGCGTCGTGCAACTGGTGGCAGAATTTGACGCTGCCCGCAATAGCCTTATAATGCAGCGATTTCATCATATCGCAGGACGATACGCAAGCTATGCCCACTAGCTCCACGAGCCCGCAGCTTCCTGATTTTGCCGCGCTTCCTTTCGAAACCGAAGCGATGCTCAAGGGCCTTCGCCGATGGGTCGAGCAGGAAAGCCCCACGTTTGAAAAGCGTGCAGTCGACAGGATGATGGATCTCGCATCCCGCGAACTGGCGATGCTCGGCGCGGAAATTCAGCGCATACCCGGTCAGATGGGCTACGGAGACTGCGTCAAAGGCATCTTCAGGCGAAATGGCGACGACCGGCCCGGCATACTGATCCTCGGCCATATGGATACTGTCCATCCGCTCGGCACGCTGGAGACGCTGAGCTGGCGGCAGGAAGGCGGACGCTGCTACGGGCCGGGCATCCTGGACATGAAGGGAGGGAACTACCTCGCCGTCGAGGCCATACGGCAATTGCGGCGCATCGGCTTTGCCACTCCTTTGCCGGTCACGGTTCTGTTCACCAGCGACGAAGAGGTCGGCAGCCCGAGCACCCGTGACCTGATAGAGGCGGAGGCCGCGCGGCACAAATATGTCCTAGTGCCCGAGCCGGCCCGGCGCAACGGCGGCGTGGTGACAGGCCGCTACGCTATTGCACGCTTCTGGCTCACCACACGCGGCCGTCCGAGCCATGCGGGCCTGAGGCTCAGCGAGGGCGTGTCAGCCATCCGCGAGATGGCGCAGCAGATTCTCGCGATCGAGGCGATGACGGATGAGGAGACCGGCTACAGCGTCGGTGTCGTCAGAGGGGGACGCTGGGTGAACTGCGTTTCCACCAGCTGCCAGGCAGAGGTGCTCGTCTCGGCCACGACGGACGAGAAGCTGGCCGAGGCTATCCGGCGCATGGAAACGCTGCAGCCGGTGGGATCGGGCACAGGCGTCGAAGTGCGGACGGGGGTCATTCGCCCGGTCTGGACCAGCAACGACGGGTCATGGCAACTTTACGAACATGCCCGCGCCCTTGCGCAGAGCCTCGGCTTCGACATTCCGCACCAGAGTTCCGGCGGCGGATCGGACGGCAATTTCACTGGTGCGATGGGCGTTCCGACGCTGGACGGCCTCGGCGTGCGTGGCGATGGGCCCCACACCCTGGAGGAGCATATTGTCAGCGAAAGCCTGCCGGAGCGCGGGCGCCTGATGGCAGCCCTCCTGGCAACGCTCAATTAGAGCCGTCCGGATTTTGACGACAGCGCCCTGTGCCGGGGAGAAAGCTGCGGCATGCCGTGAGCTGGGGGGACGAGGCCGCCGACATGGCATCGTGTCTCCTCAACGGTTCGCTTCTGGACTGCGCGCATCCGACGCTTGATCCCGGCGAAGGCCAGAGGTCTGCGCCAGCAGCCATCACCGCGCGTGCGAGGTTGCGAAGCTGCGGCACAAGGCAAGGCTCATCGCTCCGGGCCACATGAGGTCTTTCGTAAAACGAGAAGCATGGCCTCCTCCTCAGCCAGCATTTGAATCCCTCTTTCGGTACGGCCGACGTCAGAACCGCTCCAAGCACTACTCGGTGGCGATAAGCTTGGCGCCCGGCCAACCCTGATCCCGCACCAGTTTGTGGGTGAGTTCGACAATCATCCGGATGATTGCACTGCTTGCCGGCGTAGGGGTCGCATCCGCGGAATGGGTGATCACCAGCGTTCGATGGCAGCCATTTTCCTCGAAACGCCACGCCGTCAGCTTTCCCTCCATTGCAAAGTCTATGCAGCCGCCGGGGAGGATCGTAGCGCCGAGACCGGCCTCCACACATTGCGGGATGAGCCCGATTGCATCGATCTCGTATTTCACATCTAGCGGGAGCGACCTCGCCCTGAACTGGCTCTCAACTGTCGCCCTGAGACCGTTGCTCAAGGAGGGAAGAATGTAGGAGAGGCGCGAGGCTTCCGCGAAGCTGATGGCCGATCCGTTGTTTCCCTTGCCGTCTCGCGGCGTGACCAGAAACAATTCCTCTATCAGCAATGGGGTCGATGTCAGCTCCGATGAAGGGCGCTGCGCTGCCGAAACCGCAATGTCGATGCGGCCAGAACGGAGGCGGGCAGCCAGAACATGGCTATGTTCCTGCGCCAGTTCGATCCTGATGGACGGAAAGCGGCGGGTGACCTCCTTGAGAAGGGGCATCCCCAGCCGTGAAATGATGCTATGGGGCATTCCTACGACGACATGGCCGGTCGGGCGCGCCGTCGATTCCCTTATCTCCACCTTGGCGCGGTCGATCTGCGTGAAGATGATTTGGGCGTGCTCGTATAGCCGTTCGCCAGCCTCCGTCGGAACCGTTCCTTTGCTGGTTCGCTGAAAGAGTTCAGTTTCAAGCTCCTG
Source organism: Hyphomicrobiaceae bacterium (assembly GCA_036380915.1). Lineage (GTDB taxonomy): Bacteria > Pseudomonadota > Alphaproteobacteria > Rhizobiales > Hyphomicrobiaceae > ZC4RG25. The sequence continues at coordinate 11,450 of DASVDU010000025.1, read as the reverse complement.
CTCGAGAGTCTGAATGCTTTTGCTCAGCGCCGGCTGGGCGACGTTCAGGCTAATGGCCGCTCGGCTCATGCTGCCAGATTCCACGACGCGGCAGAAATAACGCAGCCTTCGCACATCCATGGGCCGTCCTCCCTATCCCATCATACGAGCAATTCCTTTCAGGAATATCCCTTAAGAAAAACGATATTTGTCGGCCTTGTCGCCCAGGGTCTAACCTTTCTGAAGTTTCGCCTGCGTCAGGCGGCATGTCTCATTTTCAGGAAGGGCGCCGGTGCGCAGCAAGTTGTTCGTTCCCGGGTCTCGGCCCGAATTGTTCGAGAAGGCGATTGCCTCCGGCGCGGATGCGGTTGCCTTCGATCTGGAGGATGCCGTGGTGCCCGAGAGGAAGGCGCAGGCCAGGGCGGTCGTGGCCTCCTTCCTGGCCGAACGCCGGGCTGGCGCTCCACTGCTGATCGTTCGTATCAACCCGATCGGAAGCCCGTACTTCCAAAAGGATATCGAGGCGCTGGTCCTGCCTGGGCTCGACGTGCTCAACCTGCCCAAGATTGAAAGCGGCGATGAGGTGAGAGATGTCTCCACGCTGATTGCGGACCTTGAGACACAGCGCGGACTCCAACACCGCATCGGCATCCTCGCCAATATTGAAACACCGCGTGCCGTCAGGCTGGCGGCGGAAATTGCGACGAGCGACAGACGTCTCGTCGGCCTGCAACTCGGTTTCGGCGATCTCTTCGAGCCGTTCGGGATAGATCGCAGCGACCCCGTAGCCGCCGCCGCAGTCAAGCTTTCGGTCCGGCTGGCCGCCGCGGAAGGTAATCTTCCACTCTACGACAGCGCCTTTCCGGCGGTTGAGGACATGGCGGGTTTTCGAGCAGAGGCGGAATCGGCGCGGCGACTCGGGCTTGCCGGCAAGAGCTGCATTCATCCCTCGCAGGTCGCAACGGCGAACGAAGTCTTCTTTCCGACAGCGAAAGAGATCGACGTTGCCAAGCAGATCGTAGCGGCCGCCGACGAGAAATTTTCGCAGGGCATAGGAGCTTTCATGCTCAACGGTGTCATGGTCGACGAGCCCTATGTGGCGCGGGCCCGCGCCTTGCTGGCCATTGCAGCAGGAGGTGCATCGTGAGCGCGGCTTTCAGGGAATCGGCCGGGCAAGCCGAGCGAGCAATGCCGCTTGAAGGGCTGAAGGTGATCGACTGCGCGACCCTGTTCGCAGGACCGCTCATCGGCACGCTCATGGGCGATTTTGGCGCCGACGTTATCAAGATCGAGCACCCGAACGGGGACCCGCTCCGCAATATGGGTTACAAGAAGGACGGGCATGGGCTCTGGTGGAAAGTCGCCGCTCGCAACAAGCGTTGCATCGCCCTCAACCTGAAGGAGCCGGAAGACGCCAAGATCTTCAAGGCGCTGGTGGCGGACGCCGATGTGCTGGTCGAAAATTTCCGTACCGGCACGCTGGAAAGCTGGGGGCTTGGTTGGGAAGAGCTTTCGGCAATCAACCCTCGGCTGATCATGGTGCGCGTCACCGGCTTCGGTCAGAGCGGCCCATACCGTCGCCGTGCCGGCTTCGGCACGCTGGCAGAAGCGATGTCAGGCTTCGCATTCATAACCGGCGAACCCGACGGACCGCCCACTCTGCCGCCCTTCGGTCTTGCGGATGGGGTGGCGGCTTATTTCGGCTGCTTCGCGTCGATGTTCGCGATCTACGAACGCGATGTGCGCGGATCAGGAAAGGGGCAGTTCATAGACCTCGCCATTTACGAACCGATTTTCGCGCTTCTCGGACCGCAGCCGACGGTCTATGACCAACTTGGCATCATCCAGACGCGTAACGGCAATCGGTCGGCCAACAATGCGCCGCGCAACGCCTACAAGACCAAAGACGGGCGCTGGGTGGCTCTTTCTGCAGCCTCACCAAGCATTGTGCGACGAGTACTTGATCTGACGGGGGGGCCGGGAACGGCGGACGATCCGCGATTTCAGACCAACCTTGACCGTGTACGCCACGTGGAGGACATCGACCGCATTGTGGGCGGCTGGATCGCGCGTCACGATCTCACGGACGTCATTGAAGCCTTCGAACGCGTCGAGGCGGCCATCGCCCCGATCTACGATATCGAGCAAATCTTCCATGATCCCCAGTTCAGAGAACGGCGCTCCATCGTTGCCGTCGAGGACGAGGATCTCGGACCAATCGTGATGCAGAACGTCTTTCCGACATTGTCGCGGACGCCGGGCCGGATTCGCTTCCCCGGCGGGCGGATCGACCAGCATCGCGAGGAGATTCTCGCGGAACTGGCAGACAGGATCGGCCATGGAGGAGGAAGTGATGGCGGCACCTGACGGTTCGTCCAACCTGATACGCGATTTTGTCGGCTATGCCGATCGCAGGCCCGATGCCAAATGGCCGAATGGCGCGCGGATCGCCGTACAGTTCGCCATCAATTACGAGGAGGGCTCCGAATATTCGATCGGCGATGGCGACGGACGCACCGAACTGGGTCTCGCCGAGACGCCAGGCGGCCGCGTTCCGGAAGGGCGGCGCGACATAGCCTTCGAGACCATGTACGAATATGGCAGTCGCGTCGGCATCTGGCGTCTGATGCGCCTGTTCGGCGAGCGTGGTGTACCGGCGACCATCTTCGGCTGCGCAGTCGCGATGGAACGCAATCCGCGTTTCGTGGAAGCCTTTATGAAGGCCGGTTACGATCTCTGCTGCCACGGCTGGCGCTGGGAGGAGCATTTCCGGCTTTCGGAGGAAGAAGAGCGCGATCATATCGGCCGCGCAGTCGAGTTGATCACACGGCTGACGGGCGAAAGACCACTCGGCTGGTATTGCCGCTACGGCCCGAGCGAGAACACGCGCCGCCTCCTGGTGGAAGAAGGCGGATTTCTCTACGATTCCGATTCCTACAACGACGAGTTGCCCTACTGGACCGTCGTCAATGGCCGCTCGCATCTCGTGGTCCCGTACTCCATGGATGCGAATGACGGAAAATTTGCGCTGGCAGCGGGGTATTCCTCGCAGGATGACTTCGAAGCCTATCTCAAGGGGACCTTCGATCAGCTTTATGAGGAGGGTGCGACAACGCCGGCCCTGATGTCCGTGGGCCTGCATCCGCGCATTACAGGTCGGCCCGCAAGGGCGCGCGCATTGGGCCGCTTCCTCGACTATATCCTGAGCTTCGATGGCGTCTGGGTTTGTCGCAGGTTGGATGTCGCACGCCATTGGGCCGCTCTTCATCCACCACCCAACGAGAAGAAGGCCGATCGGTGAGCGACGCTGTGGAAAGACCGTGGGATTTGTTCCTGACCCCGGCGGACAGGGCCGTGCTTGCCCGCGGCCGCTTCGGCCATCGCATGGGCTTCGGCAAGCGCCCGGCGATCGTGGCAATCGATTGCCAGCGTTACATGGTCGGCGAACGCGGGGTCGAGGACGATCGCTATCCGTCTTCCTGCGGGTCGATGGGCTGGCAAGCGATCGATCGTATTGCCACCATTCTCGAGGTGGGCCGGAAGGCCGGCGTTCCGATCTTTCTCACACGCTTCGCGCTCGACCCAAGCGGCTCGGACGTGGGCGTCTACCGCCACAAACGCGCCTTCATGCTGCGTGATGACTGGTGCATCGAAGGCACGCCTGGTGCGGAGCTTCTTCCTGAGGTCGGGCCCAGGGAAGGTGATATCGTATTCGTGAAGAAGAAGCCGAGCGGCTTCTACGGCACGCCACTCCTAGCCAGCCTCATAGAACGGAGGGTCGACACCGTCATCGTGGTCGGCGGCGCGACGAGCAATTGCGTGCGAGCCACGGTCTTCGATGCAGCCTCGAACAACTATCGGGCGATCGTACCCGCCGACGCGGTTTTCGACAGGTTACCGATTTCCCACGCCATAAACCTGTTCGACATGGATCGGCAATTCGCCGACGTCACGACGAGTGCGGCAGTCGTGGAGGAGCTTGAAAAACTGTCCGGAAAAAAAGGGGAAATGTCATGAAACAACTGCTCGCAGGACTGCTGATCGTCGCTGCGGTCGCCACCGGCGCGTCCGCACAGGAGGAAGAGGACTGGCGCATCGGGGCGCTTTATCCCCTCACCGGAAACCTTGCGCTTCTTGGCAACGAGAACCTCAATGGTGCCCGAATTGCCGTCGACATGATCAATGAAAAAGGTGGTGTCGACGGGCACAAGATCGTGCTCGTCACAGGCGATGCCTCGACGCCGGACAAGGCGCAGTCGGAAGCCGAGCGCCTGGCGTCGCTGGAAAATCTTGATGTCATAACCGGTACCTATTCAAGCGGCCTTTCCTACGCGGCGAGTCAGGTGATCGAGCGCCATGGCGGCCTTTATTGGGAGACCGGCGGCATTTCGGACGGGCTGACGCAGCGCGGGTTCAAAGGCTATTTCCGCGTCGTGTTTACGGCCAGCTCGAATGGCCAGCTTGCTGCCACGATTGCAAAGGAGATTATTGCACGGAAGCTGGAAAAGCAGCCTTCCGAACTGACCGTGCTGATCGTTCATGAAGATTCCGACTACGGCACCTCTGTGGCGAAGGCTGCAGAAGCCAAGGCGACGGAGCTGGGTTTCAATGTCGCCGATCGCCTTCCTTACAAAGCAACCACGACCGACCTCTCGTCACTGATCCTGCGCATGAAGGCAAGCGGGGCGAACATCGTCATTGCCTCGTCCTATGCCAATGATGCGCTGCTCATCCAGCGCCAGATGAAGCAGCTCGGCGTCAATGTCGACGCATTCATCGGCACCGGCGGCATCTATGGTCTACCGAGCTTTGCCGAAGGGCTCCGCAGCGCCGTCAACGGGATTTTCGATACCGAAGGCTCTGCGGCGATCAACACGGCAGCACTCACCGACGACGCGGCCGCCCTGTTGGCGGAGTTCAAGGAGCGTTTCGAGAAAGCGTATGGCAGCGTGCCTTCCTATGTCGGTACCCAAGGCTTTGTCGGTACCTACGTCCTGCTCGATCGAGTCGCGCGAAAGGCCGGCTCGCTCGATCCAGAGGCGTTGAAGCAGGCAGCATTGTCACTGGACATAGAGGAAGGCGGCACGCCCCTTGGCTGGGGCGTGAAATTCGCCGGCGAAGGCGATCCCATGCAGGGGCAGAACCTGCGTGCCTTCCCGGTGGCTCAGCAGTGGCAGCATGGAAAGCTCGTTGTTGTGGCGCCGGACAAGTTCAAAACTGCCGACGCCACGCTCGTTCCGCTGCCGACCTGGTCCGAGCGCTGACTCAGGCAGTAACTGCATTCGGAGGGCGGCCTCGGCAATGGCTGCCCTCCGGATTCTCGACAGGAGTGCGCGCTCCACATGATCTCGATCCTGCCGCAACTTATCGTTTCCGGTATTCTGATCGGTGGCATCTACGCGCTGCTTTCGATCGGGCTGACACTCATTTTCGGCGTGCTGCGCATCGTCAATTTCGCGCAGGGCGAATTCATCATGCTCGCGATGTTCGGGGCGTTCTGGCTGCATCAGCTCTGGGGGATAGACCCTTACCTTTCGATCTTCATCATAGCACCGGTGATCTTCGTTCTCGGATTGGCGACGGAGCGCATCGTCATCAAGCCGATACTTCATGCCCCTCACGCGATGCAGATATTCGCCACTTTCGGAATCTCGGTGATCCTGCAGAACCTGGCGCTGACGCTTTGGGGGCCTGACTATCGCTCGATCCAGACCGCCTACTCCACCCAATCGTTTATCGTCGGGACCGTGGCAATTTCGGCAAGCTCGCTCTACGGCTTTCTGATCGCACTTGCGATGGCAGGTGCGCTGATCGGCTTTCTGCAGTTCTCCCGGCACGGAAAGGCGCTCAGGGCCCTGGTGCAGAACCGCTATGCGGCGAGCCTCATGGGGATCGATACCGAGCGGCTCAACCGGCTTGCCTTCGGGGTAGGCGTTGCTTGCGCAGCGGTTGCGGGCTGTGTGCTGACGCCGATCTACTATACGTTCCCGACGGTCGGCATCGATCTCATCATCACGGCATTCGTGGTGGTGGTGCTCGGCGGGCTGGGGAGCGTCACCGGCGCCATCATCGGCGGATTGATCATCGGCATTACGCAGACACTCACCGGTTTCTTCATCTCGGTAGAGTTCAAGGACCTGATCGCACTCATTCTCTTCATCGCGATTTTGCTCATTCGACCGCAGGGACTGCTGGGACGCGCGGGTATGGAAGAAGTGGGGATGAAATGAGCGCGTTTCTCAACGACTACTACGTAAACATCGCCGTGATGACCTGCCTCTGGGCAGCGCTGTCCGGCGCCTGGAACCTGATGGCCGGATATGGGGGGCTCGTCTCGCTCGGCCATGCAGCCTTCTTCGGCCTGGGCGCCTATGTGACGGCCATCGTCTACACCAAATTCGGGCTGTCGCCCTGGTTCGGCCTCCTGGCGGCCATGCTGGTTACGACCGGAATTGCTGTGGCGCTGAGCTGGCCGTGTTTTCGCCTGCGTGGTGCCTTTTTTTCGCTGGCAACTCTCGTGTTTCCGATCGCCATGGAGATCGTCGCCAACAACTGGGTGGAATATACGCGAGGGTCTTCCGGCATCGCGATCCCCTTCAATCCGGGAATCGAGAATTTCATCTTCCGCTCCCGCCTTGCCTATCTGGTAGCGGCGTTCATCCTGATGGTGATCGTATATCTGATTACGCGGTGGATGCACCGTGGCAAGCTCGGCCTCTACCTGATCGCCATTCGCGATGATCCGGCGACCGCTGCAAGCATGGGGATCGATGCGGTCCGCGTGAAGCTTCTCGTGACGGCCATCAGCGGCGCGCTCACGGCAGCGGGCGGCTTCTTCTACGCCCAATACATATTGTTCCTCGATCCTCCGAGCATGTTCTCGATCAACGTGTCGATCCAGATCGCACTGCTGAGCATCGTGGGCGGGCTCGGCACTCCTGCAGGCCCGATTGTCGGCTCACTTCTGATGACTCCGGTGGACGGCGTGTTGAGCCAGTTCCTCGGCGGCGGGCCGCGGCTGCTGATCTACGGCCTCGTCCTGCTCACCGTCGTTCTGCTCGCCCCGCGTGGTATTGTCGGCAGCATTCGGCAGTTGAGGAGGGCGCGGTGACCAAAGATGTCCTCATGGATATCAGAAACGTGTCGCGGCGTTTTCGCGGTCTGGTTGCCGTCGACGATGTCTCGTTCACCGTCGCGCCCGGCGAACTGGTTGGCCTGATAGGGCCGAATGGGGCCGGTAAGACGACGCTGTTCAATGTCTTGAGCGGCCATCTGCCACCAAGCGGAGGGCAGGTCCTGCTCGAAGGACATGACATCTCGCGGCTTACTGCAACGCACTGCGCACGAAGAGGGATCGGCCGCACGTTCCAGGTGGTGAAGCCTCTCACGACGCTGACCGTGCATGAGAATGTTACCGTGGGAGCGCTTCTGCATCATCCGCTCGCCGTCGCGAAGGAAAAGGCCGAGGCGATCATCAGGCGCGTCGGAATGGCGAGCTTGATGGACCAGCCCGCAAGCAGCCTGACCCTTGAATCGCGCAAGCGGCTGGAACTTGCGCGTGCACTTGCGATCGACCCGAAGATCCTCCTGCTTGACGAAATTCTCGCCGGTCTCAACACCTATGAGATCAACGAGAGCATTGAACTGATCCGCAGCTTTTCCAAGTCCGACGGACTTGCTGTCATCATGATAGAGCACAACCTCCACGCGGTGATGTCGCTTGCCGACAAGGTGGTTGTCCTCGATTACGGACAGAAGATCGCGGAGGGCATGCCCAGTGAGGTGGTGCGTGACCCAAAGGTGATCGCCGCCTACCTCGGAGACGACCAGGATGCCGCTTGAAGTCAAAGGTCTCTCCGCCGGCTACGGCGATGTCTCCGTCCTTCGTGAAGTCAGTTTCACTGTGCCAGACGACGGCGTCGTCGCCCTTCTGGGTGCCAATGGTGCAGGAAAGACGACCAGCCTGAATGCTGTCTCCGGCCTCGAGACACAGGTAACGTCCGGTTCCATCAAGCTGGACGGGGAGGAGATCTCCACAATGCCTGCGCATCTACGGGTTGCAGCGGGCATCGCCCACATTCCTCAAGGGCGGCAGCTCTTTCCGTTCATGAGCGTGCGGGAGAATTTGGAGCTCGGCTCCTATCTGTCCCGTACGCGCGACAAGGAAAAGCAAACGCTGGAGTGGCTGCTTACCATATTCCCGCGCCTTAAGGAGCGCCTGTCGCAGTCAGCGGGTTCGCTGTCCGGCGGCGAACAGCAGATGTGCGCCATTGCCCGCGGACTCATGTCCCAGCCGCGCTATCTTCTGCTGGATGAACCGTCGCTCGGTCTGGCACCGATCATGGTCAAGCAGGTGGTCGGAGTGATTGAGACCATCGCCCGTCAGGGAATCGGGATTCTTCTGGTCGAGCAGAACGTTTCACTGGCGCTGAAGCAGGTGCGTTATGCCTATGTGCTGGAGAATTCGCGCATTTCCATCGAAGGGCCTGCGGCGGAATTGGCGCAGGACGATCGCATCCGCCGCGCCTATCTTGGACTTTAGAAGGACACGAGGACGGTGGATCTGGAACTGACGGACAAAGTCGCCCTGGTAACCGGCGCTTCGGCAGGTCTTGGCCGTGCAATCGCAAAAATGCTGGCTGCTGAAGGCTGCCGCCTGATTGTCGTGGCGCGACGGCAGGAGCGGTTGGTCGAACTGGCACAGGAAATCGTGGCGGACGGAGGCGCCGAGCCATTTGTCGTGGTCCAGGACCTCATGGAAGATGACGCGGTGGAGAAGATCAGGCTGGCCGTTAAGGAACGATATGACCGCCTAGATATCCTCGTCAACAACGCCGGGGGTTCGCGGCCGTTGACCGGCCTTGGCACGCCGGAGGAATGGGACGAGGGAATGCGCCTGAACTTCACCGTCGGGCGCGATCTCGCCCACGCCTTCCTGCCGCTGATGCAAAAAAACCGGTTCGGCCGCATCATCAACATCACCGGCGGCGACGAGCCGGTAGCCCTCAACGCGGCGGTGCCGCCCAACGGAGCAGTGCACATCTGGGCCAAGGCACTATCCCGCGTGGTCGGCCGCGACGGCATCACCGTCAATTGCATTCCGCCGGGACGGATCCATTCCGAGCAGATCGACCAGCGCCTGCTGCCGACCCCTGAGGCTCAGGCCACGTGGGTGAAGGAGAACTGTCCCGTCGGCTATATCGGCGAGCCGGAAGACCTTGCTGTTCTCGTCGCGTTCCTCAGCTCACCGAAAGCCCGCTACATCACGGGTCAGGTGATATACGTCGACGGCGGCGCCAGGCGGTTTTCGCACTGAAGCAGGTTGAAGTTGCGCCCGCATGCGCGTGCTTGTGGCTGGCTGCACGAGAATGACCGCACGGCCTTCTTTCTGACCGCCCCGCCACTGGGGGGCTGCCGGGCTCGGTCGGCTCGCCCCTCACCCCGATCGCCACGGTTTGATCGGGCAATGTCCCGATGCTACAGGGCAACCTTCAGGCTGTTGCCGGAGCCGGGGATCCGCAAGGGGCCTTGTCGGAGCCTGTGCCTGAGGCTGCGGCACACGCGACGACGGGTGACAACCGGGGAGCCTCAAACTCCAAGCTGAAGCAGGCTTACGAAGCGTTGTAGGTCGACCTCGGACCTGTTGTTGATTTCGACGATCAGGCCTTATTTGCGCTGTGCCACGGGTTCAAGAACGCGAAGGTCAGAGGCCAATCTCGTCAAGAGCGGCATCCATCGAGCGTTTCTGCTCCGCTGACACCTCCTCCATCGGTGCCCGGGGAAATGATAGCTTGAGCCCCTGCCTGTGCTGTACGTATTTCGTGCAAGCAGGCAGGTTGTCATGCGTCATGGAATTCCAAAGTTTCGCAAGGCGGAAATGTATTTCGCGCGCTTGCCTATGGTCTCCGTTCTGCACAGCTTTCCAAAGCTTGACAACTAGTCCGGGCACCGCTGCCGTCAGCGCCGTGATCGCTCCGTCAACACCGAGCATAAAGGCCGGATACAGAAGGCCGTCTATTCCTGTCAGCACAACATTCTCGGACTTCTTCCGCAGAAGCAAATCTGAGACGGATTTAAGATCCCCGTTGCTCTGCTTCATTCCGATTACGCCAGGAACCTCATCCATTATCCTGAGCATCAGGTCGACTGACAGGTAATTCCATTGGATCACGTTGTAGATCAGGAGCGGAACCGGAGTATGCTCAGCTATCTTTTTGAAATGCGAGACGGTGGCATCGGGACCAGGCTTGAAAAGATAATGGACAGGCGTCACTTGGAGCGCATCCACCTTCATCCCTTCAATCCGCTTCAACCGATCAATGGCTTCCTTTGTACTATTGACGATCAAGCCAGCAAGAAGGCTACCGCGCCCGTTCAGAGCTTCATGAGCGGCTTCCATAAGTTCGCAGAAGTCTTCACTATTGAGCGTATGCCCTTCCCCGGTACTTCCGCCGATGACAATGCCCGTACATCCGGCTTCCACTATGAAATCGATCTGCTCGCGCAAACAACCGAAGTCGATATTTCCGGCCTTATCGAACGGTGTCACAACGGGCGGCAGAACGCCTGTCAAAGATCCCCTCACATCAACTTCATTCTCGCCCATTTCGACCTCCGCAACCGTCCCGCATTCCGGAATTGAATTCCGTGAAAGGGCAAGTTAGGGGAAAACATGGCGATACGTCAACAGCGCGATGAATGGCGCAACTAATCCCGAGAGCTTGCTGAAAGCTCGAGCTGTACAGGAAAGCTATGGAACCCACCCGTCGTTCGGACGAGAACATCAAAACACTGAGCAAGGTTCGCAGAGTGCTGGAGTGCTTCTCCACGCGCCGACGTTCGCTTTCACTGGCGGAAATTTGCGAAGAGACAGGATACCCGAAAAGCACCGCGCATCGCCTTGTCTCGTCCATGCGGGTCATCGGGTTTCTCGACCAGGACCGCGAACGCGACAGGTATCGCTTGGGATTGAAATTGTTCGAATTCGGGAGCATTGCTCTTGCGAATCTCGAGCTGCATCGCGAAGCGCTCCCTGAAATTGAGCAGCTGAGGCAAACCACCGGCCACGCTGTTCACTTGGCGGTCTTTGACGGTTACCAAGCTGTCGTGATCCACCGTTCTGAATCACTGTCGAATACGGTGACACCGGTACACTTGATCGAGAACGCACCGATTCACTGCACAAGCGTCGGAAAGGCAATTCTTGCATTTCAGCCCAGCGAGATTATCGAAAAGGTTATCGCCGTAGGACTGGAAAAGTACACTGACGCCACGATTGTGACCGAGGGCCTTCTTAAAGAGGAACTCGGAAAAATCCGCTCCCAAGGCTACTCAATAGATGACGGGGAGCATCGTCCGGGGTTGCGATGCATCGGTGCCCCTATTCGCGACCAGTTCGGCAATGTCGCAGCCAGCGTCAGCATCAGCGCTCCCGCATGGCAGATCCCTCTCGATGACACCGAGAAGCTGTC
>DASVDU010000024.1:0-11223 GCA_036380915.1 Hyphomicrobiaceae bacterium | reverse complement strand
TTCTCCGTTCGCGGCGATGCGGAAGCGGCCCAAAAAATCGGCCGGGCGTTCGGAGTATCTTTGCCGCTGGAGCCTTGGCGGTCAGCCACAAACGGCACTCGCGCGGCTTTATGGCTCGGGCCAGATGAATGGCTGCTCTTTGCCGACGAACGCGAAGCCGATGCCATCACTGCGCAGGTCGCAGCGGCAATGGGCGAGACGCCTTGTTCTTGGGTCGATATCTCCCATCGCAATGCTGGCTTCCTTCTCAGCGGTCCTCATGCCGCTGACGTGCTCAATGCCGGCTGCCCGCTGCCGCTCAGTCTCGCTGCGTTTCCGGTCGGCAAGTGCACACGCACGCTGTTCGGAAAAGCAGAAATCGTCCTTTGGCGGACTGATGAAACGGAGTTTCGAATCGAGGTCTGGCGCTCCTTCGCAGCGTATGTGGCAGCGTTCATCGGCGAAGCGGCACGGGAGCATATGGTCTGACAGGCCATGATCGGCCTCAACGACATTTCCCGTGGACACCCGGCTCGGCGGCTCGGCTGTGAATTGTACCGAGTTCAAGTCTTTAGCCGATAACCCGTCGCGAAGATGCGCCAGATGGCGATCAGGCACGCCACGAGAAACACCATCGTCATTCCGAGGCTGATGCCGACATTGACATCGGCCACCCCGTGGAAGCTCCAGCGGAAACCGCTGACCAGATACACGATGGGGTTGACTAGGCTGACGGCCTGCCAGAACGGCGGCAGCACATCGATTGAGTAAAATGTTCCGCCGAGAAACGTCAGTGGCGTGATAACGAGCATCGGCACGAACTGCAGTTTCTCGAACCCGTCCGCCCAGATGCCGATAATGAAGCCGAGCAGGCTGAAGGTTACGGCCGTCAGAAGCAGGAAAGACACCATCCAGAACGGATGCGCGATCTGCAGGGGTACGAAGAAGCTCGCCGTCACGAGAACGGCGATTCCCAGAATGATCGATTTGGTCGCCGCTGCCCCGACATAGCCGAGAACGATTTCCATCGAAGAAATCGGCGCCGAAAGCACCTCGTAAATCGTCCCCGTGAAACGCGGGAAATAAATACCAAACGACGCATTCATGACGCTTTGCGTCAGAAGCAGGAGCATCGTGAGCCCCGGCACGATGAACGCGCCGTAGCTCACGCCTTCGATCTCAGGAATGCGCTGGCCGATCGCTGCGCCGAAAACGATGAAATAAAGCGACGTGGTGAGAACGGGCGAGACGATGCTCTGCAGCAGCGTGCGCCGCATGCGGGACATTTCGAAAACGTAGATCGCCCGGACAGCGTGCAAGTTCATCGGCCTTGCCTCACGAGATCGACAAAGATTTCCTCGAGCGAGCTTTGCGTGGTGCTGAGGTCGCGGAAGCGGATCCCTGCTTCCGCAAGGTCGCGAAGCAAAGCCGTGATGCCAGTGCGCTGGGCCTGCGTGTCGTAAGTGAAGACGAGCTCATGCCCATCGGCGGCCAACGTCAGATGATGGTGCGCAAGGCTCTCCGGGATGGCGTCGAGCGGCTCGTGCAACTCGAGAATGAGCTGCTTCTTTCCGAGCCGACGCATAAGGGTGGCCTTGTCCTCGACGATGATCAGCTCGCCCTTGTTGATGACGCCGATGCGATCGGCCATCTCCTCGGCTTCTTCGATGTAGTGCGTCGTGAGAATGATGGTGACTCCATCGGCCCGGAGGCCGCGCACCACGTCCCAAAGATCCTTGCGCAGCTCGACGTCGACACCCGCGGTCGGCTCGTCGAGGAACAGGATGCGCGGCTCATGCGCGAGGGCCTTGGCGATGAGCACCCGCCGCTTCATGCCGCCTGACAATGTCAGGATGCGGTTGTCTTTCTTATCCCACAAGGAGAGATCCTTGAGGACCTTCTCGATGTAGGCGGGATCCGCCGGCTTGCCGAACAGTCCGCGGCTGAAGCTGACGGTGTTCCACACCGATTCGAATGCATCGGTTGTCAGCTCCTGCGGAACGAGCCCGATCAAGGACCGAGCGGCCCGATAATCCTTGATTGTATCGTAGCCGCCGACGGTCACCTCACCCGCGGTGCGGTTCACCAGCCCGCAGATGATGCCGATCAGGGTCGTCTTGCCGGCGCCATTGGGGCCGAGCAGGGCGAAGATTTCGCCGCGGTGGATCTCCAGGCTGATGCCTTTCAGCGCCTGAAAGCCCGAGGCATAGGTCTTCGACAGGTTCGAAAGGGAGATGATGGGCTCCATGGCCTGAACGTGCTCATGATCTTGTTTGGGGCTCGCCGGAATAGATCGAACGAGGGGCGAGACCACTTCAAGAGAAGTGTGGCGATCCGGTGGCTGGATTGCCAAAAAGCCCGATACAACCTGGAAATCAAGTGCTCGTGCGTTTCGAACGGGCCACGCGGCCGTCGTCGGGCCCTGAAGCGTGATGATCAGGCCGGGTGAGGAGCCACGCTGCAACGACCGCGAGCACTATGGCCTGCGCCGCCAGCAGCCAGGGTGCTGCGCCCCAGTACCAGGTCAGCCCCAGCATGGGCACCATGACACCTATCGCGGAAAACTTGGCCTTGCGATCGATGCTGCCATGCTGCTGCCAGTTGGTGATGAGCGGCCCGAAATACCGGTGAGAGAGCAGCCAGCGGTGTAACCGTGGCGAGCTGCGTGCAAACGCAAAGGCCGCCAGCAGCAGGAACGGGGTTGTCGGCACCATCGGGAGGACGGCGCCGACGAGGCCGCAACCCACCGATAAAAACCCGAGCACCAGCCAAAGCCAGCGCGCTTTCACGGCCGATCGCCTCCTTGGCCTTCCCAGACACGCGCTGGCGCTAAAGTGGCCCGATGCGGCCACCGATTCGATGTGACCAAGAGTCGTTGAGCGACACCCCCGGGAGGAGGGACGTAGGGCTGTGGTTGCAGCCTACTGTGCGGTCATGCCTCCGTCGATCGTCAGGATCGAGCCCGTGGCGAAGCTGCTCTCGTCGCTTGCAAGGAACAGCATGCCGGCGGCGATCTCCTCGGGCGTGCCGAGGCGGTTCATGAGCTGGCGCTCCTCAAGCCCCTTCCGGACAGCGGCCGCATCCGGGCTCTTGCTGAGGATTTCGCTGAAGTAGGGCGTGTCGATCGTTCCGGGAGCAATGGCGTTGCAGCGAATGCTGTCCGCAACGTGATCGATGGCGACGGCCCGCGTCAGCGCCGCCACCGCGCCCTTGGAAGCGCAATAGGCGGCACGATTCCGGATGCCGACGTTTGCGACGACCGAGGCCGTATTCACGATCGAGCCGCCGCCGCTCGCCTTCATCGCGGGGATGGCGTACTTGGTGCAGAGGAAGACGCCGCGGACATTGACGGCCATCAGGTCGTCCCAGGCCGCTTCGTCGGTTTCCAGCACAGTCCCGGCGATGCCATAGCCGGCATTGTTGAGGAGGACGTCCAGCCGGCCGAACGTCTTGACCGTTTCGTCGACCATGCGGGCGGCATCGGCAGACTTCGAGACATCCACCTCCAGCGCAATGACTTCCGCGCCGAGCTCCTTGCACTCAGAAGCGACAGCGCGGGCCGCGTCGAGGCGCTTGTCGGCTATGGCGAGCTTCGCGCCCTCCTTGGCGAACAGCACGCAGGCGGCTCGGCCAATTCCCGATCCGCCACCGGTGATGATGCAAACTTTGTCCTTGAGGCGCATGACGATCCGCAGCTCCTGACCAGTCAGTCCTTGTTCTTGGTCCAGGCCAGAATGTGCCGCGCGACGCCGACGAGCTCGCCGCGCTGGTTTTCGGCCTTTATTTCGCTATAGGACCGGCGCTTCACCGGATCGATTTCGGTAATGGTATAAGTCAGGTTCACCGTGTCTCCGATAAACACAGGCCCGAGGAAGCGAACCTTGTCATACCCGAGCGAGACCGGTGTTTCTTCGCCGCCGGTGCCATTGCACTTCTCGATCATCATCGTCGAGCAGGTCGACATGTAGCCGATGAGCAGTGCGCCATGGGCGATGCGCCTGCCGTACTTCGATCGGGCCATGTACTGCTCATTGACATGGTTGACCGAGAAGTCGCCCGTGATGCCGGCGAACATATAGACGTCGGTCTCGCCCACGGTCTTGGCGAACTTCACCGAGTCGCCGACCTTCACGTAGAAGTCGCTCATTTTAAGTCTCCCAGGATAAGCTGATTTCAGCGCAGAGCGGAACCGGAGGTGCCGTCGAAGATGTGAAGGTTGTCCATTTGTGTCGCGACCTCGATGGTGCTGCCGGTCGCGAGCGCGAGCTCGGGGTCGACGCCGGCGACGCGGACATCGTTACCGCCAATGCGAATGGCGAGAAGCTGCTCATCCCCGAGCTGCTCCGTGACCATCAGCGTACCCGAGAAGCCCACCTGGTCGTCGTTTTCAGCACGGCCGAGCCGCAGGTGCTGCGGACGGACACCGACCGTCACCTTGTCTGAGCCATTTCGCGCGAGGCCGGGGAAACGTGCCGGCGGTAGAGAAAGGCTCAGTCCGTCGCCCTTGAGCGTGATCTTGTCGCCTTCGCCGGAAACTCTCATCTCGAAGAAGTTCATGGATGGTGAGCCGATGAAGCTCGCCACGAACTGATTGATCGGCCGGCGGTAGAGTTCGAGCGGCGTGCCGACCTGCTGCACCAGCCCGTCCTTCATGACGACGATGCGATCGCCGAGAGTCATCGCCTCGACCTGATCGTGTGTAACGAAAATGGAGGTCGTGGGGACCCGCTGGCGGAGCTCTTTGAGCTCCAGGCGCATCTGCGCTCTCAGCTGCGCGTCGAGATTTGAAAGCGGCTCGTCGAAAAGGAAGACCTTCGGATTGCGAACGATGCAGCGGCCGAGCGCGACCCGCTGCTGCTGCCCGCCCGAGAGCTGACGCGGACGGCGGTCGAGCAGCGCTTCGATCGACAATACCTTCGCTGCGTGCTTGATCGCTTCGGCGATCTCGGATTCCGGTGTGCCCCGGTTGCGCAGCCCGAACGCGAGATTGTCGTACACGGTCATGTGCTGGTAAAGCGCGTAATTCTGGAAAACCATCGCGATGTCGCGGTCCTTGGGCTGCAGGTCGTTCACGACGCGATTGCCGATGCTGATCGTGCCGCTCGTGATCTCCTCCAGTCCCGCGATCATGCGCAATGTCGTCGACTTCCCGCAGCCGGATGGGCCGACCAGCACTACGAATTCCTGATCGGCGATATCGAGCGAGAAATCTTTCACGGCAAGGACCTTGCCGTATGACTTGCGCACTTTGCTGAGAATGACCTCGGCCATGATCTAGACCTTCAATCCGCGAATGACGTACTTCTGCCCGAAAATGGTGACGATCAGCGCCGGGCCGAGAGCTATCACCGCGGTGGCGCTCATCAGGTGCCACTCCATTCCGAGCTCATGAACGAACTGGGCCATGACGACGGTCAGGATCGGCGTGTTCTGGGCGGTGAGGATGAGCGCGAACAGAAATTCGTTCCAGGTATAAAGCCAGCACAGGATCGCCAGCGCGGTCATGCCAGGAACGGCGGCCGGCAGTGCGACTCGCCAGAACGCGCCCCAGCGCGAGCAGCCGTCGATCATGGCGGCATACTCCATCGACGGATCGATGCCGTCGAAAAAGCCTTTCATGATCCACGAGAAGAAGCAGATGTGCACGGCCACGTGCGGCAGCAGCAGTCCCCAATAGGTATCGAAAATGCCGACGGATTGCGTCACGAAGTAGAGCGGCAGCACCCAGGAGACATAGGGCACGCAGCGGAAAACATAAATCAGGCCGAACCAGGTGCTCGGGATCGGGCCGCGGAAGCGCGAGAGCATGTAGCCGGACGTTACCGTGATGCCGAGCGAGAGGACCGTGGCCAGTGTCGAAATTACAAAGCTATTGAAGATCGCCTTGACTACAATTTCCTGACTGAGGACTTCGAAGAAGTTCTCGATGGTGAAATCGGTCCCGCGATGCACGTAGTAGACGGCATAGCCTGGGCGCAAAGACGTCAGTACCAGCCAGAGCACTGGGAAGGCGAACAACAGGCAAACCGCGATGATTACCAGCACGAAGAACGCGCGCTTGCCGCCTGGGGCCAGCGCCTCGAGAAAGCTGCGCGGCCGCGGCGCGGTGATGGCCTCAGCCACGCTCATTTCGACACCTCCACCCAGCGGTTCAGGATGCGGTAGAGCACCATTGCGAACACGATGATGATCAATGCGCCGATCACGGCTGCAGCAGAGCCCCGGCCGAAGTTCAGGAATTGAAAGGCCTCGATATAGGCATAGAGACTGAACACCTCAGTGGAGCGCGCCGGGCCGCCGGCGGAAATCGTCCAAACGATGTCGAAAGTCCGAAACGCGTCGATCGCGCGGATGACCACACAGACCACGATCACCGGCCGCAGCATTGGCAGCGTAATATAGCGGAAGGTGCGCCAAGCCGAGGCGGCATCGATCTTGGCCGCCTCGAATGGTTCAGGCGGCAGGCTTTGCAGGCCGGCGAGCAACAGCAATGCAAACCATGGCGTCCACAGCCAGACATCCGTGATGAGAATGACGAAGAATGCGGTCCACTTCTGCGTCAGCCATGGGATCGGTGAGAAGCCGAGCGATTCCAAGACGACGTTGACGATGCCGAACTGGTCGTTGAACATCCACCGGGTCATGATAGCGGCAATGACCGGGGCCACCATCAGCGGCAGCAATATGATCGTTTGCACCAGCCATCGGCCCGGGAAACGTCGATTGAGCAACAGGGCGATGCCGAGACCCAAGACCAGCGAGCAGGCAACGCTCGCAAACATGAAGCCGAAGGTGTTGGGCAGGATCGTCCAGAGGAAATCGTCATCCGTCAGGACATAGATATAATTATCGAGACCGATCCAGGTTTTCTGAGGGTCGTAGAGCGACCAGTCGCGAAAGCTGGCATTCGCGCCGGTGAGGATGGGCACAATCTGGAACAAGGTGAGCGCGAAGACGGCTGGCGCGATCAGAGCCAGCATGAATCGCTTTTTTTCGTCTAGCCCGAGGAAAGGACGCGAAGCCATCAGGGTCAGGTGCCTGTCGTTGATATCGTAAAAGCTGCTCAATTGAGAGCGTACGCGCGCATTGGACCAGATCAGGCTCATCCCAGGACTGGCGAAAACGCTATCCTGGGATGAGGTTTGGCTTTTCCCTCGAAAAGGCAGCCGGTCGGTGGTGGCGACTAGTTGCCGGCCGCCGCGCGACGGAGCTTCTCGACACCGTCCTTCAAGGCTTGCGGAATATCCTCGCGCTTGCCCTGGAGAGCGCCGATCGCCACGTCCGAATAGGCCTTGTGCAGCGCGGGCCACTCGGGGAAGTAATAGGCCGAGTGGGCCAGCGGCTTGTGGTCGAATACGGCCTTCGACAGCATATCGAAGTCCTTGTCCTCGGCGCGCAGCTTCGGCCAGAGCTTGGTGTTCGGCGGCGGGCCGCCGGTCTTCTTCCACATCTCGATCTGACCGGCCTCGTCGGCCAACATCGCTGCAAGCATCTGCTTGGCGATCTTCTTGCGCTCAGCCGGGACGCCCTTCGGAATGGCCCAGGCCCAGACCTCGTTCCATGAAGTCGGGCGCTCGCCCCGTGGTCCCACCGGGAAAGGAGCCATGCCGACCTTGCCGGCGATCTTGGAGCGCTTCGGGTCGTTGAACTCGCCGTAGTGCGTGGAGTCGATCAGCGTGAAGGCCGCATCACCCGCCATGAAAATGGCGTTCGATTCGTTGCGGGTGTAGGCAGTCATGCCTGGGGGGCTGATCTTGTGCTTGTTCATCGCATCCCACCAGAATTCCATTACCTCCTGGCTGCAAGGATCAGCAATTCCGGGCTCGAAGTTGTTGGCCTTGAGCTTCTCGTAGTCGCGCTCGAAGAACGGCTTGAGAAGGTCGCACTTGTTCGACCATGTGGCCCACCAGAAGGTGAACCAAGTGTTGTTCATGGCCATGGCGCCGACATAGCCCCACTTGACCTTGCCTTCCTTCTGGAGGCGCTTGCTCACCTCGACGAGCTCGTCGAAAGTCGTCGGCACCTCTTCCGGCTTCAGGAGATCGGTGCGGTAGAAGAACGTGCCGACCGTGTGGGCCATGGGCACGGCCGTGGGTTTCTTGTCGTCATTGAGAAACGCCTCCAGCACCCAGGGATCCGTATTTTCCATGCCTGGAATGTCATCGGTCGGCTCGACCCACTTCTTCCAGAGCTGGCCCCAGTCATCGTTGTGCCAGATGATGTCGAATTGATCGGTTTCGGAGGTCAGGGTTGCCGTGACCTTCTCCATGAAGACGCTGTAGGCCATCGGCACACGTGTGAGCTTCACGTTGTGCGCTTTGGCCCATTTTTCCATCATATCCAGGGATGCGTCCTGGATGGGGTGTTTCATGTAACCGACTTTGATTTCGGTCTGCTGCGCAGACGCGCCGTACGAGAAACCGGCAGCGAGCGCGGCGGCCGTCACAGCGAAAAACGTGCGGCGGCTTGTTCGCATGATGCCTTCCAGCATGTTTCCTCCTTTCTGGTTCAACACACGTCTCTTGTCCTATTTTAGACGCTCGTGTAAGCGCTAACATGCGGAGGCCGCAATGACAAGGTACACGATAACCCGTCATTCGGCTCGCGAGCATTTCGCAAGTCGAGGTTTACTCATTGGAACGTTCGCGTTTGGAGAAACCGGTCAAAGGCATGAAAGCTTCGCGCCGTCGTAGGCCCTCGCGCGCTGCGCCGAGGACGATGGCCCACGTGGCAGCTGTCGCCGGCGTGTCGACGGCATCCGTTTCGAGAGTTCTCAACGCCCCGGAGAAGGTCAGCCCCGAACTGAGGGCGCGGGTGGAGGCGGCGGTCGAGAAACTGGCCTACGTCCGCCATGGCTCAGCGCGGGCGCTGGCGGCGCGGCGTTTCCAGACCATTGGTGCCGTGGTGCCGACCCTTGGTGTAGCGACGTTTGCCGCAGGAATAGACGCGCTGCAGGAGAGGCTGGAAAGTCAAGGTTTCTCCCTACTCGTCGCCTGCGCGCATTACGATCCGGACGTAGAGGCGCGGCAGATCCGGAGCTTGCTGGAACACGGCATTGACGGCCTCGTTCTGGTCGGACATCAGAGGCGCCCCGAAATCTACCGCCGATTGGATGCCGCCGGCATTCCTTATGTGTGCACCTATACGCTCGCCAATCAGAACGGGCTCTGCGTCGGTTACGATAACGGCGCCGCCAGCCGCCGCATGGTGGATTATCTCATTCAGCTCGGGCACCGGCGGTTCTGTCTCATCACGACGCCAACTCAAAATAACGACCGCATCGCAGCACGCTTCACGGCAGCGTTTGAGACAATTGCTTCTGCAGACCTGCCTACGCCACAGGTGGTGGAAGCTCCTTATGCCGTCGGCGAGGGTCGGGCAGCATTGAGGAGCGCCATCGAGCGCGATCCCGAAATCACGGCGGTGGTTTGCACGACGGACCTGCACGCGCTCGGAGCCGTGGCGGAGGCGCGCGTACTGGGGCTTCCGGTTCCGTCGCGACTGTCGATCACCGGTTTCGACGATCTCGACATCGTGGCCGAGATCGACCCGCCGTTGACGACAGTGCATGTGCCGTCACGGGAGATCGGATTGCGGGTTGCTGACATGCTGATTGCCACCATACTCGGGCGGCCAACGACGCCCGTTATCGAGCTTTCCGCCTCCGTGGTCGTGCGCGGATCGACGGCACGGGCGCCGGACCTCGGCGCAAAGTAGCGGAACCTTCCCTCTCGATAGCGTCCGATTCCGAAATCCGCTTCGATCCGCGGCCGGACCCGGAGCGGAACTTCGGAATCGTCAAAAGACCGCCAGATCCAGGACCTTGTCAGCTGTCCAGCAACTTGACGACGCCGTCCTGTGCCAGTGCCTCGATTTCGCCCTGGGTGAAGCCCAGCTCTCCCAAAACCTCGGCCGTCTGCGCGCCGAGCCGCTGCGGTGGCAGGCGCACTTCGGCAGCCTGGCCGTCGTAGCGAACCGGATGGTTGACCAGCGTCACGGGCGCTTTCGTGGGGCCGCCGCCCGGTACCGTGACGAAGGCCTGCATGTGCTTGACCTGAGGATCGTCGACGATCTGGTCATAGCCTTGAACGGGAGCGTGCCAAATCTTGAGCGGCTCCATGAGCTTGACCCATTCCGCCGTCGTTTTGGTCACGAGGCGGTCCGCGATCAATGAGCTGATCTCGTCCTGCTTTTTCCAGGTGTCTTTCTCGGTGTAGGAGGCCAGTTTCGGCTCGCCGATCGCTTCGGCGATCAGCGGCAGCGGCGAGATGGAAAGCGCCAGATGACCGTCCTGCGTCGCGTAAACGCCATACGGCGCTGCATAGTACCAGCCGCCGACATGGCGATAGGCACTGATCGATTTCGGTTTTTCGGCCGCATTGAGCCACGCGACGAGCGATTCGGCCTGAAGGTCGAGTGCCGCTTGCATCAGGCTGGCATCCACCCGGCACCCCTTCCCGGTGCGCTCCCGGCGAACGAGCGCTGCAAGAATGCCCATCGCCAGCAGCGCGGCACCGTGGTGATCGACGACGGAAACACCTGCCGGGCGCGGACCGGTATGGGCCTGACCGGTAATGGCCATGATGCCGAAGAGGGCTTGCGCCAGCAGGTCCTGTCCCGGCTTTTCGCGATAGGGACCGTCCGGACCGTAACCTGAAGCCGAAGCGAAAATAATGTTGGGTTTACGCTTCTTCAGGACCTCATATCCGAAGCCGAGCTTCTCGAACACGCCAGGACGGAAATTCTCCGAAACCACATCTGCCGTATCGATGAGTCGAAACGCGATTTCTCTGCCCTTCTCCGACTTGAGGTCGATCGCCACGTTTCGCTTGTTGCGGTTCGCGCACATATGCAGCATGCCCTGGCCGTCCGACCAGATGTCACCGCTGCTCCAGTGCCGCTGCCACGCGCCCTCTGTCGTCTCGACGGTGATGACATCGGCGCCGAGATCGCCGAGCGCCTGTATCCCCATCGGTCCGAGGAGGAAGTGGTTGAAGCTGACAACCCGAATCCCTTGCAGAAGGTCGAGCATGCGTTTCCTCGAATTTTAACTTTACCAATCAGACGATTTATCGATCGATTTATCGATCCGGCATCGCAGGAGAACAGGGCGCAATGCCAAACGGGTGGAGGCGCGGCTTGGAGCTGCGCCACCCCCTGTTTACCTGATCGCCGCTGATATCTTCCTTACTCGGCGGCTTCCGCCAGCGCTCCTTCCGGCCTGATGCCGGCCAGCGCCAACGC
>DASVDU010000023.1:0-19609 GCA_036380915.1 Hyphomicrobiaceae bacterium | reverse complement strand
ACTCCGGAAGCCGCCGTCGATCGTCTCGAGGAGCTCTACGACCGGGCGTCGACGGCCCTGGTCCGCGCCCTCGACCGCTATCTCGAGACCCGCGAGCCGCCGACCGAGAAGGAGCGGGCAGCGTTCCGCTATCCCCTCCTGCGCGTCATCTACTACGGCATGGACCCGGCGCCGCGTACCCGGCGGGCCTATGCCAAGTTCCAGCGGCCGGGCGTCTACGAGACGACGATCACCCACCCGCGGCATTTCCGGAACTATCTCTTGGAGCAGCTGCGCTTGTTGGTGGGCGAGTACGGGGCGGAAATCGAGGTCAGCGTCAGCACTCAGGAGATCCCGTTCCCGTACACGATGGAGCGGGTCGAAGAGATCGGCCGCAAGGGCATCACCGCCTCCGAGCTCGCCCGCCATTTCCCGACGCCGCTCTTGTCCCTCGTCGGCGACGAAGTGGCCGACGGTGAGTGGCAAGCGCCGGAGGGCGAGCCGCGCCCGCTGTCTCTGTTCGACGCCGTGCGGGTCGATTACTCCTTGCGCCGTATCGTGCATTATACGGGCAGTGACTGGCGGAACGTGCAGCACTGGATTCTGCTGACGAACTACCATCGCTATGTCGACCAGTTCGTCCGCTGGGGCTTGGCGCGGCTCGCGGAAGCAAATACGCCGTACGAACGGCTCGTGCTGCCGGGCGGTGCCGAAATCCGCCGGGGCGATTCCCCGGACGACGCTGATGGTGTTATCGCCGCAAGCCCCTGGCACCGGTTCCAGATGCCCGCCTATCACCTGACCGCCCCGAGCGGCGAGGGGGTGACGTTGGTGAACATCGGCGTCGGCCCGTCGAACGCGAAGAACATCACCGATCACCTGGCCGTGCTGCGCCCGAACTGCTGGCTCATGGTCGGGCATTGCGGAGGCCTGCGGCAGTCACAGCAGATCGGCGACTACGTCCTTGCTCACGCATACCTGCGGCAGGACCAAATCCTCGATGCCCTGCTGCCGACGGATATCCCTATCCCCGCGCTGGCCGAGGTGCAGGTCGCGCTGCAGGACGCGGCTGCCATCGTCACCGGCGAAAAAGGGGACGCGCTCAAAGGGCGGCTGAGGACCGGCACTGTCGTCACGGACGTCGACCGCAACTGGGAGCTGCGCTATTCGCACGAGCGGCGCCGCATCAATCTTTCGCGCGCCATCGCCGTCGACATGGAAAGCGGCACCATCGCCGCCAACGGATACCGGCTGCGCGTGCCCTACGGCACGCTGCTCTGCGTGTCCGACAAACCGCTGCACGGGGAGATCAAGCTGCCGGGTGCGGCGAACGCCTTCTACGAAGCTGCCGTAGCGCAGCACCTCGAAATCGGTCTGAAGGCGCTCGACCTGCTGCGCGAGCGGCGCGAAACGCTCCATTCGCGCAAGCTGCGTTCCTTCGACGAGCCGCCGTTCCGGTGATCAAAGCATTTCCGGCTTGAAGAGCCGGCGATAGCTGCGGTTCTCTCCCGAGATCATGAATACGCCTTCGCCGCGATAATGCACCGTTTCCGGATAGCGCGGTGATCTCGCCACGTGAGCCTTTGTGACCTCGAAGACGAAAAGATTGTATTTTCGGATCAGGCTCGAGTCGACGAGCTTGCATTCGAAATTGGCATAGCATTCCGCGATGAGCGGTGCGCCAACCGTTTCAGCTTCGGCGGCTGTGAGGCCGAATTCATTGAATTTGTCGACCTCGTTCCCATGGCAATTCCCGATTTTGATGACAGTTTCCAGGAGATCCGAAGTCGGCAGATTGATCACGCATTCCTTGCTGCCGCGAACGAGCTTTTGGCTGAAGTTCTGGTCCCAGATGTAGCAGCCGACGAGCGCCGGCTGCATTTCCATGATCATATGCCAGCCCATGGTCATGATGGTTCGTTGATCGCGATACGCGGAGCTGACGAGCACGACAGGGCCGGGCTCCAGGAACCGGCGGACATTCCAAGGCGGGAAATCGATCTTCTTTGGCGCTTTCATCGCTGCCCTCCGGACGGCTCATTCGAAATGGTAAAGTTCGTCAGTCGTTCCCCGTTTCCATGCTCGTGACCGTCTCGGACCTGCGGTTCCAGGCCTGATCACGCTTCAGGAAATCGTGCAGGCTCTTTCCTTGCTCGATGCGGAACCGTTCGTTGAGAATCTGGAGCTGGTCGATCCGATCCAGGCGGAAGGTGCGAAAATCGTCCCGCAGCTCACACCAGGCCGCAAGCAGCCAGACCGGCCCGAAATAGGCGAGCGACAGCGGCCTGACGGTCCGAGTTGTTTCGCGCGCCATGAAATCGCGATACCGGAAATGGATTTTGAGCTGGCTGCGCAACGCCCGGCGCAATTCGGCGAGATCGAAGGTGATGGGCTCCATGTAGCTGTGCGCGGGGGCAAGGAGCGCGGTGTTGGCCATGAAATCACGAAGGCGATCCGGGATCACCGCCTCGATCTTGGCAATGGCGTTCGAGGCCGCTTCGGCGAGCTCGGCATCCGCCCAGGATTCGACGATGCGCGCGCCCAGCACCAGCGCCTCGATCTCCTGCTCCTTGAACATCAGCGGCGGCAAGTCGAACCCCGCCTTGAGCACGTAGCCGATGCCCGCCTCGCCTTCGATCGGCACGCCGCTCGCGATCAGGTCCTGGATATCGCGGTAAATCGTGCGCTCGGACACCTCGAGCGCCTCGCTCAGATCGCGGGCGCGCACGGGGGCCTTGCGGCGCATCAGCTGGATGATCTCGAAAAGGCGATCGGCGCGGCGCACGCTTTCCGCTCCACCCAAGAGTTGGCCGTCCGAGCCATTAGCGTATCACTCCTGACACCGCGCTGTCAGGAGCGTGTCAGACCTCCTGACGCCACGCTGTCAGGGGCTGTCAACCATACTTTCCGGCATCTCGGAGCAATGGGATGACAGGAGCAAAACAATGGCCGCCTCGTAC
The DNA here is from genome assembly GCA_036380915.1 of Hyphomicrobiaceae bacterium. GTDB lineage: Bacteria > Pseudomonadota > Alphaproteobacteria > Rhizobiales > Hyphomicrobiaceae > ZC4RG25. The sequence continues at coordinate 16,670 of DASVDU010000023.1, read as the reverse complement.
AGAGCGTTCTTGGATATGCCAGGCCGGCGGAGCTTGCTCGGTCGGCTGCAGACGACGGTTTTCTCATGTTGGCAAGGATATGTGAGATGGCGCGATCGGCGCGCCGCCTTGCATCATTTGGCTGAGCTCGATGATCACATGCTGAAGGACATCGGCATCTCCCGCAGCGAAATCGAGTGGGCGTTGTATCACGGCCGGTCCCTAAAGAGGCGCTGAGCCGGGTCTCGAAGTATATGCAGCTTGGGCCTCTCGCATTCACGCGAGGAAGCGCCTTGCCGCTCGCCAGCAGAAGCGATTAGCAGCCGACACAAACTCGACCGATCTCCGCCATGGGAAGGCCCTAAAGCTGTCAGACAACAACTTTTTCCGGCGTTTACCTTCTGTTCTGCCGAGATGATCGGCTGCAGTTTCTGGCGGTATTCCCTCATGAGGAGACGATAATGCTGCGGGTTGGCGGACTGGTCGCTCTCTGCCTGATGTTGCTTGCTTTACCTGCGCAAGCGCAGCGAAAGGCGGATTTGGTTCTGCTTGGTGAAAAAAGTGTCGGTTTCCTTGCCGATCGCGACACGATCGAAGTCGGCAAATCAGAGGATTGGTTCCGCGATCGGGCCTTTCGGACCCTGCACTTCGCGGCCGAGCGCAACGACTTGCACCTGATGGCGGTGCGAGTCATCTACATGAATGGCTACGCGGAGGAGATAAAGGTCGACAGGCTGATCCGTGCGGGTGGGCAATTGCCGATCGATTTGCGGGGCGAGCGCAGCTATCTTCGCCGGATCGAGATGGTCTACAGGTCACGGCCGAGCTTCCGCGGGCAGGCCGTCATCAAGGTCTACGGCGAGCCGGCCCCCCGGCCGCTTCGGCCCGTCCGCTTCCAGCCCGACAAGGATTGGTTGCTGCTCGGCGAGCAGAAGGTCGGGTTCAAGACCGACCATGATGTCATCAACGTCAAGCAATCGGAAAACTGGTTCCGCAACAGGGCCTTCCGGATGCTGCACTTCGTGGTCGAGGACAACGAGCTCCACCTGAACTCGCTGAAGATCGTGTATTTCAACGGCTACACCGAGACGATCAAGATCGACCGGAACATCCGCCCCGGTGGGCATCTGGCGGTGGATCTACGGGGCGAGCGCAGCTATCTTCGCCGGATCGAGATGGTCTACAGGTCACGGCCGAGCTTCCGCGGGCAGGCAGAGGTCAAGGTTTACGGCGAGCTGGCGAAGCGCGGTCGCGGACGGAGCTGAGCTGAATGCGCAATCGCGGCTTGGGCTCCGAGCCGCAATTGCAGGGGAACCAAGTCGGGGCGAGCCGGTTTTCACGGCACCTTGCCTGTGCCGGACGCCCCCTACCAAGCACAGGCCCCAGAAAGGGCACCCAGCAACCCAGGCTGGGTGCCCTGCTTTTTTGGTTGCTCTCGTTGCTGATCCCCCAAGCTCATGTGCAGCTCGTCCCAGGGATTGCCTGCCCAAGGCACTCGCTCCGGCTTGGGGAAGATGGGTTGCCTGTCAGCAATTTTCTTTGCACTCCGCTAACGGCTTTCAGGCCCTATGATTGCGGTTGCCTGCCGATTGCGTGAACCAGATCGTCACCAGGTAAAGGCGCCGTCGTGCCGGTGCCGGCCGGCTCGGTCGAGGTCCGGGCAATGCCGGCGTCCGGCATAATTGTGCCCTCGATTAATCTGATAAGTGACCGTAGGTTATCGTCACGCGCGAGAATTGAGGAGCTGCTGCCCGAGATGCTGCTTCGGAACCATTTCGCTCTTCTGCTAAGCCTTCCGGCACTGCTGCTGATGTCAGCCGCGCCTACCGAGGCCGGCAAGTATGATTTCCGCGTGACGGGGGTTAGGCGGTCCGACGTCCTGAACATTCGTGAGCGGGTCGACGATCAGGCTACGATCAGTCAGAAGAAGATTCTCGGCCAGATCCCCGCCAACAGCAGCGGCGTGCTCGGGTCGGGAGCCAGTATCATGGTCGGCTCGACGCGCTGGTACGAAATCCACTTCAAGGGCATCCGCGGTTGGGTCAACGGGCGTTTTCTGAAGCCGACTTCGTCCAGATTGGATGATGAGTTCCAGTCCAACCTCTTCTGCGGCGGCACCGAGCCGTTCTGGGCTCTCAGGATCGAAGGGGACACGGCAGAGCTCCGCCGGCCGGAAGGACCGCCGGTCCGCTATAAGGTTGCGGTCCGCGAACCTTTCCAGGGTCGCGACGACGCCATCGCCATGCGGTTCGTCAGCGATTCGGGGACCGACATCAGCGCCCTGATCCAGAACAAGGAGTGGTGCAACGACGGTATGTCGGACCTCGAGTATGCGTTCGAAGCCCACATCGTCGGCTTGTCGGACGCCAATACGCCGCTTCAGGGCTGCTGCAGCCTCCTAAGATGAGTTGCAATAGTCGAGGAAAACTCCAGCGATAATTCATGAAATCTGTGTTTCTGTAAGACGAATTGCCGTTGTTCGAAGAATAGGCTCAGACGAAACAGCTAATGCATGGAAAAGTCACGACGAATCGGGCAACTATCGACCTAAGCCGGGACTGAAGAGGGCAAACAGACTGGTCTCGGGCACTGAGGGGGTCGAGCATGCGCGAGCTACGCAGTCGAATTGAATCGGTGCTGCAGGATTACCGGGAAGAAGCCGCCAACGAGGAGCGGTTTGTCTCGGAAATTCTGACCGTACTGGCGATGGGGAGCGTCGCGCGTGCGAGAATGATGGCCGAGATGGCGCAGGTGGTGGCCAGGCATACGGCCGGAATCCGCTCGGCGACCGAGGACCGCGAGTTTCGCAAAGGCATCGAAGACCTCGCGCAGTTCGACTACGAGAGCACCTACAAGCAGTAGGGCGGCGCGATTGGAATCCAACTCCATCGAAGGGGTTGGTTGGATCGCTGCGCGCTGCTGAATTGATTGGCGTCGCGAGGCTCTCCCGCTCCAGCTTGCCAACGAACAGGCTGAGTGCTGCTCACTCCGCCGTGGGATCAAACCCCGGAGGAGCGAGTTCAAATCCTGAAAACGTAAAGCCAGGGGCCACCGTGCATCCGACGAGCGTCCACGCCCCAAGGCTTTTCGCGCGTTGCCAATGATCGGCGGGGACAACGGCCTGGGGGCGTTCGCCCTCGATAAGCGCCGGGCCAAGCCGGAAAATCGTCTCAGGGCCGCCGGCGGGAGCGATGCCGAGCTCGAGCGGCGCACCAGCGTACCAATGCCAGACTTCGCTCGCATCCACGCGATGCCAATGGGAGGTCTGACCCTGCTTCAGCAGGAAATAGATCGCCGTCGAGCAGGCGCGCCCCTCGATCGTCCGCGGATCCCGGAACGTCTCGCGGAAGTATCCGCCCTCCGGATGCGGCTCGAGCCCCAGAAGCGCAATGATCTGATCCGCATCCATCATCCTATTCTCGTCGAAAGCTCCGCTATCGGACCAGGTCCAAAGCCTATCATTAGCCCACTCGAGAAAAATTAAGGGCGGCCCGACGAGCCGCCCTGGCATTTTGCGTTGGTGCAGAAACCGAGACTACACCGAATAGTACATGTCGAACTCGATCGGGTGAGGTGTGGTGTCGAAACGTAGGACCTCCGCCATCTTCAGCTCGATGTAGGCGTCGATCATATCGTCCGAGAACACGCCGCCCATCTTCAGGAAGGCGCGATCCTCGTCGAGGCTCTGGATCGCCTCCCGCAGCGAGCTGGCAACCGTCGGAATGCGGGCCAGCTCGACCGGCGGCAGGTCGTAGAGGTTCTTGTCCATCGGCTCGCCGGGGTGGATTTTGTTCAAGATCCCATCGATGCCGGCCATCAGCATGGCTGCAAAGCCGAGGTACGGATTCGCGGCCGGGTCGGGGAAGCGGACTTCTACGCGCTTCGCCTTCGGGCTCGACACGTGCGGGATGCGACAGGAGGCCGAACGGTTGCGGGCCGAGTAGGCCAGCAGCACGGGCGCCTCATAGCCCGGAACCAGACGCTTGTAGGAATTCGTCGTCGGGTTCGTGAAGGCATTGATCGCCTTGGCGTGCTTCAGGATACCGCCGATGTAGTAGAGGCAGGTGTCCGAAAGGTCCGAGTACTTGTTGCCGGCAAACGTCGGCTGGCCGTCCTTCCAGATCGACTGGTGGCAATGCATTCCTGAGCCGTTGTCGCCGAACACTGGCTTCGGCATGAAGGTCGCCGTCTTGCCGTAGGCCTGGGCGACGTTGTGGGCCACGTACTTGTAGATCTGCATGTGGTCCGCGATCTTCACCATCGGCGCGAACTTGATGCCGAGCTCGTGCTGCGCGGCAGCAACCTCGTGGTGGTGCTTCTCCACTGCCACGCCCATTTCGGCCATCACCGACAGCATCTCGGAACGGATATCCTGGCAGCTGTCGATCGGCGGAACAGGGAAGTAGCCTCCCTTCGTTCGCGGCCGGTGGCCGAGGTTGCCCATCTCGTAGGCGGTGCCGGTGTTCGCCGGCAGCTCCGTCGAGTCGAGCTTGAAGCCCGTGTTGAACGGATCGGTCGTGAAACGGACGTCATCGAAAATGAAGAACTCCGCCTCGGGCCCGAAGTATACGGTGTCACCGATGCCGGTCTGCTTGAGGTAGGCTTCCGCCTTCTTCGCAATCCCGCGCGGATCACGCTCATAGAGCTCACCGGTGCTGGGCTCGATCACGTCGCAGAAGATGGCAAGCGTGGTCTGGGCGAAGAACGGGTCGAGATGCGCCGTCGCCGGATCGGGGCTCAGCAGCATGTCGGAGGCCTCGATACCTTTCCAGCCCGCGATCGACGAGCCGTCGAAGGCATAGCCGTCCGCGAAAACGCCTTCATCGATGCAGCTCGCCTCCGCGGTGACGTGCTGCATCTTGCCCTTGGTATCGGTAAACCGGAGGTCGACGAACTTCACGTCCTTTTCTTTTATGAGCTTAAGGACGTCGGCTGGATTTGCCATTTAACAACTCCCCTCTATGCAGGCTTGGTTCGGGCTCGGTTTTGGGTGCTCAGGATTTCTTCCTGCAGCGAGGCAAAAGCTGCCTCTGCAGATTGGCGACTTCGCTCTCAAATGGCATCTGCGCCGGTTTCCCCGGTGCGGATCCGGATTGCTTCCTCGATCGACGAGATGAAGATCTTGCCGTCGCCGATGCGGCCCGTTTTGGCCGCCTTCTGAATGGCTTCGACGGCTTTGTCGAGCAACTCGTCCGCCAGGACGACCTCGATTTTGACCTTGGGCAGGAAGTCAACGACGTACTCGGCCCCGCGGTAAAGCTCGGTATGACCTTTCTGGCGGCCGAAGCCCTTGGCCTCGAGGACAGTGATGCCTTGCAACCCTATCTCCTGAAGGGCCTCCTTCACCTCGTCGAGCTTGAAAGGTTTAATGATGGCCTCGATCTTCTTCATTCCGTGCCTCCCGCAGCGGGCTGTCCGTTGGCTCGGCCTCGAACTAGCATGAGGCGTGCCAGATGCTCGCTGGCCGAGATCTGAGCTGTTTTATCAATGGTTTAGCCCTGTCCTGGTTCGCCGGTCGAGAGACGGTGGCGTGTGCATTGCCGCATCTTTAGTCTTTATGCCGTTTTTTTATGCAGCGAGAATTCGGGCCGCGATGAATTGCAATCCTTTGCTCAACCACAATTTTGGGCGCCGGACTTGACTCGGTGGCCGCTGAGCCCGCCTCGTGGCTCAGAACGATCAACCCAATTTGCGGAGGAGAGCCCTTGCGCGTCACAGGCTTCGATCACCTTGTCCTGACGGTCGCCTCGATCGAACGTACGGCGGACTTCTATGAGCGCGTCCTCGGCATGACGCGGGAGGTGTTTGGCCCTGAACGCCGGACTGCCCTGCGCTTCGGGCCGCACAAGATCAATCTCCACGAGCGAGGGAAGGAGTTCGAGCCGAAGGCCGAGGCTCCGACGCCGGGGTCGGCGGACCTGTGTTTCCTTGTGGAGGGTTTTGAGGACATTGCGGACCACTTGGCAGCGCAAGGGGTGCCCATCCTCGCTGGACCGGTGGAGCGGACCGGCGCGCGCCGCCGGATCGTTTCCTATTACATCCGCGACCCAGACCTCAATCTGATTGAGTTGAGCCACTACCCCTAGCGGAGCAGGCGATGCGCGAGAGCGGCAAGGATGAGCTGGAGCTGCTGACTGCGGCGGAAATGGCGCGCGCCGACGAGCTCACCATCCGCGGTGGCACGCCGGGGCTGACGCTGATGGAGAACGCCGGCCGTGCTGTGGCTGATGAGATCGAGTGGATCGCGGAGCCGGGCGCACGCGTCGCCGTGCTCTGCGGGCCGGGAAACAATGGCGGCGACGGTTTCGTTGCCGCCCGCATGCTGAGGGAACGCGGCTATTCGGTCAGTGTGGCGCTGCTCGGCGCGCGCGAGGCGCTGAAGGGCGATGCGGCTCAGGCGGCCGAGGCCTGGAACGGGCCGATCTGGCCGCTCAGCACGGCATTCGCCGAGGATGCGACCGTCGCCGTCGATGCCCTGTTCGGCGCCGGTCTCTCCCGGCCGCTCGAAGGCATTGCCGCAGAGGTGGCATCCAGTCTCGACAAGCACCGGGTCGTCGCGGTCGACGTTCCGAGCGGCGTTGACGGCAGCACCGGCGAGGTCAGGGGCGTGGCCGTGAAAGCGGAGCGCACAGTTACCTTCTTCCGGAGGAAGCCCGGGCACTTGCTCCTGCCCGGCCGTCTCCATTGCGGAGTGACCCGCGTGGCCGACATCGGCATCAAGGCCGATGTATTGCAGCAGATCGGCATCTCGACGTTCGCCAATGCACCAGGAATTTGGCTATCCCTTTTCCCGTGGCCGCGGCTCGATGGGCACAAGTACGCCAGGGGCCATGCGGTCGTGGTGTCGGGTCCGGCCTGGCGGACGGGAGCGGCGCGATTGGCCGCGCGCGGGGCGCTACGGATCGGTGCCGGGCTCGTCACGCTCGCGAGCGACGAGGATGCGCTTGCCGTCAACGCGGCCCAGGTCACGGCGATCATGGTGCGTCAGGCAAATGACGCGCAGGACCTGGCCGAGCTGCTGACCGACCATCGCTTCAACGCGGTCCTTATCGGCCCCGGCGCGGGCGTGGACGATGAAACGCGGAGCAAGGTGCTGGCCATTCTGGCATCAGGCGCCAGCGTAGTGCTCGATGCCGACGCGCTCACTGTTTTTGCCGAGGAGCGCGAGGAGCTGTTTACGGCCATTTCCGCCCAGCGGCGCCCGGTGGTGCTCACGCCCCATGACGGCGAGTTCGCCCGCGTCTTTCCGGAGCTGACCGAGCTCCCGAAGCTTGACCGGGTGCGGCTGGCAGCGCGTCTCAGCGGGGCCATCGTGATCCTCAAAGGCGCGGACACGGTGGTCGCGGCGCCCGACGGTCGCGCCGTGATCAACGAGAATGCGCCGCCGACCCTCGCCACGGCGGGTACGGGCGACGTGCTGGCCGGTTTCGTGACGGGGCTTCTGGCACAGCACATGCCGGGCTTCGAAGCTGCCGCTGCGGCCGTCTGGCTGCACGGGGCTGCGGCAGCCAGGTTCGGCCCCGGCCTGATCGCGGAGGATGTGCCGGAGATGCTGCCCCGCATCCTGGCGGAGCTGGCGAACGGGGCCGATGCCTTTGTCCCTTGAGGGCATTCGTGTTTCATATGCCGGCCTTTGACGCCATATTTCGTGTATGACGCAGTTCGATCCGGAAGCCTCTCGCATGACACTGTTTTCCGCGCTGCTCCGGTCAGCGGCGCGGAATGGGGCCGATCGCGCGGCGGTCGAGGATGTGGAGCGGAATCCGCTCACCTATCGCCGGCTCGTGCAGGGCAGCATGGTGCTGGGCAGGAAGCTGGCTGCGATCACGCGGCGCGGTGAAAACGTCGGCGTCATGCTGCCGAACGTGACCGCTTTGCCGCTGACGCTGTTCGCTCTCAACGCTTTCGGCCGCGTCGTGGCGATGCTGAATTTCACTGCGGGCGTGCGGAACCTCAAATCCGCAGTAAAGGCAGCCGCGGTTCGAACCGTGATCACCTCTCGAAAGTTCATCGAGACCGCCAAGCTCGAGCAGGCGATCGAGGCACTCGGTAACCATGAGACGGCGTCAGGTCGCCAGCTCGAGATCATCTATCTCGAGGATATTCGGGCACACCTGACAACGGCGGACAAGGCGAAGGGGGCCCTGCAGGCGCTTGCCGCGGGCGCGGTCCACCGCTGGCACGCGCTCAGCCCCGAGCAGCCGGCGGTCATTCTGTTCACCTCGGGCACCGAGGGCGAGCCGAAGGGCGTGGCTCTGTCGAACCGCAACCTGGTGGCCAACACGCAGCAGATCTTCGCTTTCGGGGAGAAGATGCTCCGCACCTCGGACATCTTCTTCAACCCGTTGCCGAACTTCCATGCCTTCGGCCTCACAGGGGGCACGCTGCTCCCCCTGTTCAACGGCATGAAGACCGTCCTCTACCCCAGTCCATTGCATTACCGGCAGGTGGCGCGGCTCATCGGCGAAACGCAGGCCACTATTCTGGTCGCCACCGACACGTTCCTGCAGGGCTATGCGCGCGCCGCGCGGCCGGAAGACCTGGCCAGCATTCGCTATGCCGTGGCTGGCGCCGAGCGCGTGAAGCCCGTGACCCGAGGCATGTGGTCGAGGGACGGCGCCGTGCTTCTCGAGGGATATGGCGTCACCGAATGCTCGCCCGTCGTGGCATTGAACCTGCCGGACACCAACCGCAGCGGCACGGTCGGCAGGATCATCCCGGGAATCGAGTATCGCCTGGCAGAGGTGCCGGGCCTGAAGGAGGGTGGCAGGCTGTCCGTCAAGGGGCCAAACGTCATGCTGGGCTACATGCTGCCCAGTGACCCGGGGGTGATCGTACCTCCGCCCGGCGGATGGCACGACACCGGAGACATCGTCACGATCGATAAGGAAGGCTTCGTCACCATTCGGGGCCGCGCGAAGCGGTTTGCCAAGGTCGGCGGGGAGATGGTGTCTCTGGCCGCCGTCGAGTCCATCGTCTGCAGTCTCTGGCCGGACGGCAACCACGTCGTCCTCAGCATTCCCGATCCGCACAAGGGCGAGCAGCTCGTGCTGGTGACCGACAAGCCGGACGCCGACCGCGATGCCCTGATCCGGTACATGCAAGATGAGCAGATCTCACCTCTTTGGCTGCCCAAAGCCATTCTCGTCATTCCTGCCATTCCGGTGCTGAGCTCCGGCAAGGTCGATTTGATGGGAGCGACCGAGCTCGTGCGCCAGCAGCTACCGCTGTTGTGAGCCGCGCTCCAACGAGCTGCCGACTGCGGCTTCGCCGCAGGTCTTGTCGCAGGCAACAGCGGCTCCCACTCTTCGAATCGTGACAGCATCACTCGAACCACACGCTCTGGCGGCCGAGCGCCCGGATACCTGGAGGCAGCGCCTCGAGGCGGCCGTGGTTACGCCCATCCGTGAGTTCCGCCTCGCTTATCTGCCATTGCTGATGATCTATTTCGCCTATGGGGCGCTCGGCATCACGGCGGTGGCCGACAGCTTCTGGGTGAAGCAATCGCTCACCATGACGCCGGAGGACCTGGCCTCGCTCGGCGTCTGGCTGACACTCCCGTGGACGGTGAAAATGGTCTTCGGGGAGCTCGTCGATGCCGTGCCGCTGCTCGGCTCCCAGCGCCGCGCTTACGTCTTCCTTGGGGCCAGCCTCGTCGCAACAGGGCTCGTGCTGCTCGCCGGAGCGGCGGGGGGCTGGATCACTTTCGCGCGACCGGACACGATCTATGTTCTGGCCTCGCTGCTCACCGTGACCGGCGTCGTTTTGCAGGACGTGGTCGCCGATGCCATGAGCACCGAGGTGGTTGCCCGAAACAATTCGGACGGTACACCGCGCGACAAGGCTGCCGTCGATCGCGATCTCGGAATGGTGCAGGTGCTGGGGCGACTGGCGTTGTCGCTCGGCATCTTCTCGGTTGCGTGGCTTTCGGGTTACCTCGCCCAAGTCCTTTCTTATCAGACCGTGTTCCTGATCGGACTTGCCGTCCCGTTGATCTCGGTCACCGGCGCCATTCTCGTGCGCCTTGAAACGGCAGCGCCCCGACCCGTGGACTGGCGCCTGCTCGCCGGCGGGCTCGCGTTCGGCATCGTCGTGACACTCCTCGGTGTCGCCGGTGTACCCTTCAGTCAGGAAATCATCTTCATCATTTCGATGACGGTGATCATCCTGATGCTGCGCCGCGTCACGGCCAGCGTCGACGACGAGACGCGGCTCAGGATCGCGTATGCGGCCGTGGTCATATTCGCGTTCCGGGCCGTGCCGGGTGTCGGGGCCGGCTATCAGTGGTTCTCGATCGACCGGCTCGGGTTCGACGAGGCGTTCTTCGGCGTTCTGCAACAGATCGGTGCCGGCATCGGCTTGGTTTCAGCCTGGCTCCTGTCGGACACCATTACGCGTCAGCCGGTGGCCCGCGTGATGCTGTGGCTCACCATCCTCGGTGCCGTGCTCGCGATCCCCAATCTTCTGCTGGTCTACGAGGTCCACCACTGGACCGAGCGGGTGCTCGGCATCGGCGCTCGCCAGATCGCTATCCTGGACACCGCGGTGCAGTCGCCGCTGATCAACATCAGCATGATCCCCATGCTGACACTGATCGCGATTTACGCGCCTGCCGGCCATCGCGCTACCTGGTTTGCCCTGATGGCCTCGCTGATGAACATGGCCCTCGTCGCCGGCCAGCTCCTGACGAAGTACCTCAACATGATTTTCGTTGTGGACCGCGGTGATTATGTCTCCTTGCCGGCGCTGACCTGGGCCAGCATCATCCTTGGTCTCGTGATCCCGCTCTTCGCCATTCTCCGCTACGGCCGGTGGATCCGCTGAGCCTGCTCGTTAGTGCTTTCTGAGACATTTCAGTGCAGGGGCCGGATCCCGAAGGCAGGGGCGCGCGTTGTGAGGGTCGACAATGGTGCTCGAGCCCGTGTCGCCCGGATCACGGCGCCATAACGAAAACGCCGACGCCGAGCAGACCATCTTGACCGCGTCACAGTCATCAGCCACGACCCCTGTTCGCTTGCTCGGGGGGAGAAGCAATGCCGTCACGACCCGAACCATCTGCATCAGAGACTGCTGCTAGCACTCGTCACGACACCTATACCCGCTCCGTGTTCAAGCGGGTGGTGCTGGGCGTGGTGCTGTTGTTCGTTATGGTCTCCGGTTGGGCCTGGCTCATGAACGCCGGGATTGAAGCCGAGGCCGAAACGGCAGACGACGTAGCCATCAGCCAGCCGGCGACTTGGACGCGCTGATCACGGGCTCGATGCTCACCCGCGTGTTGACCGAATTGGCGATGAAGCATTTGGCGTGAGCCTCGTGATGCAAGGCTTGCGCCTTTTCGATATCTGCGCTGCGCGTAACGGTGATGTGAGGCCGCAGCGTTACGGAGGCGAAGCGGCCGGAGCCATCCTCGCCCTCGACCATGATCCCCTCGGCCTCATCGACGTAGCTTTCGACGACAACGCCGGCCACGGCGCACAGGTGCAGATACCAGAGCTTGTGACAGGCGGAGAGTGCTGCCACGTATAACTCTTCTGGATTCCAGCGGGCGGGATCTCCGCGGAATGCCGGATCCGAGGAGCCCGCGATGACCGCCTTGTCCGGGTTTGCCGGGCTAGCGATCTCATGGCTGCGGGAATAGCTTCGATAATCTGTCGTGCCTTGCCCCTGGTTGCCCGTCCAGCGGACGCTCACCCGATAACGATGCTCACGCCCAGCCATGCGCTTTAGCTCCCATTGGACCTCTTTCGAGGCGCTTGGCCCGAACCACGCGGTAGCCTATCACTGCGCCCAGTCCAGTTCGAGTGCGGCGGTCGGTTGTGGAGCTTGTTCATGCGTTTCGTGATGCTGGCGCGAAATCCAAGACTTTACTCGCACCAGCGCATCGTCTCTGCCGCGCAGGAGCGTGGTCACGTGATCGACGTGATCAACACCCTGCATGTGCATATGAACATCACGTCGAGCCGGCCGACGCTGCGTTACGGCGGGCATACGCTGCCGCTCTATGACGCGGTGATCCCTCGTATTGGCGCTTCCGTCACCCACTACGGGCTGGCGGTCCTGCGCCAATTCGAGATGCAAGGCGTTTATCCCCTCAATGAGAGCGTCGCGATCGGCCGCGCGCGTGACAAGCTTCGGGCGCTGCAGCTCCTGGCGCGCGAGGGCATCGGCCTGCCCGTCACGGCCTTCGCGCACGGGCCGCGCAAGGCCGAGGACGTCATCAAGGAGGTCGGCGGCGCCCCGGTCATCATCAAGCTCTTGGAGGGCACGCAAGGCATCGGCGTGATCCTTGCCGAGACCGACGCGTCCGCCCAGTCCATCATCGAGGCATTCAGCGCCGCGAACATCGACATCATGGTTCAGGAGTACATCCGGGAGGCGCAAGGCTCCGACATTCGCGCCTTCGTGGTCGGCGGCGCCGTCGTGGCAGCCATGCAGCGCACCGGACGCAACGGCGACTTCCGCTCCAACCTGCATCGCGGCGGCAATGCCGTCGCCGTCGAGCTGAGCGAGGAGGAGCAGACGACCGCTGTGCGGGCGGCTGAGGTCATGGGCCTCAACGTCTGCGGCGTGGACATGCTGCGCTCGGATCGCGGGCCGGTGGTCATGGAGGTCAACTCCTCGCCGGGTTTGAAGGGGATAGAGCAGGCGACCGGCATCGATGTCGCAAGCCTGATCATCAGATTTCTCGAGCAAAGCGCCCGGCCCAACCAGACAAAGACGCGGGGGAACGGCTGATCACCGCCTTCCCACCGCGGCATCGGGATGCTATCGGCTGCCGGGCGGATTTGGTCGTTTCGGTCCTGTCGAAGCGCCATGGACGACGCCATTCACCTCTCCCGTGGGGAGAGGTCGGCCCGAAGGGCCGGGTGAGGGGGTACGACGCCAGCAGTTGTGGGAACCCCCTCACCCCGACCCTCTCCCCACCGGGGAAAGGGAGAGTGGCGTAACAGCTAGACAGGCCACCTCCGGCTCCGAAGGTGCTATCCGGCACAGCGCGCCACAGTAAATGGACTCCAGCATGCAGGACATCCTCATCGCCCCTTCGATCCTTTCGGCCGACTTCGCGCGGCTCGGCGAGGAGGTGCGCGCCATCGACTCGGCAGGCGGCGATTGGGTGCATATCGACGTGATGGACGGCCATTTCGTACCGAACATCACGTTCGGTCCCAAGCTGGTCGAAGCGATCCGGTCGCATTCGCAGAAGATCTTCGACGTCCACCTGATGATCGCCCCCTGCGATCCTTACATCGAGCCTTTTGCGAAGGCTGGTGCCGACATCATCACGGTGCATGCGGAGGCAGGCCCGCATCTCGATCGATCGCTGCAACTCATCAAGAGCATCGGCAAGAAGGCAGGCGTTTCGCTGACGCCCTCGACGCACGAGAGCGCCATCGCTCACGTGCTCGACAAGGTCGACCTCGTGCTGGTCATGACGGTCAATCCGGGCTTTGGAGGCCAAGCCTTCATCCCGGCGATGGTCGAGAAGGTGAGAAACATTCGTCAGATGATCGGGGAGCGCCCGATCGATCTGGAGGTCGACGGCGGCATCAATGCCGAGACAGCGCGCGACGTCGCAACGGCCGGCGCCAATGTGCTGGTTGCTGGAAGTGCCGTTTTTGCAGGCGGGCGTTACGCCGAGAACATTGCGGCGATCCGTGCAGCGGCTCGCGCGGCTTCCGGCGCCGGTCAGGGCAGGTAGCCCTTCGCCAGATCCATCGCCTGACGGTCGACGACCTTGCCGGCACGATCTTGCCGCGTGACGGTCCATGCCACATCCGTGCCGGCTTGCATGGACGAGCGCGAGCGCAGCGAAATCGCGACGGTCTCTCCACTGCGGACCTCGATCGGCCTCAAGACGGGAAAATAGAGTTGCTCCCAATGCGTGCGCGGAGCGTCGGGCGCGGTGGAGAGCGTGACGCCGGCGACCAGCTCCGCGACCCACCACGTGGCAAAGCCGTAGATCGTCGTGCCCGTTTCCGGCGTCCACCGTGCCTCGCCTTTGCGCGTCGTTCGGTTCTGAACCGTGAAGTCGATCTCGTCCCATTTCTTCCTCGAGCGGCCCTGGTCCAGCAGGTCTGCGGGTGCGAGGGTCCGCACGTAGATATTGTTGAGGCTCATGAGTTGCGCGGGTGAGAAGTCGATTCCGCGCCCGACACGCTCCCAGGCGGTCAGCTCGACGTGAAATCGGTCCGTCACGACCGGAGCGACGAATTGAGTGAGACGGCCTGGAATAATGATGCCGCCGCGTTTCAGATGCCGGCGCAAGGCGTCATTCAGCGTCTCGATAATGTGCTCTTCAAACGGATAGTTCCCCAGTGTCTCCGAAATGACCACGTCGGCTCGCGGCGGGTCCTGCATCTCAGTCGAGTGGCACGGCATCAGGTGGCAGTTGCGCGCTCTGTTCCGCTTCAGGATCTCCTGGGCAACTGCCGCGACCTCGGCGACTTCATAGAGGTAGACCTCACGCGCCCCGAGCTTCGACGCCATGAGGCCGAGCAGCCCGGTGCCGGCGCCGATGTCGGCCACGACGGTTTCGCCCTTCCGGATCACCCGTGCCAAGGCCACTTCGAACGCGTCGTTGCGGACGCGGTCTGCAATGAGCGTGCGGTGGTATTCGATGCGCATGAGGGGAGCGAATGGTGAGTTGCGAATAGCGAATAGCGAATTGCGGGTAGGGGATGGTTGCCTGAATTATCAAAGTTTCAGATGTGGGCCGCGGATTTGATAAAGCGTCAGGGCAGTCGCCACCGCAAGGTTCAGGCTGTCGAGCTTGCCGGCCATCGGAATTTTGACCAGCCGGTCGCATGCGGCGGCGAGCGCATCTGACAATCCGGGGCCCTCGCTGCCCATCACCAGCAGGGTCGGACCGCGATAGGGAACGGCACGAAAATCCTCCGTCGCAGCCAGATGGGTGCCCACGACTTCACCGGGCCACGACTTCCGCCAGCTTAAGAACTCCTCGCGGTTTATCCGCACGAGCGGAACGGCGAAAATCGAGCCCATGCTCGCCCGCACCGCTTCGCGCGCGTAGGGGTCACAGCAGGTGCCGATCAGCATGATCCCGGCCGCACCAACCGCGTCGGCGGTCCGGATGATGGTGCCGAGATTGCCCGGGTCGCGGATTTCCTCGAGCCCGATCCAAACCACATCCGGCGCCAGCTTGCGCGCATCCGGCGGTGAGTGCCAGGCCTGCGGGAAGACCGCGAGCATGCTCTGCGGGTTGTCCTTCGAAGCCACCTTGCCGAGCACCGCCTCGCTGACCTCCAGGATCTCGGCGCCTGTCTGGCTCGCCCACTCGACAAGCTGGCGGTGGACCTCGCCTTCGGCGGCACTTGGTTGATAAAGCAGCGTTTTCGGCCGCCATCCGTGCTCGCGCGCCGTCATCAGCACCGATGCGCCTTCCGCGACGAACAGCCCGGTCTCACGGCGCACTTTCCGCATCTCGAGAGCGCGGATGGCCTTGACGGTCGGGTTCTGCAGGCTCGTGACGATGCGGTAGGAGGCAGGCCGGTCGCGATTGCGGATCATCGTGAGGACCAGCGTGTGAAGAGAGACGTGCCGAGCGCGCGCCCGCCCGACTGCTCGACGATGGCCAGCTCGCCGCTGTCGATCGGTCCACCGCGATCGGCAAGAATGTCGCGCACGAGCCCGTCAATGGCGAGCGCCGAGGCGCGGATGGCGTACGCCGTGAGGCATAGGCGGGCGTATGCCGGATCGAGCAGCTGCGCGCAGTCACGCATGAGGTCCGGCAAATGCTCGAAGATCTCCCAGACCTCGTTGCCGGGTCCGCGCCCGAATTTCGGCGGGTCGACGAGGATCACGTGATACGTCCGGCCGCGGCGCACCTCCCGCGCGGCGAACTTTCGGGCATCGTCCAGAATCCAACGGATCGGTGCATCAGCGAGGCCGGAGGCGGCTTGATTCTCCTTCGCCCAGGCGATCGCCTTCTTCGAGGCATCGACGTGGACGACCTCCGCGCCGGCCTTTGCGGCGATCAGCGAGGCGGCCCCGGTGTAGGCGAAAAGGTTAAGCACGCGCGGGCGCGCTCCGGAGACCCGTTGCAGGCCTTCGAGCATCCATTCCCAATGCGGTAGCTGCTCCGGAAAGAGCCCCAGATGCCGGAATGCGCTGAGCCGGCACAACATCGTGATTCCGGCGACCCTGACCGGCCAGGAATCAGGCACCGGCTTATCGACGCGCCAGCGGCCTTTCTCCTCGTCCTCACTGCCGGAGAACACGGCATGTGCCACCGACCACTTTCCCGAGGGCAATCGCGGCTGCCACATCGCCTGCGGCTCCGGCCGATCCACGGTGATGGCGCCGAACCGCTCGAGCTTGCGTCTCCGGCCAGAATCGAGCAGGGCGTAGTCAGCAAATCCGCTTGTCGTGACGAGCGACAACGCCGCCGGTCGCACAGGCAGCAGATGGCCGCGCGTCGTGCTTCTGACTTCCCCAATTTTGCTCATGACCCGCGCCGCCGGCCGTCCAAGTCGCCCGACGTCATTCCGGAAGCGCCACGGGATGTCAATGCTTTGCGTGTGCAGACGGATCGCCTTGGGGCTTGACCTCAGCCTCGGGACGCCCCAGAAATCAAACCCCTTTTGGCATGTCGGGGCGTAGCGCAGTCTGGTAGCGCACCTGCTTTGGGAGCAGGGGGTCGGGGGTTCGAATCCCTCCGCCCCGACCAATCA
>DASVDU010000022.1:0-8041 GCA_036380915.1 Hyphomicrobiaceae bacterium | reverse complement strand
GGGGGACCGTAAGTCCACCCGCGACATGCGATCGCCGCGTCCCGGGACGCCCGCTACTTGTTGACGGGGCTCTCGGGATCCATCAGCAGCGCCACGATGTCCTTGATCTGTTCGATGGTCAGCACCTTGTTCGCCCCGAACCTCGGCATGTTGGCGCATGCCACGTGCGCCTGCGGATTGTAGATCCGCTCGTACACGATCTTTGCTTCCGCTTCGGAATAGTCGCGGTCCTTGCCGTAGCCGAGCAGGCTCGGGCCCAGTGTGCCATAGCTCACCTCGCTCTTCGTGAGCTGATGACAGGCGTAGCAGTTGCCGCCGTTCTCGCGACGGGGCGGGTAGTCCGTAAAGCGCAGGCCGTAGCCCGATTGCGCCAGCTTCTCGCCCTTCTTCCAATCGCCGAGAAACTTGCCGTCGGCGGGATAGACGATCTTCCCCCTCTCGCGCTTCATGATGGCTTCTGCCACTGCGTTGGAAGGCTGATTACGGCTCTCGGTGCATTCCTTCATCGTCTGGTCCTGGGTGAGCCGCTCCTGCCACTCGGGCGGCGCGCTCTTCCAGCTTTCCTTTATCGCCTGCTCGACCCGTATGGCGTCGACCGCCGGCTTGTCCTCGGCGTAGGCTGCAGCACCAGCTGTCAGGCCGACGACAATGAGAGCGACGAGACCTTTTCTCACGATACTCCCCCTCTCGTTCAGCGCTTGAGACCCGGAGCGGATATCTCGCCGCCTCTGGCCATGTCGGCCAAGTACATCGTGAGCGCGACGGTCACGTCGGATCCATAGTCGATTCGCGGCAGCCGCATCTGCCAGAAGCA
Source organism: Hyphomicrobiaceae bacterium (assembly GCA_036380915.1). Lineage (GTDB taxonomy): Bacteria > Pseudomonadota > Alphaproteobacteria > Rhizobiales > Hyphomicrobiaceae > ZC4RG25. Next base: position 7,227 of record DASVDU010000022.1, on the reverse strand, counting down.
GTCGTAGATTCGGTGCTGCATCGTCATGACATGCGCCGAGGACACGCGATAAGCCGGCCATTCGCCGATGACCTTTTTCGCCTCTTCGCGATTGGCGAGATATGGCAGCGGCTGCAGGCGAATGCGTTTGCCCTGATCGTTATGGCAGGTAGCGCATGAAAAATCCATCGGACCTTGTCGGCGATAGAAAATCTCCTCGCCGATCGCCCGCATCTCCTTTTCCTTCGGATGCTCGACATGAGGAGCGAATTTCATGCCAGCCGATTTCGACGCAATATACGTTGCGATTGCACCGATATCCGTAGTCGGACGCCCTCCCCCCGGAAATGGCTTTACGGACTCCTTTGGCGGAATGCCCTGAAGCTTATCGATGCACCAGACGATACGCGCCTCCACATCCATGACCCGATCGGCATCGGCGAAATACCGCGGCAGCTCGGCAAAAGCACCATTTACCACGCCCGGTCCTTTTCCGAGATCGCATTGCTCGAGCGAAGCGTTTTTTGGGCCGGCTTTTGTCTTCCAGAGCGTTTCGCCGCGATCAACATCCAGATTACCTGGATTGGACCAGGGGTCCTCCTTCAACATTTTCCTGTATTGCTCGAGCCCTTTTTCAGTGGCCTCGTCCTGTGCATTCACCGGGGCGGTGCCCGCGAAAAACGCCGCAATTCCAAGAGCAGCAATCAGCCGCGTGTAGCTCTTCCGCACGAATTTCCTCTCCCTCGAAACTCAGCGACACCAAAAAGGCCGGCATTTCCACCTGCCCAGGCTCGACATTCAAGTTTTCAGAATATGTGCGATAACGGCCTTGAGCAAGCGCCGCTTAAGCGAGCTGAACCGAAAAAGCGAAAATCAGCTTCCCCGGCGGATCAATTTGCAAAGCGCATCGGAAAGCTCGGACAACGAATTGATCACGAGATCCGCACCGAGCTCGTCAGCGGGCGTTTTGCTGTAGCCGTGACTGACGACGATAACTGGTACATCCGCGGCGCGTGCCGCTCCGACGTCGGCCATGCTGTCCCCGACCATGACGGCGCGGCTGCGGTCGACGCCGAGCGCGGCAAGTGCCGCGAGCAGCATGGCCGGATGCGGCTTCTTGGGCAGCGCCTCGGTGCCGCCGACAACGACCTCGAAACTGTCCCGCATACCGAGTTTCGCGAGAACGTCGTTCGTGATGTGCGCAGGCTTGTTCGTACAGATCGCGCACTTGATGCCCTGTCGGCGCAACGCTTCAAGCAGCTCGCGCGCGTTGTCGAATACGCTGGTGCGAGCGACGGAACCGCTCTGGTAGATCTCCATGAAGGCCGCGTAGAGCTGCTGAGCCAGCGCCACGCTTTCGGACAGGTTGCGTGCGTTCAGGACACGTTCGACCAGAACGCGCGCGCCTCCGCCGACCATGAGGCGCACCTCCGCCTCGGAGAACGGCTCCAGCCCCGTTTTCAGAAGCGCCCCATTCAGCGCATCCGTGATATCGCCGACGCTGTCGATCAGTGTACCGTCGAGGTCGAATACGACGGCTTCGGGCCAACGCTCACTCACGGGCCAGCGCCGCCACGCCGGGCAACTCGCGCCCTTCGAGCCATTCCAGGAACGCGCCGCCCGCGGTGGAAACGTAGGTCAACTGATCGGCGACGCCCGCCTCGTTCAGCGCAGCTACCGTATCTCCCCCGCCCGCGATGGAAACGAGCTTGCGCGCCTTCGTCAAACGCGCCACTTCCTTGGCCAGCGCGAACGTCCCCTCGCCAAAAGGCGGCACTTCGAAAGCGCCGAGCGGGCCATTCCAAAGCAAGGTGCGGCAGCGTGTGAGCACGTCGGTGAAGTGCTCCACCGACTTCGGCCCGACGTCGAGGATCATGGCATCGGAGGGCACGTCGAGGATCGAGACGACCTGGGTCGGCACGCCCTCCTTCAATTCGGCCGCGACGACTGCGTCCGGCGGCAGGATCACCTCGCAGCTCCTGGCCTTGGCGGCCTTCATGACATCGAGCGCCGTATCGCGGAAATCAGGCTCGGCCAACGAGCGGCCGACGTCGACGCCCTGGGCCAGATAGAACGTGTTCGCCATGCCGCCGGCGATGATGAGCTTGTCGACCTTTTCTATCAGGTGCATCAGGACGGGAATCTTGGTCGAGACCTTCGCACCGCCGACAATTGCCGCGGTGGGGGGATCGGGATGGTCGAGCGCGGAGCGCAATGCCTCGATCTCCGCCATCATCAGCGGGCCGGCGTACGAGGGCAGGTGATGCGTTATGCCCTCTGTCGAGGCGTGAGCGCGGTGAGCGCTCGAGAACGCATCATCAACGTAGATGTCGCCGAGCGACGCGAGCTCCTTGGCGAATTCGGGATCGTTCTTTTCCTCGCCCTTGTGAAAGCGCAGGTTTTCGAGAACTGCGAACTGCCCCGGCGCCAGCGCGTTGACCGCTGCCTGGGCCTTCGGCCCGACGCAATCCTCGACGAATGCGACCGGCTTGCCGAGCAGCTCGCCAAGCTTCGCGGCAACGGGCTTCAGCGAAAATTCGGGCGATGGACTGCCTTTCGGGCGGCCGAAGTGCGAGATGACCACAACGCGCGCGCCGCGATTTGCCAGATCGAGCAGTCCGGGAACGAGCCGCTCCAGCCGGGTGACGTCCGTCACCTCGCCGCCATGCACGGGAACGTTGAGATCAGCGCGCACCAGAACGCGCTTTCCATGAACATCGATTCCGTCGGTCGTCTTGAGCTTTTCGAGGTCCATGGCGTTCTCCCGTCTCGTGCCGCTGGCTCACCCGCGTTTTGCGATCAGGGCCTTTGCCGCTTCAACGACGCGCCCGGGCGTCAGGCCGAAGTGCTGGAACAGGGCTGCGGCCGGTGCGGATGCGCCGAAGTCGCTGAGGCCAATGAATACGTCGCCTCTGTCGAGCCATTCGCACCAGCCCTGGGCAACGGCGGCCTCGATGCCGATGCGCGGAGCTTCCCCCAGCACGGCCCGCCGATAATCCTCGGGCTGTTTCCGGAACAGCTCGAAGCAGGGCATCGATACTACTGCTGCCGCGACTCCCTCTTTCGCCAGAGCTTCGGCCGCCTCGACCGCGAGCCCGACCTCCGAGCCCGTCGCCAGTAGCGTTACGTCGCGCGTGCCCGCAGGCTCGCGCAAGACATACGCGCCTTTGGCGCAAAGGTTCTCGTCGGTGTGCGTGGTGCGCAGGTTCGGCACGGCTTGGCGCGTCAGCGCAAGGATGCTGGGCGTGTCGCCCGGCCCAACGGCGATCTCCCAGCACTCGGCCGTCTCGACCCCATCCGCCGGGCGCAGCACGTTGAGGTTTGGCATCGCCCTCAGGCTTGCCAGATGCTCGATCGGCTGGTGCGTCGGCCCGTCCTCACCAAGACCGATGGAATCGTGGGTCATCACGTAGACGACCCGCTGGCGCATCAGGGCCGAAAGGCGAATGGCCGGCCGGCAATAGTCAGAAAACACAAGGAACGTGCCGCCGTACGGGATCAATCCGCCGTAAAGGGCCAGCCCATTCATGGCGGCCGCCATGCCGTGCTCGCGGATGCCGTAATGAATATAGCTGCCGCTGAAATCGCCCTTCCTGATGACGGCCTGCGACTTGGTCTTCGTATTGTTCGAGCCGGTCAGGTCGGCCGAGCCGCCGATCAGCCCCGGCAGCACCGGCACCAGGTGATCGAGTGTGAGCTCCGACCACTGACGCGTTGCTTTCTTGGCCGTCTCGGCCGCGGCCTTGCGCTTTGCTTCGCCGATCGCTTTCCGCAACTCCTCACCGGCAGCGGCAGCAGGATGCTCGAAGCTCTGGCGCAGCTTGGCATCGACCTTGGCCCAGCGTTCCTGCCAATTTGCCCGCTCCGCCGCACCGCGCTTGCCCGCAGACCGCCAGGCATTCAGAATCGGCTCAGGTATCTCAAACGGAGGGTACGGCCAGCCAAGCCGCTCGCGAGCCGCTGCGATCTCGTCGGCACCGAGAGGAGAGCCGTGCGTCGCAGCGGTCCCTTGCTTCTTCGGCGCGCCGTAGCCGATCACGGTCTTGCAGGCGATCAGCCAGGGCTTGCTGTCATCGGAGCGGGCGCGGGAGATGGCCGAAGCGATCGCCTCCGGGTCGTGCCCATCGATCGATGCGGTATTCCAGCCGGCGGCTTCGAACCGGCGGATCTGATCATCGGACGTGGATAGCGCCGTCGGCCCGTCGATCGAAATGCCATTGTCGTCGAACAGCACGATCAGCCTGCCTAGCCCGAGGTGGCCCGCGAGCGTGATCGCCTCCTGGCTGATGCCCTCCATGAGGCAGCCATCGCCGGAGATCACGTACGTGTGGTGGTCGATAACGTCAGGTCCGAGCCGCGCGTTCCAGATGCGCTCGGCAATCGCCATGCCGACGGCCGTAGCGATGCCCTGCCCGAGCGGCCCGGTGGTCGTCTCTATGCCCGCCGCGTGCCCGTATTCGGGATGCCCCGCCGTCTTCGACCCGAGCTGGCGGAACTGTTTGATCTGCTCGATATCCATTCCGGGATAACCGGTCAGGTAGAGCAGCGCGTAGAGCAGCATCGATCCATGGCCGGCGGACAACACGAACCGGTCCCGGTTGGGCCACTTGGGATCGGCGGCGTCGAAGCGCAGGAACTTCGTGAAGAGCACGGTGGCGACATCCGCCATGCCCATGGGCATTCCTGGATGCCCCGATTTCGCTTTTTCGACGGCGTCCATGGCGAGTGCGCGGATGGCATTGGCCATATCCTTATGGCTCACCTCGGCGCTGCCGGCAGCCCTGTGTTGCTCAAGGGGCATCGAAGTCCTCACCTCGTTCGGTCCTGGCGCGGCGCCGGCCCGGCGCTGTCGCGCGACCCTCTTAACGGGGGATAGTGGCTGCGTCTACCTGATGGGCGGTCGCACGAAACGTGGGTGTCCCGACCAACAGTCATCCCGGCACTTGTTGCCGGGATCCCCCCTTCAACAAACGCCGAACTCGCGGTCCGTTGGACACCGGCAAATCCAAGCATCCCCCACCAACGGCACTTGTTGCCGGGATCCAGCCCTCAACACACGCCGGAGCTCGCGGGGAGGTGGATACTGGTGACAAGCCCCGGTATGACTGTTGCTGGCGGGTGCTGGAGGACGGGCGGTGGATCAGCTTCGCGCGGCAAGGAAGCCCTCGACCTGCGCCCGCGTCGGCAGGCCGGCCCGGGAGCCGATCCGCGTGCATTTCATGGCGGCGACGGCACAGGCGAAGCGGGCGCATTCGGCTTCGGGCTTCCCTTCGACAAGGGCCAGGGTGAATGCCCCGTGAAAGGCGTCGCCAGCACCCGTCGTGTCGACCACATCGACGGGGAAGCCGGGCTGCTCGCCGCCGCCTGAAGCATCGACCCAGCGATAGCCACGCGCACCCAGCGTCACGCCCGCGTGCCGGGGCCCGAGCTCGCGCACGCGCTGGAGCATGGCCTCCGTGCTCGGCAAAGCCGCGAAATCCTTGAGCGCGGGCTCGGAGAAGATGGCGTAGTCGGTGAGAGCCAGGATTTCGGCGAGAGCTTCCCGTGCCCCGAGATCGGCATCGAGAACCGTCGGAATGCCTTCCTTTCGTGCCCGCTCGAAGACAACGCGCAGCCCCTCGAGCCAGCGCACGTCGCCCAGCACCGCAGCCGCCCCGCTGATCCGCTCCAGCGGCAGCCAGCTCGTCCCAGACGGCATGTTGATGTCGCGCGCCCCGACGATGAGCCGCTCGCCGGCATCATCGACGATGATGGCCGATGTCGAGGTGCGCCCTTCCTCGAAGGACTGGACGGAGCGGACGTCCACCCCGAAGCTCTTGAGCCCCGCGCGGATCTTGGCTGCCGCCTCGTCGTCGCCGACGCGGCTCCACAGCTCGACCTTGCCGCCCAGCCGCGCAATGGTAGCGGCGGCATTGGCCGCCATGCCGCCGCCGCTCTCGAAATGCTCCAGCGCGCGGATCTTCGACGGCCCCCGCGGGAAGGCTTCGACGCGATAAATGTAATCGAGCGCAGAATGGCCGATGCAGATGATTCGCTTCATAGTGTCCATCCCATCAGCCGCCGTCAGGTGGCCGGACAATCAGTTTAAATCAAAATACGTGACGGAGGCGTAATCTTAGTTGCCCAGCCTCATCAGGAACTCAAAAGCATAGCTTCAATTGCAATCGAATTGTCAGGCCGCCCCATCCCGGGCCGATGCGAGTTGCTTTTTCACCACGTGATCCAGCTCGATCAGCTCGGCCAGCAAGGATTCGAGCCGGTTCAGCGGGACCATGTTAGGACCGTCCGATGGCGCTCTGTCAGGATCCTGATGTGTTTCGATGAACAGGCCCGCCACGCCCACGGCCACGGCCGCCCGTGCCAGCACCGGCACGAACCGGCGATCGCCGCCGGACGCCGTCCCCTGCCCGCCAGGCTGCTGCACCGAATGCGTGGCATCGAAGATCACCGGCGCGCCCGTCTCGGCCATGATCGGCAGCGCGCGCATGTCCACCACGAGCGTATTGTAGCCGAAGCTGACCCCGCGCTCCGTGACGAGCACCCGGGTGTTGCCGCTGCCCGTAATCTTGGCGACGACATTCTTCATGTCCCAGGGGGCGAGAAACTGGCCCTTTTTCACCTTCACCACCCGACCTGTTTTCGCCGCGGCGACCAGCAGATCCGTCTGGCGGCAGAGGAATGCGGGGATCTGGAGCACGTCGACCACCTCGGCCACCGGGCCGCACTGGGCCGCTTCGTGCACGTCGGTGACACAGGGCAGGCCCAATGTTTCACGGATCTCGGCAAAGACAGGCAGTGCCGCTTCGAGGCCCATGCCCCGCTTTCCCGAAAGACTCGTCCGGTTCGCCTTGTCGAAGGACGTCTTGTAAACGAGGCCGATGTTCAGCCGCGCGCAAATTTCCTTCAGCGCCGATGCCATTTCGAGCGCATGGGCGCGGCTTTCCATCTGGCATGGACCGGCAAAGAGCGCGATTTGCCGGTCGTTCGCGAACGTCACGGAGCCGACGCTAACGGCGGGATCGGGTGTCGGTGAATCGATGGTCGTCATGACGATCTTCTAGCCGCTTGCGGCATCCCTCGCGAGGAAATGCTCGCCGCGATGTGGAATTTCGGTCCAGGCGCCTTCACGCCTCGCCCCCCGGGCTCGCTGCAGGAGGAGCCGGCCGCGGCCCGACGCGCAGGGGTGCAACGCCCTTTCCGCCCAGCGTTTCGTAGCGACGCAGCTCATCGGCGATCTCGAACCAGGTG
>DASVDU010000021.1:0-3367 GCA_036380915.1 Hyphomicrobiaceae bacterium | reverse complement strand
CCGTCAACCGTCCGGATCAGGTGAAGCCCTTCGTAATGAGCCGTCTGAAGGGTGCGAAGGCGGTTGGCGACGTTATCGGCATAACCGATCTTCACCGGCCCGCCCTCGCCCGCCTGGATGAAGTACACGGGCACGGTCAGGCCGCCTCGAAGAAATCTGCTCGGCAGGGTGCTGTCGGAGTCATGACTCGGCGCGCTCCAGCCGATAGTCGGACGGGCCGACCTTGCCGCCCGTCGCCTTCTCAATCGCATCGATGGTTGGCCAGTCGGGCCGGTGCAGACCTCGCGCGATCCGGCTCAGCGTGGACGCCGAGACGCCGGACTTCGCCGCGAACTCGGTCAGTTTGATGCCCTTGGTTTTCAGGTACTCGGAGAGCGTCATGCGGACCAGTTTGCATGACCTGCAAAAAGAGTGCAAGCCCTAATTTGCACCAGACGGCATGGACTGGCTTGCGTTGTACGCAAATCTTGGGGGTATGCCGAATTCCATTCGACATTGGCGGAAGCGCCGGGGCCTCACTCTGGAACAACTGGCCCCCCGAGTGGGTATGACCGCCGGCAATCTGAGCCGCATGGAGCGGGGCGAGATCCCCTACACCAGCGTTGCGCTCGAGGCTTTGTCCAAGGCGCTTGGCTGCAAGATCGTTGATCTCGTTATTGAATCCGACTCTCCGGACCTGGTGGTCGAGGCGACGGACGAGCTGCGCCATCTAACGGAAGAACAACGCCAGCAGGCCGTCCGGCTGATCCGCGCATTGCGCGCTGCATAAAGCCGCGTTAACCACCGCGCCCCAATAAAATCAGGCAAGTGAGCTGGTCTGACTGTCGGTGCATTCTGCGCTGCGGCACGGGTGGCCTTGCATCATGACCAACATTTTGCATCTCGCGCAAAATTTCTGCTGGACTGATTTTGCAGGGTGTGCAAATATCTCCCCGTCAGCACCCGCTGGCCGCCCGGGGTGACCCCTCCCGGGTGCAACAAGCCGCCCCAGGCCGGTCCGGGCAGGTAGTCCGGGCCGGTCGTGAAGGGAGAGAGGAATGGCCCAAGGCTTCGACCAAAAGCGCCGCGTTCGCATTTCCGCCGACACCCTGGCGGCGGTCGCGCCGTTCATCTGCCGCGAAGAGGTCCGGTACTACCTGAACGGCGTCTACGTCGAGCCACACCGCGATGGCGGCGTGATCGTCACGGCGACGGACGGCCACACGCTGGCAACCTGCCGCGACGAGAATGGCAGCGCCGACCGAGACTGGATCTGCTCTGTCCCGCCCGTCATTCGTTCTGCCGCGCTCCGGGGCGGCAAGGGAAAGTCCGCTCCCAAGACTGTTCACTTCATCGGCTCCGCCGCTCATGTGCTGTCGGAGGTGGACGACAGTTATGACGCGTCGACGCCCGGTCCAATGCACCTCGCCACGGCGTATGCGCCCGCCATCGACGGCACGTTCCCCGATTGGCGCCGGGCCGCTCCGGGCGTCGTCACCCATCTCGACGGTGCCGGCTTCAGCCTGAACCCGCACTACTTCACGCGGTTTGCCGAGGCCGGAAAGGCGCTCGGGGCACATGGCGTGACGCTTCTGCTCGGCAAGACCCCTAACGACCCCATCGGCGTCCGCGTCGGTAATTGCCAGCGGTTCTTCGGGCTCGTCATGCCCATGAGATTTGTTTCCGACGAGCAGCCGGTGGGCATGCCGCTGCTGCCCGAGTGGTGCCGGCCGCTTCAGCAGGCCGCAGCGGAGTAACGCGCCATGCTCAACACCGCCAAGCTCACCGCCGCCGTCGAGACGCTGCGAGCGTACTGCGAGCAGGTCCGGCTCGCCATGAATGCGCGGGGGTATGCCGGCGCAGAAATTCACCTGACCGTCCGAAGCGGCTGCCCCGGCTACTACGGCCCCGGCTCGATCGGAGCTTATGACGACGGGCAGATGGGTGACGGCATCTTCCAGCATTTCGCCCTCACCGAATTCGAGAAGGCCCTCGCCTATGCGGAGGCCCGCCCGCGCCGCGCGACCGAAGCCGACATCGCCGCCACGCTCGGCATCACGCCGGACGGGCGGGTGCTGGAAGTGGTGGAGGGCTGAGACATGCTGCTGACCGAGGAAGAGTCTCGCGAGAGGTGGTGCCCGCATGTCCGCGCGATGAACTTCGCACCGGCCATAGATCACAACCCTGCCGTCAACCGGCCGACCGCTGACTATCACTGCATCGGCTCTGCCTGCATGGCGTGGCGATGGGCGTGCGGGCCGCGCAACTACACGCATGCCGCCGAGTCTGAGCGCCGGAAATATCCGCCCAATGGGCGCGGCTACTGCGGCCTCGCCGGACGACCGGAGGAGTAGCGGCCATGACATCGCCGTATCTGCTGCGCCCCACCCGCACCCATTCCCAGGTCGCTTTGGAGCGCCTGCGCACGAAGCTCGATGAGGCCCTGGCCGCCTGCATCGCAGCCGAGGCGGACGAGATCAAGGGGTACATCCTCGACGCCATCGGTGATACCGGCCTGCTGATCCGCGAGCAGGAGGAGGCCGACGAGCCCTGCACGGACGAGGCCTATGCGCGCGGCTGCACCTGCCGGATGGAATCCGTCTACGCCACGATGATCGATCCGCCCGAACCGATCATTGATCGGTTCTGCCCGCTGCACGGCCGGGACGATCCCGACCGGAGATATGACGAGATGCGCGACGAGCGCGTGACCCTGTTCGATGAGGCGTCGTGATGGAAGCGGTCAAGGGAATCCTCAACGGCCTCGCGTTCTCGTTTCTGCTGGCCGTGCTGTTCCTGATCTTCGTCGCAGCCGGCATGTGAGATCCGCCCCAGCCGGCCCGGCGGTCGTAACCGGGCCGCCCGGTAACTCAGAGGAGATGGATACATGCTGCACTGGTTTATGAATTTCTTCCGCCGCCGGCCGGAGTACCGCCGCGCCCCGCCGCTCAAGAACGCCCATTACATCGGGCTGCATATTGCCAATGCGGGCGGACGGAGCGCGCTGCGCTAGGAGAATGCACATGACCGGACAGGACGTAGTCGCCACGATCGAGCAGCCGGGATCGACGGAGGTCGCGCCACGGCAGGCCATCACGCCGATGGAGATGCTCCAGATCGCCGTCGAGAAGGGCGCGACCCTGGATCAGCTCCAGAAGCTCATGGACCTCCAGGAGCGCTGGGAAGCGAACGAGGCCCGCAAGGCGTTCGTCGCCGCCCTGAGCGCCTTCAAGGCGCACCCGCCGATGGTGAGGAAGAACAGGCGAGCGGGCTTCGAGAGCCGCCGGACAGGCGACAAGACCGAGTACGAGTATGCCACCCTCGATCACGTGGTCGCGGCCATCACGCCGGCGCTCAGCGCCAATGGGTTGTCCCACCGCTGGGAAAC
>DASVDU010000020.1:0-16602 GCA_036380915.1 Hyphomicrobiaceae bacterium | reverse complement strand
GGCGCGAACGCCTCGACACTCTGGTCGGGCTTGCCCGTCTGCGGGTCCCGTGCGTGCAGGTGAACGATAGCGGCGCCCGCCTCGGCCGCGCCGACGGCGGCATCCGCGATCTCCTCCGGCGTGATCGGCAGATACGGCGACATCGACGGCGTGTGGATCGAGCCGGTGACGGCGCACGTGATGATGACCTTGCGGGATTTGCTCATGGGTCCGGCCTCTCAGTCAGTGAAGGGTTTCATTCTGCGTTTGTGAGCCGCGAGTGCGGCAAGCTGTTCGTCTCGCCACCGCGTCTTGGCGGCGTGCTTCTGCGGATCGGGGATCGGTCCCCAAGCCGCAGCGGCCTCAGCCGTCCTGTGGTCGTCCCATACGGACGCTTTCGGCTGATCGTCGGCGAGGCGGCGGAAAAACGGGCTGTACCGCCGGCAGTAGTCGGGAATGCCGCCGGGAGCGTTGAGCTCGATCGTTTCGAACGGGCCCATGAATGCCCAGCGCAGGCCCAGTCCGTTTCGAATCGTTTCATCAAGGTCCTGCGGGGTGACGACGCCCTCCTCCACCAGCCGGAACGATTCGGCGAGGAGAGCCGTCTGCAGCCGGTTCAGCACAAAGCCATCCACCTCGCGCTTGACATGAATCGGCACCTGACCGACCGAGCGATAGATCTCTCGTGCGCGTTGCATCACCTCAGGCGACGTCCACGGAGCACCGCATAGCTCGACGATCGGCACGAGATGCGGCGGATTGACGGGATGGGCCACGAGGCAACGGCTCCGGCCGGCAAGATCCTCCGTATAAAGCGAAGTGACGAGCGAGGACGTCGAGGATGCGAGAATAGCCTCAGGCGGGGCCGCAGAATCGAGCCTGGCGAAAATCTCCCGCTTCATCTCCAGCGTTTCAGGCGTGCTCTCCTGGACGAGATCAGCCCCGGTGACGGCATTTTCGAGATCGCCGGCTGCGCTGACGCGGGCTAAGGCCGCCTCGGGATCATCGATCAGCTCATGCCGCCTCAGGTCCTGGAGACCCTGCGCGATCAGGCTCAGCGCATTCTCCGCGACGCCCGCGACCCCGTCCCACACTGTCACGTCCCAGCCGGCGCGTGCGAATACCATCGACCAGGCGCGGCCGATCAGCCCTGCCCCGAGTATGGCCACCTTCGGCATGCCATTCTCCTCCCGTTGTTTCGTGTCCGCTTCTCTCGGTCCCAATCGCTTTAAGCGAGTTGCGGCATGGGATAATGGAAACCTGATAACATCAGAGCCGGGAGAGAGCATCATGGATATGCAGATCGAAGGTCTGCGCATACTGGTTACCGCCGGAGCCGCAGGTATTGGTCTCGAGATTGCCCGCGCATTCGTGCGGGAGGGGGCCAGGGTGCACGTGTGCGATATCGACAAGGCGGCGCTCGAGGCCCTGGCCAAGACGGACCCGAAGCTGACCTGGAGCGTGTGCGATGTCGCTGACCGTGACCAGGTGGCAGCCATGTTCAAGGAAGCCCTCGAGCAGCTCGGCGGCCTCGACTGCCTCGTCAACAATGCCGGGATCGCAGGCCCGACCGGCCGGGTCGAGGAGATCAACCCGGAGGACTGGGACCGCTGCCTCGCAGTGGACATCACGGGACAGTTCAACTGCGTCCGGCTGGCGGTGCCTCACCTGAAGCAGAGCAAGAACGCCAGCATCATGAACCTCTCCTCGCAGGCCGGAAAGCATGGCTTTCCGCTGCGCTCGGCTTACGCTGCGGCGAAGTGGGGCGTGGTCGGCTTCACGAAGACGATCGCCATGGAGCTCGGGCCTTTTGGTATCCGCGCCAACGCCCTGCTGCCCGGCCTCGTCGCGGGCGACCGCATTCGGCGGGTCATCGAGGCCAAGGCCCAGCAGCGCGGCGTCTCCTTCAAGGAGCAGGAGGAGCACATGATGCAGTACGCCTCGCTGAAGGAGTACGTCACCCCACAGCAGCTCGCCGACATGGTCGTCTTCACGGCAAGCCCTCGCGGCCGTACGATCTCGGGCCAGGCGATCTCGGTGTGTGGCGACACAAACATGCTGGGCTGAAGTCGGTTTCGGCTTCCAGGGTGGCGGGACGGCGAACGGTCCATTCCGCCCCTGAAGCGCTTGTCCGGCGGCCGTTGCCAAGTGCGCGCACCTGCCTTGCAGTTCCAAAGACAAGCTGATATACGGCCATCTCCTCGGCCCATGGCGACCTGCCAAGGCCAGCCCCGTGCTGGGGGATAGTTTAATGGTAGAACAGCGGACTCTGACTCCGTTAGTCGAGGTTCGAATCCTCGTCCCCCAGCCAGCTGATGTCCCCAGGCCTTTCCAGCTCTCTTCGTAGATCCGCGGGCCGGTTCGATGTCCGGTTTGCGAATTCGTTCCGGCCAACTTGGCGATTTCGCCGCCGCACGCCCGCTATGGTTAGGTGTGTCGGCTTCCGGCAATCCATGCCGAGAAGGCCGGACCGATCTCTGGCCCGGTGAGGAGGCGATCACGCCAATTTTCGTCCTCAGGCCGCATGGTCAGCATCCAGCCTGCGCCGAAGGGGTCCTCATTGAGCAACGCGGGACGGCGTTGCAGCTCGGAGTTGGCGTTCACGATGACGCCAGCGAAAGCGGCATGCGCGGCGCCCACCCATTTGCCACCCTCTATAATGGCAAATGATCTTTGCGCCTCGAATCGGTAACCATTGCGCTTAGGCGTAAAAACGAAAATTTCGCCTGCCAAATCCATTGCGGCAGGCGTGAAGCCGACACGAACGGTCCCATCTTCGAGTGGCTCGTACCAGATCTGATCGTCGAGATCGTAGTAGAAATGCTCCGGATATTCCTTGCCGTTGATCAGCACCATCGGCCGCCTCAGTAGCTCAGGACGCGGCAATCCTCAGACATCATGTTCTCAAGCATGGTAGCTGCGCCCATCAGACCCTTGCATTCCGGAATGAGATCTTCCTCCGTCATATGGAAGAGATCAAGATTGGCCGGGCATGCCCAGAACCGAGCCCCTGTTCTGTGTGCGTCGCAAATCCAGTCGTAGACGGTCTTGTCATGCGTTGGCTTGACGCGGATCGCCTCGGCAACGCCTTTCCGCATAAGCTTGCCGGCCGTCGCCGCGCACACGACATCGACCTCGATATCCATCGCTGCAGCCACTGCCGCGTGGTAAAACGGCGCGGCCAGCTCCTCCGGATTGCGCGGGTCCGTGTTGACGAGAACGATGAGCAGTTTCTTTTTCATTTCTTCAGGACGATCGCGCACAATCCGCTGCGTTATTGCCACCCCGTTTCCGTTTGATACCGCGCGGCATGGCCGATTAACACCGCTCGACGAGAGGCAATTCCGGGACGTACTGATCAAAGAGCACCCAGAACGGTTTCCCATTTGCGGATTCGTACCAATCCTCGAAACCGGAAAGTGCCTCGGCGACATTGCCTGTGGCCTCGCCCGTCTCAGGCGGACAAAGCCCTTCAAAGGCGGCCCGAACGACCGGTGCGAAGTGGTTCAGCGTCTCGGTGCGTGATTCGTTTTCTGTTTCCCAGCCGAGCTCGGTACGCACCACTGCAAGTCCGCAGGCAATGGCCGATTCCTCATTCTCGGCGGAGGCGATGGCTTTGGCCACCTCGCGCATCAAATTGAGCCGGCGAAAAGCAAAAGCGCGCTGGCGCTCGAGACGTGTGATCTCTTCTGCCATTCGTTTGCGAAGCTCGCCTTCGGCTTGGTTCGCTGAGATTGCGGCGCTTTCCAATTCAGCCAGGAAGGCTTGAACAGGTGGGATCATCGTGACATCTCACTGGTTGTTGGCGGAGGAGGATGGGAGTCGAACCCACCTGAGACCGTCTGACGGCCCCACCCGGATTTGAAGTCCGGTCGCCCCACCGGGAGCGGGACTCCTCCATCGGGGAATTGCGCCTTCGGCGCAAAGAACTCGATGCGCGCCGGGTTGATGCGGCGCAGATCCTGACGGCGGATCGTTAATCCATGCCGATCGAAGAATTCCAGAATTTGAATAGCCACCTTGCGGCCGTTGTTCAAGCGATCGCGGAAATCGGCAGCGGTGAATTTGCCGGTCGGTGATTGGGCTGCCACGTCGATCGCGATCTCGGCCATCTTTTGAACGGTCTGACGCAGGAAAAAGTGGTCGTGTGCAATCTCGTCCACATCACCGCGCCGTGCTGCCATATGCATCAGCCGACGGACGAAAGCTTCCGGGATGCACAGGTCGTTGGCGATGTCGCGGACGCGTGGCGGACGGTAAGGCTCCTGCGCCAAGAGGGGTTTTATGTTTTCCCAGATTTCCTCCTCTTCCGGCGAAAATCTCACCTCATGGCCGGGGCGGCGTACCCACGTGCGATCGAGCGAAACCTCTCCCGCTTCGATGAGCTTTCTCAATGCCGACGTAAAGAGCGGAGCCGGAAGCGGTGGTTTGTCTCCCGCCAAACGCAGCTGCTCGAGCCCAATACCGGGCCGGTCGGGATGCTTGGCGTGGAAGTCATCGAGCGTCTCGCCGATGCGCACTCTCAAGCGCTCCCAGCTGTCCGGTAGCATTGCGGCACGGCTGCTCCCAAACGGGAGGGTAACGAGAGACAGCTCCGTAATGACTGCAGCAGCTTCAGCCTCGCCCATCGCCCGGTCGCGGAAGAATGCGTCAAGATCGATCCAGCTTCCCGGCACCGCCAACACGCGCCGGAGCGCCGCGGCAGGCTCTTTTTCGGCGAGACCTGTCAGGGTTGCGCGCCGTTCCGGCGTTCGCCGGCGCCGCTCAGGCGCGCGGAGATCGACGAGGACGCCGCCGCCGAGTGTGCGACTCGAAGTCGTATCACGAATGACGAAACGGTCGCCCGCCGCGGCCGCAATTGGGCGTTCCAACACGAGCTGCACGAAAGCAGTTTCTCCTGGCGCGATTGGCTCATCGCGGAGCAAAACCAGCCTGCCGGGCGCTTCGGCTGCGGCGTGATGCAGCTTCACGGGGAACCACTGTGTAATCGGCTTCGACTCAGACGGCAGCACACGGAGGGTGGCGTCGATACGAGCAGTTGGTGCGTGCAGGGTGGGATCCAGGACCACATCCGCGCGGTTCACGGTCTCCTTGCTCACGCGGGGCCCGCTCAGAACCAGCGCACACCTTTGACCGGCTTCGCCGCGCTCAACCGGCTTGTTTTGGGCGTGAATCGAGCGCACACGCGCTTCGATGCCCGAAGGGCTCACGACCACGCGATCGTCGATGTGCACGGTGCCTGAAAGCACAGTTCCAGTGACCGCCGTGCCGAGCCCGGCCAGCGTGAACGAACGGTCGATTGCAAGCCGGAACCGTCCCGACTTGGGACGTGATGCGACTCGACCAAGCGCCGCATCGAGGCGCGCGGCAAGCACATCCACGCCTGCACCGGTCTCGGCGGAAACAGGCAGGATTTCGCAACCCTCAAGCGCCGTTCCCGCTAGAACGTTCTCGACATCTCGGGTGACGGCAGCCAGTCGTTCCGCGTTGACGAGGTCGCATTTGTTGAGGGCGACGAGGCCATGCTCGAGCCCGAGGAGATCCATAATCGCCAAGTGCTCGCGCGTTTGCGGCATCACTCCGTCATCGGCCGCTATGACGAGAAGCACGAAATCGATGCCCGTGGCTCCGGCGAGCATGTTGTGCACGAGACGCTCGTGCCCCGGGACGTCAACGAAACCGATGATCTCGCCGCCCGGCCGAGGCCAATAGGCGAACCCCAGATCGATCGTGATGCCGCGAGCCTTTTCCTCCTTCAGGCGGCTGGGATCGACACCGGTCAGCCGCATCACGAGGGACGACTTCCCATGATCAATATGTCCAGCGGTGCCGACGATCATGATCTTGCCTCAACGCCGAGGGGTAAGCTCGCAAGACGCTCTGCCTCACGCCGCTCATCGGGGCTGCAGCTCTGGCGCACAACTGGATAGTACGGGTCCGCAAGCTTGCTGCGTGCACGGCGCGCCCGTGTCAGCCAAGCCAGCGCCGCAACGCGGTCTCGCTCGATACCAGCGCCTAAGTGATAGGCCGCGCCGAGCATAGCCTGCCCATCGGCATCGCCGTTGATCGCCGCTTTTCGCCACCATTCGGCGGCGCTTTTCGGATCGCGCTCGACGCCCAACGCCTGGTTATAGAGAAGGCCCAGGCGTGTCATGGCGGCCGCAACGCCTTGCTCGGCGGCCTTCAACGCCCATTCGTGCGCCTGCTTGTAATCCGGCTTACGGTGGCGGCCTTCCATCAGGATCCGGGACAGCATGTCCTGCGCGTGCGGGTCGCCCTGCTTCGCCGCGCGGACGTACCATTTTTCGGCAATCGCAGGCTGCGGCCGGCCCGCCTCGCTGTTGAAATAGAAATCCCCGAGCAAGCTCTGACTGACAGGATCGCCGGCGTTCGCCGCTAGAGTGAGCCAAAAGCAGGCCAGATCGGGATCGCGTTCGACGCCCCAGCCGTGCAGGAAGCATTGCCCCATTTCGGCTTGAGCCCTGGCATAGCCAGCTTGCGCATAGACCATCCAGATGCCTTGCGCTGTGGCGTAATCGCCGCGAGCTGCCGCCTCGGCGGCGTGGGCCATACGCTCAGCGCGCCTGTCCGTCTCATCTCGCTCATCTCGCCGAGAGTCAGCCTGCAGCATCGCAGCGTACTCCCTTGCCGATGCTGTTCTTCAGCTGATCAAGCTGCGCAAGAAAAGCGGCCTCATCCTCCAGACAGCGGATATCGATTACGAAAGCACCCTTTCTGATATGTCCGATCACTGGGATGGGCAGGGCCCGAAAAGCTGCGGCAAGCGCCTCGAGGCGGGTCCCTGCACCTTTGCGGTCGGCTGGAGTCATCGCAATCCCTGCGCTCGGCAGGGTTTCCAGAGGAAGCGCGCCGGAGCCGATCTGGCTGCTGCATTCGATGATGCCGACATCGTATGTCGATCCAACGGCCGCAGAAATCGGGCCGAGCAGCCGCGTTGCCGCGACCTCGATATCCTTTTGGGGCCGAACGAAAGACTTGAGGGTCGGCAATGTTTCATGGAGGCGGCCGGGATCGCGGTAGAGCTTGAGAACAGCCTCCAAGGCCGCCAAACGAATTTTGTCGATCCGTAGTGCCCGCTTCATCGGGTTCTTGCGGACGCGCTCGAGCAAATCCTTGCGGCCGGCGATAATACCCGCTTGCGGACCGCCGAGCAGCTTATCACCGGAGAAAGTGACGAGATCCGCGCCCTCGGAGAGGGTTTCCCGCACGGTTGGCTCGGGCCTGAGGCCGTAACGACTGAGATCGACGAGCGCACCTGATCCTAGATCATTGACGAACGGAAGATTGTGCCGCCGAGCCAGAGCGGCGAGCTCCGACGCCGGAACAGCCTTGGTGAACCCCTGGATCAGGTAATTCGACGTATGCGCTTTGAGGATCAGACCGGTATGTTGGCCGATGGCCTGCTCATAATCGCGCAGATGTGTTCGGTTGGTCGTCCCAACCTCGACGAGACGCGCCCCAGCGCGTGCCATGATGTCCGGAAGACGGAACGAGCCGCCGATCTCGATCAACTCGCCGCGCGAGACGATCGCGTCATTGCCTGCGGCAAGTGTGTTGAGCACCAGAAGAACGGCGCCGGCGTTGTTGTTGACGATCGCGGCATCCTCTGCGCCGGTCAGCTCGCAGATGAGCCCGCGCACGTGATCATCGCGCTCGCCGCGTTTGCCGCTGCCGACGTCGAACTCGAGCGCAACCGGCTGCCGCATAGCCATGATCGCGGCTTCGATCGCAGCTTCGGGGAGGACTGCTCGCCCGAGATTTGTGTGCAGTACGATTCCTGAAAGATTGAATACGCGGCGAACGCTCGGAGCATGTTCACGCTCAAGCAGCTCCAATGCCTCGGCCGCAACGGCTCGTTTGTCCGGCAGGGCGATGATGGCTGAGCCCCTGGCCTGACGAACCTGATCAAGAACGCGACGTACGGCGTCGACAGTCGCTTCATGTCCGAAACGTGCGATCGCGGCCGCACCCACATCTGTCCGCAGCACCCGTTCGACTGACGGAAGACGCGTCGGCGATATGGGGAGCGCCTGGTTCATGGCCTACGCTCAAGCAGCGATCCCGGACAGGCCCGCATGATCTCAGTAGCCGATCAGAAACGGATTGTGGCCACCCCGCTTCCAACCCTCTTTGGTAAGCAGCATATCGAGGCCGAGGGAGGCGACATCGTCAGCCAGCGCCTCCAAAACAGGATCTTTGACCTGATAGAAGATCTTCACGTATCCGTGGCATTTGTCGCAGGTTTCGGCCTTGATCGTATCCGGATAGCCGTCGATCAGGCGGTAGCTGATGCTTTCGGTCGAGCTGCACAGCAGGCATTTGACCCGCACGACGTACCACATCGTCGCGCACAGCGAGCACGTGCAGAAGCGCGTGTTGGTTGCACCCGGCCAGTTGACCACGGAGCTCGCCACCGGCGGGCTTCCGCACGCCGGACAAGCGCCATCCGCGATAGGCTTCAAACTGGCCGCATCGAGCTTCGCCGCCATGCGCGTGAAGTGCACTTGGAGTCCGGCCAGAACGAGGGCGCGAAAAGCGATGCTGTCCTGCGAATCCGCCTCGCTGAATGCATCCGCCATGGCGGCTCGACGCTGCTCGCCGGTCATGCTCCGCCAAGTTTGTACCGCAGCCGCAGCCTCGGCCGATAGCTGTCTCTGCGCGAGATTTTCTAGAAGGTGATCGACTGTCGTCTGACTCACATCGTCAGGCTTGAGCGTGAAGCGCGAGATAGGCGGCATCCCATGCTCGATAGCCTGCGCGATCTGTTCGGGCGGTGGAACTGAAGCGTCGGGAAGTGCCGCCTGGATGTCGTGCTGGGCATGCGTTACGACAGAAAGAAAACGCAGATAGGGTTCGAGTTGGTGCCCTGGAGCAAGTGCGAGGAGCCGCTTCGACCGGTTGAGGAAGAGAGAGGCGGGATAGGGGAGGACCGCGGCCGGCGGCTTCGCCTCCTCCCCGATGTTGACGCTATGCAATTTGGCTGAGCCAGTTTCGGTCATAAGCACCCCGAACCGAGGATGAGTTCTACGAGAGGCTGGTAACTGCCCGCCAACTTTGGCTAGGCAACCTTTTTGGCCCCGCCACTTTCAACTTCCTTGCGCAGCCACTTGCGGTGATGGCGCCAACCCCAGCCGCCGGTCACCGTGCCACGCGTCATGCCGCTGATGGTGCCGCGCACCCAGATCGCCGCGTAGACGTGCACGATCCAGACGGAGATGGCGAGAACGGCCGCCGACGAATGAAGCAGTGCCGCCCACCGCTGTTGCTCGATGGTCGTCGTAAAGCCGAAAAGCTCCTCGACGTAGGCGCGCCCCTCACTCCAGAGCCCGATGCCGGTCACCAGCATGACGCCGATGAGCACGAACTGCGACCAGAAGACAAACTTCTGCCCAGCATTATATTTGCCGACCTCCGGCAGAAATTTATCGTTGGCCGTCAGCACGTGGCGGAGACGTGCGAGCCAGACGAAATCGGTCGTCTCAGGCAAGTTCTGGGGGAAAAAGCGGATGAACAGCCCCAGGAAGGCCACGACCAGCACTAGTCCGATCCACGGATGAATCTCTCGCGCGATTTGCAACCCGCCGAACAGGGCGCTCAGCGGATAGAATGATGGATGGAACAGCGAAAGCCCGCTCAGCATCAGCAGGACGAAGCAGATCGCCACGATCCAGTGATTGATGCGGGCACTTCCGGAGTAACGGCGCACCCGAAGGTGCGCCGAAGTTTTTGCCTGACTCATTGTGAATTTCCTCCAGCAAGCCTGTCCGCGTTCTGCTCGTCCTCGTCGGTTACGCGATTCGGGCCCTGCAGAATGTAGTGGACGAAGCCTGCAGCCGCCGTCAGGCCGAGAACGGCCATTCCGGCATACTTGCTCAAGCCCTTCCACGCCTCGACAACCGGGCTGATCTTCGGGTTGTTGGGCAATCCCGCATAGAGCTCCGGCTTATCCGCGTGTTGCAGGACGTACATCACGTGGGTACCGCCAACTCCAGGCGGATCATAAAGGCCTGCATTCTCGAACCCGCGCGATTTCAGGTCCTTGATCCGCTCATCGGCCCACTTCTTCATTTCATCCTTCGGGCCGAATACGATCGCCTGAGTCGGGCAAGCCTTCTGGCATGCAGGACCCTGCCCCACCGCAACGCGATCCGAACAGAGCGTGCATTTGTAGGCCTTGTTGTCGACCGGTGAAATGCGCGGGATGTTGAAGGGGCAGCCCTTTATGCAATAGCCGCAGCCAATGCAGTTCTCCTGAATGAAATCGACGATCCCATTCGAGTACTGCACGATCGCGCCAGGCGACGGGCAGGCCTTGAGACAACCCGGATCCTCGCAATGCATGCAGCCATCCTTGCGGATGAGCCACTCAAGATTGTTGGTTTCCGGGTTCTCCCACTCGGTGTACCGCATCAGCGTCCAGGTGTTCGCTGTGAGGTCGTGGGGATTGTCGTAAACCCCCACATTCACACCGACCTCTTCCTCGAGCTCGTTCCACTCGAGGCACGCCGTCTGGCAGGCCTTGCAGCCGATGCATTTTGAAACATCGACCAGCTTGGCCACCTCGGTCTGGCGCTGGGCTGGCGGCGTCACTGTGGACGCCGACCGCCGTATCAGGTCGTTCTCCCCGAATTTCGGGGGAGTTGGCTCGGTGGTGGGATTTGCGATTGGAGGATACATGGCTCTCGACCTCCCTATGCCACCGGCCCGCGGACGGGCTCGATATCAACAAGGAACGCCTTGAACTCCGGTGTCTGTGCGTTGGCGTCGCCGACAGGCGGCGTCAGCGAGTTTATCGGAGCGACCTTTTTGGTCTCGCCGATAAAGCCGAAGTTCAGTGGCAATCCAACCGAGTGCACGACCTTGCCGTTGATCGTCAGCGGCTTGAGCCGCTTGGTCACGACGGCCTTGCCTTTGACCGAGCCGCGGTTGGACCAGACTCTGACCATGTCTCCTTTTTTGATGCCTTTCTCTCTCGCAAGCTCCTCCGACATTTCCACGAAGAACTCGGGCTGCATGACCGCGTTCATGTGGACCATCTTCGTCCAGTAGTGGAAGTGCTCCGTGAGCCGATAGGTCGTCGCGACAATCGGGAACTCCTTCGGATCGCCGAAGACGTCCAAATCGGTCGCGAACACCCGCGCCGCCGGATTCCCCTTGATCTTGGGGAACAAGGGATTTTCGACCGGAGACTCGAAAGGCTCGTAGTGCACCGGGAACGGACCGTCGGCCATCAGTCCACGAACCCACAGGCGGGAAACGCCTTCGGGGTTCATGATGAACGGACCCGTGGCCCGCTCCGGCGGGATCGTCGGCACATAGTCCGGGACGTCCGGACCGGTCCAACGACTGCCGTCCCAGTACATGTACTTCTTCGCCTCGCTCCAAGGTCTCCCTTGGGGGTCCGCTGAAGCGCGGTTGTACTGGATGCGGCGATTGGCAGGCCAGCTGAAGCCCCAATTCGGGTAGACGCCCAACCCCGAAGGATCGCTATTATCCCGGCGTTGAGAGTTGTTCCCGTTGGGACCGTAGACTCCTGTGTAGATCCACATGGAGCCGTCGGTCGACCCGTCGTCCCGCATCTCGCCGAAGCTGGCGAGTTGCTCGCCTGCCCTGCGGATGATGTTGCCTTCCGCGTCTCTGATGTCCGCCAGAGCCTTGCCGTTGAGCTCTTTGAGCAGCTCGTCAGCGGTCGGCTCGAGCGGGTTGGCGTAATCCCAAGCGATGTTCAGAAGAGGCTCGGCGCCTTTGCCACCCTCCTGTTCATAGAGCTTGCGAATCCGCATGAACAGGTCGGCCAGGATGGCTATGTCCGGCTTTGCCTCGTAGCTCGGATCCGCCGCCCGCCACTTCCACTGGATGCAGCGGCTGGAGTTGGTAAGGCTTCCCTCCTCCTCGGCGAACGTCGTGACCGGAAGCATGAACACTTCGGTCTGGATCTTCGAGGGGTCCACGTCGTTGGCCTCGCCGTGGTTCTCCCAGAACCGCGCCGTGTCCGTTTCGATGGGATCCATGCTGACCAGGAATTTCAGCTTCGATAGCCCAGCGGTGCTCTTTTTCTGGTGAGCGATTGCCATCACCGGGTTGAAGCCCTGGCAGATCAGGCCGTTGGTCTTGCCCTGGAACATGGTCTCGAACATGCGCAAGCAGTCGTAGGCCACGTCCAGTTTCGGCAGCCAGTCATACCCGAAGCTGTTCGCTGGTGTCGCCTTGTTACCGTAGAACGACTTCAGGAAGCTGACGAAGAACTTCGGATAGTTCTGCCAATAGCTCGTCTGGTTCGGCTGCAAGGGTGTGAACTTGCGCTTGGCCAGATGCGACTCGAGCGTGGGCTCGTTCTCCGTCGGCAAGGCCAGGTAGCCGGGGATGGCTGCCGTCAGTGTGCCAACGTCGGTGATGCCCTGGACGTTGGAGTGGC
This sequence comes from Hyphomicrobiaceae bacterium, assembly GCA_036380915.1. Classification (GTDB taxonomy): domain Bacteria; phylum Pseudomonadota; class Alphaproteobacteria; order Rhizobiales; family Hyphomicrobiaceae; genus ZC4RG25. Next base: position 4,187 of record DASVDU010000020.1, on the reverse strand, counting down.
CGCGCAGTGCGTTCACACCTCCGCCCGGGATGCCGATGTTGCCGCACAGCAGCTGAATCATCGCGGCGGTGCGGATGTTCTGAGCACCGTGCGAATGCTGCGTCCAGCCGAGCGCGTACATGATGGTCATGGACCGCTCGCCATTGGCGGTCGACGCCACCCATTCGCAAACGCGCAGGAACTTATCCTGTGGCGTTCCAGAGATGCGCGACACCACTTCGGGCGTATATGGCGCGAAGTGCTGCTTCATCAGCTGGAAGACGCAGCGAGGATGCTGGAGCGTCATGTCGCGCACGGCATAGCCGTCCGGACCGATCTCGTATTCCCACGTGCTGCGGTCGTACGCCCGCTTGTCCTCGTCGTAGCCGGAGAACAGGCCTTCGTTGAAGGCGTATCCTTCCCGGACGAGATAGGACGCGTTCGTGTAGTGGCGTACGTACTCGGTATGGATCTTGTTGTTGGTGAGAAGATAGTTCACCACGCCGGACAAGAAGGCGATATCGCTTCCGGCCCGAATGGGTGCGTAGTGATCCGCAACAGCAGCCGACCGCGTGAACCGTGGGTCGACCACCATCAGCTTGGCACCGCGATGGTGCTTCGCCTCAGTTACCCATTTGAATCCGCAGGGGTGGGCCTCCGCAGCATTTCCACCCATAATCCAGATGACATCAGCATTCTTGATGTCAGTCCAGCTGTTGGTCATCGCACCGCGACCGAACGTTGGGCCCAAACTGGACACCGTCGGTCCGTGTCAGATCCTAGCCTGGTTTTCGAGCTGGAGCATTCCCAGGCCGCGAGCGACCTTGTAGGTCAGCCAGCCGCCTTCATTCGTGAGGGAGCTTCCCGACAGGAAGGCCGTCGTCGTCCAGCGATTGACGATTACGCCATCCTTGTTCCTCTCGATGAAGTTCGCGTCACGATCGTCCTTCATCAGTCTCGCGATGCGGTCCATCGCGAAGTCCCAGCTCACGCGCTCGAACGTATTGGAGCCGGGCTTGCGATACATCGGGTATTTCACCCGCGACTTGGAGCGGATGTAGTCGATCGCAGCCGAGCCCTTCGGGCAAAGAGTTCCGCGGTTGACAGGATGGTCGACGTCGCCCTCGATGTGGGTGACCTCCAGCTTGCCGCCGTTCGCCTTGTTGGGGGCTGAAAAGACCATCATCCCGCAGCTAACTGCGCAATAGGGACAGATAGTGCGCGCTTCTTTCGTCTGCGCGAGCTTGTAGGGCCGGACGTGCGCAGCGAGCTGTGCCTCCGCCTCCCCAAACCCGAAAGCGGTTACAGCCGACCCCGCGACGCCGGCACCTGCCAGCTTCATGAAGTGTCGGCGAGAGACTTCGAGGTTCATCAGTGCTCCCTCCTGTAGAGACCAGGGACCACGGCAGGTTAGGCCAGAAAAGTGAACTCCGTCAATGTGATGTTGCAAAATTATGCAAAGTCTACAAATTATCATTCATCTTCAATGCATTAAAGCCCCAGAGCACCTGGAACGTAGCGGTCAACACGCCGCCCAGCCGCCTTCACCGCTTGACTGCCCTGCAAAATCACGTATTTTTTACGGCACTTCATGTGCAGCCACGCTGCTCCCGCGGGTCGGGGCTTCAGTTTCATACCGTCACCATGGCGGGCTCGTTCTTTTGAGCTCGCAGGGTTGCTGTATCTGACGCTCGTGGCGAGCGTGTCTGCTGTCCTTGCGGACGCAAGTGGTTTCTATTTCGAAGTATCGAAGACGAGCGCACCTCACCCCCAATTGCAGGCAGTAGCGGGCAAGGAGACACCTGCGCTCACGCTTGATGACATCCACGGATCACGGCACAAGCTCGAGCAATCAGCCGGCAAGACCATCCTGGTACATTTCTTTGCCACTTGGTGCGAGCCATGCCGACCAGAGCTTGCTTCCCTCTCAAAGCTCTTGGCGCGCGATAAAGGCCGGAGCCTTGCGGTTCTGGCGGTGAGCGTCGCCGAGCCGCCGGCACGCGTGAAACGCTATTTCGAGACAAGCCCTGTCGAATTCCCGGTTCTCCTCGATGCCGACCGGAGTACGACGAAGGCATGGGGCGTGAGTGTACTGCCGACCACTTTCGTCGTCGACCCGACCGGCGCTATTCGCCTGCAGGTCGAGGGGGATCTCGACTGGCAGCGACCGGACGTACTGGCTCTGCTCGAGAACATGGGCGCATGCCATTCCAACTGATTCTCACCTATCAAAACCGGAGGAAACATGATGGTGGCGGTAAATCGACGGGACGTTTTGCGGGCCGGGGCAGTACTCGGCGCGGCGACTTTGTATCCCGGCTTGGCATCAGCCCAGAGCACGTTCGCTCCAAGACCCGGCGCGTGGCGCACGTTCGAGACAGTCACGCGCCTGGAAATCAGCAAGCCGGCGGGCGTGGTGCAAGCCTGGGTGCCCCTGCCGGCGTTCAGCGACCCGGAATGGTTCCGTCCCGGCGGCAGCACCTGGACGACCAACGCCAAGACCGCGGAAATCAAGCGCGATTCCAAATACGGCGCGGAATTCCTACATGTCGTTTGGGCCGAAGGCGAGCCGGCTGCCATCGAGGTGACAAGCAAGTTCTCGACCCGAGACCGCGCCATCGACCTGAGCAAGCCAGGCGGCGCCCCCTCGCTCTCCGGCGCTGACCGCGAGCTCTACACGTCGGCAACCGAGCTCATCCCCACGGACGGCATCGTGAAGGAAACGTCCGACAAGATCACCGCCGGCGCGAGCGGCGATCTGGAGAAAGCGCGCCGCATCTACGAATGGATCGTCGAGAATACACATCGTGATCCCAACACGCGGGGCTGCGGCATCGGCGACATCGCCTCGATGCTGAAGAGCGGGAACCTGGGCGGCAAGTGCGCCGACCTCAATGCCCTCTACGTCGGCCTCGCGCGCGCTGCAGGACTCCCCGCTCGTGACATTTATGGTTTGCGCGTCGCTCCATCGAAATTCGGCTACAAGAGCTTGGGTGCAGGCTCGGAGGTGGTCACCAAGGCGCAGCATTGCCGGGCCGAGGTCTACCTCTCAGGCTTCGGTTGGGTGCCGGTCGATCCCGCCGATGTCCGCAAGGTGATCCTCGAGGAGCCACCCGGCAATCTGTCCATCTCGGACGATAAAGTTGCCGCTGCGCGGAAGGCTCTGTTCGGCTCGTGGGAGGGCAACTGGCTCGCCTACAACGTCGCGCACGACCTCGACCTGCCGGGCGCCAAAGGACCAACTTTGGAATTCCTGATGTATCCGCAGGCCGAGACGGCGGAGGGCAGGCTCGACTGCCTCGATCCCGATACGTTCACCTACAAGATCACGGCCAAGGAAGTGACGGCCTGACGGCTGCTTTCAATTCGGCCGGGCGCGGATCAGCTGCGCCCGGCTTTTTTCGAAGGGACTCCGCTGTGGCTCAGATCGACCTCGACTATAACGCGACAACGCCCGTCGATCCGGAGGTGCTCGACGCGATGTTGCCGTTCCTGCAGGGCGAGTTCGGCAACCCGTCATCCAGCTACCCCCTGGGCAAACGGGCACGCGATGCCGTTGAGGAAGCACGGGCACGCGTCGCCAGCCTCATCGAGGCTGCCCCCGAAGAGATCATCTTCACCGGCGGCGCCACGGAAGCGAGCAATCTCGCAATTCGCGGTGCCGTCGCTTTAGGCCACGGCAGGTCGAATATCGTCACATCCAACATCGAGCATCCGGCAACGGCTGCGTGCTGTGACCTGCTGGAGCGTTCAGGCTACGGGGTCAGGCGTGTTCCGTCGCAAAGGAACGGCATCGTTTCCTCGGACGATGTCGCAAGCGCAATCGATGACCAAACGGCTGTCGTCACGATCATCCATGCGCAAAATGAAATCGGAACGATTCAGCCAGTCGCGAGAATTTCTCGCGAAGCGAAAAGGCGCGGTGCACTCATTCATACGGATGCCGCGCAATCGGTGGGCAAAATTCCGGTCAGCGTCAGGGAGCTGGGCGTCGACCTGCTGACCATTGCGGGACATAAGCTCTATGCCCCAAAAGGGGTCGGCGCGCTGTATATCCGCAAGGGCGGTAAGTTGCCGCCGCTTATTGTGGGAGCGGGGCAGGAGCACGGGATTCGGCCCGGCACTGAAAATGTCGCATTCATCGTCGGTTTGGGCGCAGCCTGCGCAATCGCCTCCCGCCGTCTCGACGAGACGCGGAAGCGAATGGC